>NZ_CP151080.1:966250-1276875 GCF_050821495.1 Ottowia caeni | reverse complement strand
ATTGGCAGGCGCCGGCGCCGGAATGCCCGGCCATCGCTCGTGGCGCTGAGCCAGAGCCTGCAAATAGTCACTCACCGCGCGCCATTGCGCGTCGGCATCCTCCAACTCATTGATCACGGCCCGGAAATCCTCGCCGCCATACAGGCCACGAAGCATCCAACCGATGTGCTTTCTTGCTGAGCGAACACCCGTGTACTCTCCATAGAGTGCATAGTGATCCTGCAAATGCGCCAACAATGCACGGCGCACCTCCAGCATCAGCGGGGCCGCCAGAAACTCGCCCGTAGCCAGGTGATGAACCACCTCGCGAAAAATCCAGGGTCGCCCCTGTGCGGCACGCCCGATCATGACGGCGTCGGCACCGGTGGCAGCCAGCACAGCACGCGCCTTGGCCGGGGAATCGATGTCGCCGTTGGCAACCACCGGTACGCGCACCGACGCCTTGACCGCGCCGATGGTGTCGTACTCGGCCAATCCCTTATACCCCTGCTCGCGCGTGCGACCATGAATAGTAAGCATTTGAACCCCCGCAGCCTCGGCCGCGCGGGCAATGCGCAGGGCATTCTTCTCGCGGGCGCACCAGCCGGTCCGCATTTTCAGCGTAACCGGCACGGCGCGCGGGGCGCACACCGCAACTACAGCCTCAATGATACGCAACGCGAGGGGCTCATCTTGCATCAAGGCTGAGCCTGCCCATTTGTTACACACCTTTTTGGCGGGGCAGCCCATGTTGATGTCGATGATCTGCGCGCCGCGATCAATGTTGTAGGCTGCGGCCTCGGCCATCATCTCGGCATCCGTCCCGGCAATCTGAACTGCGATGGGTCCCGGTTCGCCGCTATGGTCAGCCCTGCGTGAAGTCTTCAGCGTGTGCCACAGATCCCTGCGTGACGTCACCATCTCGCTGACCGCGTAGCCCGCGCCGAAACTGCGACACAGTTGGCGAAACGGTCGATCGGTCACGCCCGCCATCGGAGCAACGAAGACGTTGTTGGGAAGGGCATGAGAACCGATCTGCATGAGCGTGGGCAAGCGCGGGTAGAAGGACTTTAGGATGGGATCGGCAGGAGCGCAATTCTATCTGCTCAAAATTTCAGCAATTGAAATCGCGCTCCACATAGCCTGCACCCAAAACGCCCTACACTTGCCGGCCTGATGGAAGCTTGGTTGCAAACCCTACTCAACGCGCTCGCGCTGCCCGAATACGGGCTTTCTACAGTCTTCGTGGTGGCATTCGTGTCGGCCACGTTGCTACCCATGGGCTCAGAGCCCGCGGTTTTCGGCCTGATCAAGCTCAGCCCCCACCTGTTTTGGCCAGCGATCCTGGTGGCCACCACTGGAAACACACTGGGAGGAATAGTGAGTTGGTGGATGGGTCTGGGCGCACACAAGGTGGTGGACAAGTACCGCCACTCATCCACCCATCTGCGGGCGCTGGTATGGCTGGAAAAGTTGGGGCCGAAGGCGTGCTTCTTGTCTTTTCTTCCCATCATCGGCGACCCGCTTTGCGCGGTGGCCGGCTGGCTGAAGATGCCATTGATCCCCTGTGCCGGATACATGGCGGCCGGCAAGTTCGCCCGGTACCTTGCAATGACCTCTGCACTGCTGTATTTTTGGCCAACCTCCTGAACTGACTCACCGTCGGCGCATATGAGCACGCAGTCTGGCACGTATGAGCACCGCGCCGTTGTTTGATCTGGACGATCATCATCTCGCTGGCACCGAGACGCGCCTCGGCCCGCAAGCTCTGGTCTTGCGCGGATTTGCTCTGCCGCATGTCGAGAGACTTTGGCCGGCGCTGCAGACTGTCATCGAACAGGCGCCTTTTCGGCACATGGTCACCCCCGGAGGCCAACGCATGTCCGTCGCACTCACCAATTGCGGCACACTCGGCTGGACCAGCGATACACGCGGCTACCGCTACTCGGCGCTCGACCCTGACAGCGGCCTGCCATGGCCCGCCCTGCCCGCCCCGTTCATGCAATTGGCTCAAGACGCGGCGAGGCAAGGAGGCTTTGCCGACTTCACACCGGACGCCTGCCTGATCAACCGCTACCAGCCCGGTGCCCGCATGTCGCTCCACCAGGACCGGAACGAGCGTGACTTCTTAGCCCCCATCGTCTCGGTATCCCTCGGCATTCCCGCATTTTTCCTGTGGGGAGGACTGCGTCGGGCTGACCGCGCCGAACGGGTGCCCCTATTTCATGGCGACGTGGCCGTGTGGGGCGGCGTAGACCGGCTTCGATTTCACGGAGTGGCGCCGCTCAAGGAAGACACCCACCCCTTGAGCGGCGCCGCACGAATCAACTTTACATTTCGTCGCGCGGGATAGACCGGCTGCTAATCAGCAACCCTGCCTGGAAGTTTCGTGTCACACGCTTTTACACATTGACATAAACTCAACATGCCGCTGAGAATTAGTGAAATAAGTATTCCAATCTTGGGAGATTTTGAATGCAAGCCAAATTATCGTTACCGCGCGTGAGCGGGAAATCATTGACGGCCTTCGGGCTGTTGCTTTGCGGGCCTGCGGCCTGGGCAGGGGTGCCGGTGGGAGGCACCATCGAATACGAGCCGCTGACCGCCAATGTGGCGGCTGTGCCATCGCTGAGTGAATGGATGCTGGTGTTGTTGGGCCTTTTGCTGGCAGTAATGGCTTACCGAGCACTCCGCGGGCGAGTCAATGGCAGATTGTTATCAAACCTCACGCTTGCAGGAGGCGCCTTGGCGGCTGCCGCTGCCGGTCATGGCTTGATTCAGGAGGTCAGAGCAACACCTGCTGCGAACGAACAGAACATGTCATCCGCGAGCGGCGGAACGGTGGAAACCACCGCCTATTGGACTCGGCTGACCAACACTTCAGGTGTGCCACTGAAAATCAAGGCCATTCGGCCCAACGACTGGTCCCATGTTGTTTCGCCGCCCCCAGAAACACCCGAGTGCACTGTGAACTTCGTCGTCTCACCAGGCAACACATGTAATGTTGCCTTTGACTGGTTAGACGGTTAAGGATGCCCTGCATAACCCTCGCGAGTCGGTGGTAGTGCGGATCGGGATGAAGCGCAAGGCGTCTTTTTGCAGCCAATAGCCCAGCTATTGGCAAAAAAAGCAACGCAGCGGATCGCCCGACGCCAAACGACAGCAGACCGCAGGGATTCATGCAGCTCATCCCAAGAAGGCCAGGCACATTGACAAGAAATTTGTCTTCTGAGAATAATGGCCCCTGAAAAATTATTTCAATCTCAGGAGGCTCCGGATGCTGGCTAAGTTTTCATTTAATCGCTTACCCCGAAAATCACTCACAACCGTTGCGCTTTTGTTGGTCGGTTCGGCATCTTGGGCTGGCGGAGTGGCTCCGGGGGCAGCGTCGACTATGCGCCGCTGACCAGCAGCGTGTCGGCCGTCCCAACACTCGGCGAATGGATGCTGGTGCTGATGGCCCTGCTGGTTGCCGTTGTCGCCTACCGGGGTCTTCGCGGACGTGTCAACGGCCGACTGCTGTCGAACTTGACACTGGTAGCAGGGGCGCTTGCAGCTGCAGCCGCTGGTCATGGTCTGGTTCAGGAAGCCAAGGCCATTGTTGCAGATCTAGAAAACATGTCGTCTCCTACCGGCGGAACTGTAATGGCCAGTTATTGGACACAACTGACTAATACGGCTGGAGTGCCTCTGAAGATCATAGCCATCCGGCCTAATCCGGGGTCTGTCGTCAATTCGCCGCCGCCAGATTCACCAGAATGCACTGTAGGCTACGTCGTTTCACCCACCGGCAAATGTAACATTGAATTTATCCCAGATGGTGAGGAAGGACCGCCTGGAGAGCTTCCGGTATAAAGAAAGCCCTTCACGGCGATGAACTCTCCAACTGCATGCTGATTCCGCCTCATGCTGTTTTCCCGCACTGTAGGAGCAGCTTGAGGGTGTCGTTAAGTGGTTGGTGCAGCAGTGGCAATTACTCCCTCTCCTTTCGGGAGAGGGTTGGGGTGAGGGAGCGCGCCCAAAGACAGTCTCAGATCATGCGCCGCTGCCCTCACCCTGGCCCTCTCCCGGCGGGAGAGGGAAGAAGAACGAGGCCGTTTTGCGACACCCTCATGAGAAACAAAACTTTGAAAACCCAAAACGGCGTCCAACATTACTGCTTTTGTAGGAGCGGCTTCAGCCGCGAAGGGTCACCGTCATCAATGTCGTCTTGTGCTCCGAAGGAAACCAATCGCGGCTGAAGAGGCTGTCGTTAAAGTGGTTGGTGCAGCAGTGGCGATTGCCCCCTCTCCTTTCGGGAGAGGGTTGGGGTGAGGGGGCGCGCCCAAAGACAGTCTCAGATCATGCGCCGCTGCCCTCACCCTGGCCCTCTCCCGGAGGGAGAGGGAAGAAGAACGAGGCCGTTTTGCGACACCCTCTGAAGCCGCTCCTACAGGGGGCAGCGCAGTCGGCGCGGAAAATTGCATCGACCAGACCGATCGGACACCACTTTCGAACGCCCGATCCAAAGAGCACCAAGAGTCTCAAGAACCAATAACCCGTAACACCTGAGGTGGCGAGCCTCCTCGCCCCTCCGAACTTTCCAGTGATCCACCTCTACATCGCCGCCATCATTTTCAGCCTCACCGTGGCGATGCTGCTTGAGGCGGCTTTGCCTCTTTTTGCAGAATCAAAAGCACCACTGCTGCGTTGGTTCCGTAACCTGACCCTTTCAGCCCTTGCAGTGTGCACCACCTTGCTGGTTTCCGCGCTGTTCTGGGCAAGCTCCCGTGCCTTGGGTGTCACTCCGGGAAGTGGCGCCCTTGCCGCGATGGGGCTACCCATTTGGGCGCAATGGATCGCTACATTCATCCTGCTGGACACCATCACCTACACCCTACACCGCTTATCTCACGCCGTGCCCTGGCTGTGGCGCCTGCATGCCATTCATCACAGCGATATTGAACTGGACGCCACCACCACACACCGCCACCACCCGGGTGAAAGCATGGTGGCAGCGCTGGTTAACCTACCTTTGCTGCTGATTCTGGCGCCACCTGTGTGGGCCGTTTTGGCCTACAGCATCACCGCCGTGACGGTTGCCACCTTCTCTCACAGCAGTGTGGCTTTGCCTGATTGGCTCGACAAGGTCCTGCGCAGACTTATTGTGACGCCGGCCTTTCATCGTGTGCACCACAGTGCCAATCAGATTCAGACCGACAGCAACTACGCCACTGTCTTTTCAGTGCTCGATTTTCTGTTTCGCAGTGCCTCGCCCACGGTGCCGGACAAGGGTCGCTCCTTGACGATCGGCCTGGAAACCGGGCGTGACCCAGCCAATCAGACGCTGAAGGCCATTCTCTTGGCCCCTTTCCGCCGCAAAATCGCGCTGGACCCGATAGGGCCGAGCACCACCCGAACCAACTCGGCAAGCTAATCGCAGGATCGACTGACGCGGCTGGCACCTGCATTGAGGTGGCCGCACGGATACAAAATGAGCGCGTGAGAGTGCCGCATCAGCCTCAAGCCTTCACCGACAGCGGCGGCTGAAAGCGCCGCAGGCGAAGCGCGTTGCCAAGCACGAAGACGCTAGACAGCGCCATCGCACCAGCTGCAAAAATAGGCGACAGCAACACACCGTAAGCGGGATAGAGCACACCCGCGGCCACGGGGATCAGTGCCGTGTTGTAGCCAAAAGCCCAGAATAGGTTTTGCCGGATATTGCCAATGGTAGCCTTGGACAACGCGATCGCATTCGGCACGCCTTGCAGGTTTCCAGACATCAACACCACATCAGCCGATTCCATGGCCACATCGGTGCCCGTGCCAATCGCCAGCCCGACGTCGGCCTCTGCCAGTGCGGGAGCGTCGTTAATGCCATCGCCCACAAAGGCTAGTTTCCCGTAGGTAGCTTTCAACCGACGCACCGCCTCCACCTTGCCCGCAGGCAGAACCTCGGCAATTACTTCGTCGATGCCCAATTTTTTGGCAATAGCCTGGGCAGTGCGCGCGTTGTCTCCCGTAATCATGGCCACCTTCAAGCCCAGCTGGTGCAATGCGGCAATAGCAGCAGGGGTCGAAGATTTGATGGGATCGGCCACCGCAATAATGGCCGCCAGTTGCCCGTCAAGGGCGGCGTACAACGGTGACTTGCCTTCGTCGGCCAGGCGTTCGGCGGTCCCTGCGAACATACCCACATCAAGCCCCAGAGCGCGCATGAAGCGGTCGGCGCCAACTTCCACCCGCACGCCCTCCACGTTCGCGCGCACACCCATTCCTGTGACTGACTCGAACTCGGTCATCGACGGCAGTTCCTTGCCCCCCTCCTCGGCAGACTCCACGATGGCTCGGGCAATGGGGTGCTCCGAGCGCGACTCAACCGCGGCGACCTTCACCAGAACCTCGCTCCGATCAAAACCCTTGGCGGTCTCCAGGTCGGTCAAGGCGGGACGGCCTTCAGTCAGCGTGCCTGTCTTGTCAACGGCCACCACCCGTGCGTCCTTCAGCAATTGGAGTGCTTCGCCCTTACGGAACAGCACGCCCATTTCCGCCCCACGGCCTGTTCCGACCATGATCGAGGTTGGCGTGGCCAGACCCATCGCGCAAGGGCACGCAATGATGAGCACCGCCACCGCATTCACAAGCGCAAAAGTGAGCGCCGGCGACGGCCCGAAAATCAGCCAGGCGAGGAAGGTCACCACGGCCGCAAGCATGACTGCTGGCACGAACCATAGGGTCACCTTGTCCACTACAGCCTGAATGGGTAGCTTGGACCCCTGGGCCTGCTCGACCAGCCGGATGATCTGCGCGAGCATGGTTTGCCCACCCACCGCAGTGGCACGCAGCGTCAGTGCGCCATTCTGGTTGACAGTGCCGCCAATGACCACTCCACCGACAGACTTCTCCACAGGAATGGGCTCGCCAGTGATCATGGACTCGTCCACGAAGCTGAGACCCTCAGTCACCTCGCCATCGACCGGCACACGCTCGCCCGGGCGCACCTCCACCACATCGGTCAGTGCCACTTCGTTGATCGGAATATCCACAACCTTGCCGTCGCGCACAACGTGTGCCACTTTGGCATTCAGTTTGACCAGGCGCTTGATGGCCTCCGAGGTTCGCCCTTTGGCTCGAGCTTCCAGGAAGCGCCCCAGCAAGATCAGAGCCACGATGACCGCCGCGGCTTCATAGTAGACGTTCACCGTCCCAGCCGGCAGCAAGCCTGGGGCAAAAGTGGCCACCACCGAGTATCCGAAGGCGGCCGCCGTGCCTACAGCGACCAGGGAATTCATGTCCGGCTCCAGGCGCACAAGCGCGGGAAAACCTTTCTGATAGAACCGCCTGCCCGGAATGGCCAGCACCAGGGAAGTGAGCACAAACTGCAGATACCAACTTTCCCGCATGCCGATGGTAGACATGACCCACTCATGCATGCCGGGAATCAGGTGCGACCCCATTTCGAGCACGAAAACAGGCAATGCCAGCAACGCAGCAATCATCAGATCACGCTTGAGTTCAGCGCGCTCGGCATCTTTCTTTTCGGCAGCTTCTTCGTCGACCTGACCACTTGTGTCGATCGTTCGCGCCTCGTAGCCCGCCTTTTCCACGGCGGCGATCAGATCGTTCACCGCCGCCACCCCACGGACCGTGGCACGCTCAGTGGCCAGATTGACCACGGCCTCCGTGACACCAGGCACAGCCTTGAGCGCCTTCTCCACACGACCCACGCATGAGGCGCAGGTCATTCCTTCAACCATGAGCTCAACAGCGCTCGCGGCGACGTTGTAACCAGCTTTCTCGACAGCTTGGACCAGCGCCACGCGGTCAACGGGACCGGCAAGGTGAACGTCTGCTCGCTCGGTGGCAAGATTGACGGACACACTGCCCACGCCCTCGACCTTTTTCAGGGCCGTCTCGACTCGGCCGACACAGCTTGCACAGGTCATGCCCTCAATGGGCAAACTGATCAAGGTATTGGCACGAGCATCGCTTTCGCCCGAATTGCGCATGACTGACTTCCCATCGTTAAAAACCGACATGAGGGAAGCTTAATCCTTCCCATCATGGGAAAGTCAAGTCGAGAACACTCAGACGTTGAACAGGAAGTTCAACACATCTCCATCCTTGACGATGTATTCCTTGCCCTCACTGCGCATCTTGCCCGCATCCTTGGCGCCCTGCTCGCCCTTGAACTGGATGTAGTCGTCAAAGGCGATGGTTTGCGCGCGAATGAAGCCGCGCTCGAAGTCACCGTGGATTACGCCGGCCGCCTGGGGGGCTGTGTCGCCAATGTGGATGGTCCAGGCGCGCACTTCTTTCACGCCTGCGGTGAAATAGGTTTGCAGGCCCAACAGTTTGAAGGCGGCACGAATCAGGCGGTTCAGGCCGGGTTCTTCCTGACCCATCTCGGCCAGGAAGAGCTCCTTATCTTCGTCGCTCATGTCGGCCATATCGGCTTCCATCTTGGCGCAAATGGCCACCATGGGCGCATTTTGGGAGTTCGCATACTCCTGTAAGCGATCCAGCAGCGGGTTGTTGTCAAAACCATCTTCTGACACGTTGCCCACAAACATGGCCGGCTTGGCGGTGATGAGGCAAAGCGGCTTGAGAAGCGCCTGCTCTTCTTTGGACAGTTGCAACGTCCGCACTGGGATGCCCTGGTTGAGCGCCTCCTGCACGGGGCCCAGGAGCTTGACCATGGCGGTGGCTTCCTTGTCGTTACCGCTTCTGGCCGACTTGCCGTAGCGATGCTGAGCCTTTTCCACGGTGCCTAGGTCGGCTAGGCAAAGCTCCGTCTGGATGACCTCAATGTCCGAAATAGGATCCACCCTGCCCGCCACGTGGATCACGTTCGGATCTTCGAAGCAGCGCACTACGTTAACGATGGCATCCGTCTCGCGGATGTGCGCCAAAAACTGGTTGCCCAGACCTTCGCCCTTGCTGGCACCCGCCACCAAGCCGGCGATATCGACGAATTCGACGATTGCGGGCAGCACACGCTCAGGCTTCACGATCTCGGCCAGCTTCGCCAAACGCGGATCAGGCACCTCCACCACACCAGTGTTCGGCTCGATCGTACAGAAGGGATAGTTCTCGGCAGCGATGCCCGCCTTGGTCAGCGCGTTGAAAAGAGTGGACTTGCCAACGTTGGGCAGGCCCACGATGCCGCATTGCAAGCTCATGGAAATTCCTTTATGAATCGACCCCTTATGCACGATCAAACCCAACGCGGGTATCGTGCCGAACCCCGGAAATCGCCTGGAAAGACGGCCCCTCAAATACCGGGTCCGTCGCTCAGCCTGGCAGGGCCTGGTTCTCGTTTTGCCTGAGGGGAAACTGATTCCGATTGTACTGACCACAAAGGTGCGCGGGGCTTCCTCCGACTTGCTGGCTCAGCACACATGGGAAACAAAACTTTTTCCAGCGGGTTGCCAAGTAAATATCGCCCCTTCGTCATTCCCGGCTGCGCGGCGGCAGGTAATCCGCGCAATTGCGTCCAAACTCCCTTTCTTGACTCTGCCACGGCAGCTGGCTGAGATCTTTTTGCTACGCTGCATGCTAGGCGCCCCCGAGGAGCCTGCGAGGCTCATGATCGTGAGGGACCAACCCCTGAGCCTGCGTCGCACCGGCACCAGACGTGGTCTAGTGCCCAGCCGCGGCGTGCGCACCCTTCATACGGACTGAAATGTTCCAGTCATCCAGATCATCCAGCGGAATGGCTGGACGCGGCAGGTGCTTGAAATCAAAGCGATTCAAGGCTGGCGAAGTCAGTCCTGGCGCATCGACATGCAGGATTTGAGCGCTTGTGAAAAATTCGTCAAATGCAGCCCTGAAATGCCCCCTGGACTTCAAGACCACAGAACGGGCAGTGCCGATGTCGATTCCGCACATTTCAAAGAACATAGGCTCATGGCACTGATGGCGATGAGTGATCACGACGACCCGGATGCCCTCAATTTCCAGCACTGCGGTGGGTCCCAGGTCGAAGCTGCAACCGGCAAGTTGCCCGCGGCGTCCCACCCCCTTGCCGGAATGCAGTTTGACAACGGTTGCGTCGGCTTCGAACTGTTCTGAGAACCGGGCAGTCTCATCGCGATTGAACAGTGCCCTGAAGCTGCTCCCGACGCCCAAACGATGAGCCTCCGCGGCAAGTGCCTGATCAGTGAACACCCCCAGGATCGCTCCTTTCACCCTGGCTTCGACCAGAGCTCTCAACAGTGTGGTCGTATTGCCTCTCCCGCCACCACCAGGGTTATCTGCAACATCGGCCAGCAGGACTGGGGGCAACATGTCATCCCGGCCTGCGGCGGACGCGATTTCCACGGCCTGCTCCAGAGGAATCAACTCGGGGTAAAAAGCTGCACGCTTCTCCCAGGCAATGGAAGCCAGATCCTTCGCCGTTTTCTCAGCGTATGCCTGATCTTGGCGGCAAGTCACAAGAACAGTCAGACCATTCTTCGGTGTGTCGCCGTATGAGAACCCCCTGCGACCGACACATTCAGCAGGCGCGGATCGTCGAGCGCTTCTCCTCTCTCAATCATCTCTGCGTACGGCCCCGTCCCCGGAGCCGTGAGCAATTGCGTGGGTGGCGAAATAATGGGTAGCCGGACATGAGCGACCACGGGTTTCACGCCGCTGAGCAGTTCATGAATCAGATCCGCAGCTTCAGCACCACGCTCTGCCATGTCGGTGTGCGGATTGCGACGATAGGACACGAGCACATCCACTGCATCCACCATTCGATCCGATACGTTAGCGTGAAGATCGACCGTCGCCACAACAGGAACCGCAGGGCCTACGATTTCGCGTATCGATTCAAAAACGACGCCGTCAGGGTCACTCTCCTGAGTGGTGATCGCAGCTCCGTGCTCACAAATATAGACCGCGTCCAATGGCATCGCTGCCCGGAGTCGGTGTTCAATCTCTGTGAGTGTTTCAGAAAAAAACGCGTGATCAACCGGACCGCCCGACTCTGCATTTGCAAAGAGGATCGGAACGGCTGTCCACTCACCAGTTTCATCCATGCGCCGAACGAACGCCGGAATCTCCGGCGTCGTCCTGGGAGTTTCCTTGCGAACCTCTTCAATCAGCTCTTCGCCCTCCAGGTATGCGCGAGCCCGGAAGTCATCGCCAGTGGAGATGGGCGCAAAGCGATTGCTTTCGATGGCAAAACCCAGGATCGCGACGCGTGGCTTCTTCATGATGATGCTTAGTCCAGTTTTTGGATCTTCGCCGACTCGATCAGAGCCTTGTACTTCTTCTGTTCAGCAGCAATAAGGTTCCTGAAGTCTGCAGGAGATCCCCCGCCAGCTGTTGCTCCCAACTTGGCGAACGACTCGCGGACTGCCTCGGACTTCAATGCTTTCTGAAGACCTTCATTGAGCTTGGCCACAACAGCGGCAGGAGTGCCCTTGGGAACCACTACGCCTCCCCAGGACACATTCTCATAGCCTTTCAGACCGGCCTCATCGAACGTCTGAATATCGGGGTACATGGGAATGCGCTTCAATGAAGTTATGGCAAGCGCCCTCAGTTTTCCGGTGGCCACCAGGGGCATGACGACAGAGGAGTTGCTCAGACTGAAGTCAATTCGTCCACCCATCAAGTCCTGAAGGGACTGAGGATCTCCCTGATACGGCACGAACATCGCGTCAAGTTTGCCAATGGACTTCAACAGCTCGCCGGCCATATGGCCACTGCTCCCGATGCCGGCAGCTCCATAGGAAAATTTACCCGGATTGACTCTGACGTATTCGATGAAGGAAGCCATGTCCTTCGCTGGATGATCAGGGCGCACAGCCAGAATGTTGTATACGCTGAACATGTGTCCCACCGCATCAAAATCAGCGTTCGCATCGTAGGGCAGCTTCTTGAACAGCGAGGGGTTCACACCAAGCGTATTGACGTTGCCATAGCCAATGGTGTAGCCGCTGGGATCCGCCCTTTTCACGGCCGCCATTCCAATGCCACCACCCGCGCCCGGACGATTGTCAATCACGAAACTGGCATCCATTTCCTTGGCCAGCTGATTGAACACGATGCGAGTCAGGACATCTGCAGACCCACCCGCAGCCGACGCCACAATCATGGTGACAGGCTTGTTGGGCCACGATGTCGCCGGGTCGGCTGCATGCGCACCTGGAGAAAGAAAAGTGACGCTCAAAAAAACCGACAGCAGGCTCTTACGCATGTTTTTCCCCTTGAAATCAGATCAAAAAAAGTTGAAAGGACAAACTCTGATGGCATACACACTTCGATGTGTTCATTTCACTGAGCACTGACTACCAGGCCCACGCGATACTGTTCCCCAGACCTTGTTCGCAAGCCTTCTGATAAATCAGGCGAGCCACGGTAAGGTCTTGCAATGCAAGCCCGGTCATATCGAAAATGGAGATGTCCGTAGCAGCGCGCTGAAAGGCGGCTGGGTCGAGCAACAAGGTGCCCAGTTCGACGCTCACTTCGTTTGGAGCCCATTGCAGTTCGCCGAGTTGGCGAGCCTGGTGTTGATCGTCTGCCACCAGCCGCGCTTGAGCCAAGATGCCCTCCGGCAACTCACGCTTACCCCGCGTGTCAGCACCCACACAGTTAATGTGCGTACCCTGACGCACCGCCTCCGCGCTGAACAGGGGCCGTCCACCGGGCGTGGCGGTGATCACTACATCGGCCTCAGCCACGGCGTCATCTGCGCCAGAAGCACATTGAATATCGCAGCGCTGATTGAAGAGCGCTTCAAAACCCGGGTCAGACCTGCCGTCCGCGGACACGTACTGGACATGACGCAAACGGGTGAGAACGCGCAGCGCAAAGTTCAATTGCGATCGGGCCTGCACCCCGGTGCCGAATACGACCAGTCGCTCACTCTCTGGTCGGGCAAGTATCTGCAGCCCCAATGCACCGGCCGCGCCGGTTCGAACCGTAGTGATGGCATTGCCATCGATGATGCACACAGGCCTGCCCGTTTCAGGGTTGAATAGCGCAATGGTCGCTTGATGTGGCTCACCACCCAGCGCACGATTGCTTGGCCAGAATCCAGCGGCCTTGAATCCCAGCAAAGCTTGAGATTGAACATCACCGGCCTTGATGCCAAAGATGCCACCAGTACTCAACGGTTCCCGGATCACCGGAAACACCCGACCCACACCCTGGCTATGCAGCGTGAAGGCATCTCTGACAGCAGCTAGCACATCCTCAGGAACAAGCAACTGATCCACAGTATGCATGTCCAGCAGGAGCAAACGGGCATCATTTCGCATAGCTGTACACCGATGCACGTGAAACTCCCAGATGGGCCGCAACAATCTCCATGGCCCGGCGCAGGTCAAGCAGACCTGCGGCCTTGAGTTCTTTCAGCAACTCCCGCCGATCGCTGGCCTTGAGGGAGCGTGGCGTGGCGGCCAGGCGGGCCGCAAACTGATCAATGTGGGTGCGAATCGCCACAGCTCCCGTGGGATCAAGCGTCTCAAGATCAGGTGTTTCGAGTGTCCGGGCAGTAAATTGACCCAGCATGCCCTGGAAACTCTGGAATACGGTGAGATCAACGTTCATACAGAGAGCCGCAATGTACTTTCCCTTGGAGTCCTTGATCCCAATCGATGTGCTCTTGACCTGTCGCCCGTCAGGAAAGGCGTTTGGGTAGTTGGCCAGTACCTGCTCAAACTCGGGGTCGAGGATGCGGGCCAGACCAAGTTCGGTTGCAGGACAGCCAACTTCGCGACCGGAGAGATTGTTGTGAATCGCGAGGACCGCGTGCGCGGGGTCACACAGATCGTGAACGACGACTTCGCAGAAGGGCGAGAAGGTCTTTGCAAGACCTTCAGCAATCTGAAGAGTTTGTTCCAGCAGAAGCTTCTGCTCACGGGTTCGATTAGTCATTTCTGGATAATTTATCTTAAATTAAACAAATCGTCCAGGAATGTTATTCCTGGGCAATCCCAACACCCCTAACTCATACCTCCTCAGCCTGGCCGCTGCGGCTCAGGGGCGCCAGGGAATCGGATGTAGCGCCTTCTTGCATGCGTCGATGAACACACGCACGCGGGCAGACACGCCTTTTCGTACCGGCGTGAGCGCCAGGACGGGAGCGTCTTCCATCTGCCATTCAGGCAACAGACGCACCAGACTGCCCTCAGCCATCAAAGGCCCCGCCTCCCATTCCGATCGAGCCATGATCCCCAGTCCCTGCAAAGTCCATTGCGTGATGATCTCGCCGTCGTTTGAAGCCAGCGGCCCTGTCACACGAATCGTCACAGCTTCACGACGCCCCTGCCCCGAGCGAAGAGAGGTAAAGCGCCAGCGAGTCAGGTCTTCATCGTTTTCCTGCAGACGCAGGCACACCAGACTCTCCAGCTGCGACGGGTGAGTCAGAGGAGATTCCAGTCGCTCCACAAATGCAGGACTGGCGCACAGCAGCCGCCGGTTCGTTGCAAGCAGATGCCCCACCCAGGAAGAGTCCTTCAGAGCGCCTATATGGATCACGACATCATGGCCAGATGCATCGCGCCGGGGGTTGTCTGAAAGATCCAGAACAATTCTCAGTGCAGGATATGCCCGATGGAGATCGCGCGCGATCCCAGCCATGTATTGACGCCCGAAACCGAACGGTGCAACGACACGGATTTCGCCTTGGACGGAATGCGCCTCCATGGCAACTCGCTCCGGAAGCGTTTCCATGCGCTCAAGAACTTCCAAGGCTTCCTGAAAAAACCTCCTGCCCTCGTTGGTGAACGTGACGCCTCGTGCACCGCGTACCGCCAGGTGCACACCCATCGACTCCTCCAGACGCCGCATGCGCACCGTAAGCGCAGGCGGGGTCACACCAAGAAGCCGAGCGGCACCTGCCAGCGATCCGCAACTACCCAAGGCACGGATCATGTACAAATCGCGAAGGTCTATCATTCAATACTATTTAATGCTGATATTCACCCAGATTAAACACAAACCCGACTGCCAGCTCTATAGTGCCAGACACAGTTTTTTCGAAAAGTCAGTTTGATGACCCAGATCAGTGAACTAAGCACACCATGCGCGTTGATCGACATGCAGCGAATGCAACGCAATATCGCCCGCATGCAAGAGCGCATGAACTCGTTAGGTGTCTCTTTCCGCCCGCACGTCAAGACCTCCAAATGCGTTCCTGTCGCCCAAGCGCAAAAGGCATCTGGTGCACGCGGGATCACGGTCTCGACACTCAAGGAGGCGGAGCAGTTTTTTGAGGCGGGCTTTACGGACATTCTTTATGCCGTAGGCATTGTGAGCAGCAAGCTGCCACAGGCGCTTGCACTGAGGCAGCGTGGCTGCAACCTCAAAATCATCACGGACAACATCACAGTCGCCCGTGAAATCGGCCACTTCGCAGCAGCACATAAAACCACCTTCGAGGTGTGGATTGAAATTGATACAGACGGGCACCGCTCTGGCATCAAGCCCGAAGAACCAGCGCTGCTGGATGTTGCTCAAGCCTTGCGCGAAGGCGGCCTGGAAGTCGGAGGCGTTCTGACCCACGCCGGATCCAGTTATGACTACGACAACCACGAAGCACTTCTCGCCATCTCAGAGCAGGAACGTGCTGGCACTGTACGTGCGGCTGAACGTTTGCGCGCAGCCGGATTCTCCTGCCCCGTGGTCAGCATTGGCTCGACGCCTACAGCACTGAGTGCCGCTCACCTTGAGGGAGTCACCGAAGTGCGCGCCGGCGTGTACGTTTTCTTTGATCTGGTCATGCACAACGTCGGCGTGTGCAGTTCAGACGACATCGCACTCAGCGTGCTTACCACGATCATCGGCCATCAGGCAGAAAAGGGATGGGCGATTGTGGATGCAGGCTGGATGGCCATGAGCCGCGACCGGGGGACCCAAAAACAGAAGAACGACTTTGGATTCGGCCTGGTATGCACCGAAGATGGCAGAACACTGGGCAATTACATCCTGAGCGGTGCCAATCAGGAGCATGGCATTCTGTCGCGTACAGGCGAGCCAGACCTGGAGATTGCCAAACACTTCCCTATTGGCACCCGCCTGCGCATTCTGCCCAATCATGCCTGCGCCACCGGAGCGCAGCATCCGGAGTATCACGCAGTCCATCCCGACGGCGACACAGCCATATGGCCTCGCTTTTACGGCTGGTAGGCTGATCAGGCGCCACCCTCAGCCCTCAGCCCTCAGCCGATTCACGTCGCTCATCGCACGTCGTCAGTTGATCTGTCCGGAGTGAATCAAATAAGGATCAGATCAGCCAGCGTATCAGACCTTACGCATTCTCCGCGCGCCCAACCCGGCTGCCAGCAACCCGAGAAGCATCAGGCCCCATTGGCTCAAAGTGGGGATCGCCGTCACGGGCGGAGGCGGTGGAGGTGCAACTCGGACTTCAACCGCCCCTATGTCGCAAAGCGCACCTAGAGGGCGTGCGACCAAGCGCTGATCAGGCGTCAAGCCGATGCACGCCACGGCATCAATTGCCGGGCTACCAGTTTGCGGAAGCATCGTCATGGTCGTGCCGCCGTTGTTAGCGAGCGCGCCGAGCATAGGATCGGTTGCGAAAAGATTGTTGACGTTGGTGCCGTTGACGTCCGGCGTGGAGTTAGCCTCTGAAAATAGCGAGCCAGTCGCCGAGACGGTTCCGTCTGCCCGGTCAAGATCATTGACCAAAGCCGGGTTGCCCTGATCGTTGTTTCCGGAGACGATGGAATTCACAAACTCCGCAAGTGAATTGCCACGGGCATACACCCCACTGCCGATGTTGGCGGTGTTTCCGACTATGGTGGAGTGGCGGAAGATCGTTCCAGCCCAGGTCGTGTCAAGACTGATCGCCCCAGCACTGTCAGAAGCTGTGTTGCCAGCAATGGTGCTGTTTTCTACAACCAGCGCCTGGTTGTAGACGTAGATGGCACCTGCCTTGGTGGCGCTGTTCCCGCTAATAGTGCTGTTTCGGATCGTCAATGACGTACCTGCGGCGCTCCAGAAGCTGTGAATGGCCCCGCCGATGCCTCCGCCCCGCCAGTCACCCACCACTGAGCTGGCATTGATGGTGACGGCGTCCAGCGTCAGGGCGTTGCTCACGTTCAAGATAGCGCCTCCGTTGTCAGTCACCGGGCTGCCCGAACCGCTTAGCCGAAGCCCAGAGATGTTGACACCACCTCCGCCGGCATCTATCCGAAATATCCGCCCTGCGCCATTGACCACCGCGAGCGTACTGGCCCCAGGCCCGGTAATGTTGAGCGCTTTATCGATGACGATCTGACTTGCAAGGCTGATCGCGCCCGTTACGCTGGGGTCAAAATCGACGACGCCTCCAGCTGGGGTGTTGGCCACCGCGTCACGCAAGGAACCGGCACCGCTATCACTGAGATTAGTGACCGTTAGCGCGCTGGAAAGCGACGGCAACATCATCGCAAAGCCAACAATTCCGGCCAAATAGACCCTATGAACTTTCCGTGACGCCATGGGAACCCCCGGTTAATTTTCTACAGCTTCGCAATGAACTGCATCCGAGGTTTATGCCGCAAACGATAAGATCCGTGGAAATTTTTACGTTTACTTGCAATAGCTCTAGAATTTGAAACCTCCGCCCACCGAGTCGCCCACCCGCAGTTTGTGGCCGATGCCCTTAAGCAAAATGGTGTTCATACCAAAGGTAATGGCGCCATCCAGCCGAGGATCTGCGCGATACGCTTGCAACACATCCATTACCTCAGGACTGCTTGTGCCGGTAGCGGGATCAATGTTCGGAATCGGACAGCGCGGGCAGGGTTTCACAGGGCGAAATTGCGCCGCCCCCTCAGCCGTGGCGATAGAAAACTCGCTTAGTCGGTCTTCGTCATGCTCTTCGAGTCCTGACAGCACGATGTTCGGGCGAAAGCGCTCCATTCCGACTTGGGGATGGCCACTGGCCTCCAGGCGGGCATTCAGTCCCGCGAGCGAAGCTTCGCTCGCCACCAGCAGCGGGTAGCCGTCGGCGAATTCAATGCGAGCCTCTGTCTCGCCCGTCCAGCGTTTGGAAGCCAACCGAGTCACCTCAGGATCGAAACGCACCAGCCGTAGGCTTGGTTGCCCGAGAAAGTCGCTGAACCATTGGGAGGCCACATCCCCCATATCCCAAGCGGCGAGCTCATCCTGCCAGACCCGAACCTTGGTCGGTGATTCGACCTGATCAATGCCCAAGTGCAGGGCCAGCATGCCTGGCGCGCGCAAGACCACCTCAAATACTTTGATCTGAGGATGTATGAGCGCCATGCGCGGCAACTCGCGCTGCGTCACAAAGTCGCCTGAACTGTTCACCACCATCCAGGCGCGATCGAGATCAAAGCCGGTTTCGGTAAGAAGTGCTTCTCGCACCTCTGCGCCCGCACAGGATTTGACCGGATATACAAAGAGTCGTGCAATGCGGCCCCGCACATCATCAGTGGACATTTCAGGTTGAGACATTTTCAAGACCAAGAAACAAACAGAACAAAAGATTGGAATCTATTGTGCGTGAACCGCAGCGGGCTGCCAGTTGCCGGCTGCAAGTTGTCACATGCCGCCTACAATTCACGCTATGGCCCCTTCCCCAGACATTTGCATTCGCGGCGCAGGCATCGTGGGTCGTTCGCTGGCCTTGCTTTTGGCGCGCGAGCGGCTACGGGTGGCGCTGGTGGCTCCGCCGCGCGATCCGGCCAGCGGCCATGGCGACGTGCGCGCGTACGCACTCAGCCCGGCTGCCCGCAATCTGCTCGAATCAATTCGCTGCTGGCCAGACGAGCGCTCCGCGACCCCTGTACTCGAAATGCAGGTCCACGGAGACCAGCAAGGCCAGGTTCAGTTCTCTGCGTCCGCTCAGGGCGTCCCTGCACTGAACTGGATCGTCGACGTTCCCGCCCTGGAAGCCAAGCTGGCTGAAGCCGTACGCTACCAGAGCGGCATCGAAGAAGTCGCCTCCCCGGTGCATGCACCGTTAACGGTGGTCTGCGAAGGACGCGCCAGCCAAACCCGTGCAGAACTGGGCGTGGAGTTCGAAACCATGGCGTACTCGCAGCATGCCATTGCCACCCGGCTTGACTGCGAGTTTCCGCACGATCAGATCGCGCGCCAATGGTTCACGCCGGGCGGGGAAATTCTGGCCTTCCTCCCCCTGGGCGGCCCGCAGGGCAAGCAGGTAGCGGTTGTATGGTCCGTACGCCCAGAGCGCGTTCGCGAACTGATGGATTGCGAACCGGGTGCTTTTGCCGCGCAGCTGGCTGACGTCAGCGGGAAAGCCCTGGGCGCGCTGGCCCTGGCTGCCGAGCGAGCCACCTGGCCCTTGATGCTGGCACACGCCAAGCGCTGGATAGGCCCCATGACGGGGCGCCCCGGCGAGAGCTTTGCGCTGGCGGGTGATGCAGCACATGCCATGCATCCACTGGCGGGACAAGGATTAAATGTAGGCTTGGCCGATGCCAGCGAACTCGCAAAAATACTGGCTTCGCGCGAAACCTGGCGTAGCACCGGCGACATGCGGCTGCTGCGCCGCTACGAGCGAGCTCGCCAAGCCGACTGGCTACGCATGAGCCTGGCCACGGACGCACTGCAGCAACTTTTCAGCCGTCCCGAGAGCCTGCTTTCGGCGATTCGCAACTGGGGTATGACAGCATTCGACCATAGCGGACCGCTAAAGTCCCGCGTGGCCAGACTGGCCATGGGAACTGCTGGCACTTCGATGCCTCCAACCTCATTAACACCGCATAAGTCGATCTCCTCATGATCAAGAAGACCACACTCCTGCTGGCGCTGAGCCTGACGCTGCCTTTCATGGCACAAGCTCAGGAGGCCACGATCCGCAAAAATCTGGCGGAGCGCATCCCCGCATTCACGCAGATCGACGAAGTCACCCAGACGCCCATGCCCGGCCTATTCGAAGTGCGCGTGGGTAATGAAGTCCTTTATACGGATGCTGAAGGCAATTACTTGCTTCAGGGCAGTCTTCTTGACACCCGCAACCGCAAGAACCTGACGGACGAGCGCATCGAGAAGCTGACCGCGATCAACTTCAAAGACCTTAATCTGAAGAATGCGTTCACCATTACCCGCGGCAACGGCAAGCGCCAGCTGGCTGTATTTGAAGACCCGAACTGCGGCTACTGCAAGCGTTTCGAAAAAGACTTGCAGAAGATCAACAACGTCACCGTGCACCTGTTCCTGATTCCGATCCTGGGTGCCGACTCAGAAGACAAATCTCGCAATATCTGGTGCGCAAAGGACAAGGCCAAAGCCTGGAATGACTGGATGCTCAACGACAGTCTGCCCAAGGCCGCATCCTGCAACACAGATGCGCTCACCGCCAACCTCGAGTTCGCGAAAAAATACCGCATCACGGGCACGCCCACACTGGTCTTCGAAGACGGCACGCGCGTACCTGGAGCCATCAACGCCCAACAGGTCGAAAAACTGCTCACGCGCTGAGGCGCAGCACCAACGGCACTCGCAACCGCATGAGTTCACGCAAGCCTCCTCAGCGCAAATCCAGTTTGGCAACCGCAACCCTCTACCGCGTCGAGGCACCCAGCCTCGCCGGCCACGAGTATGCGGTCGAACTCACGGTGCCTCGCCCAGCCACCGTGCAGCGCGTGTCCATGCCAGCCTGGATTCCGGGAAGCTACCTGGTTCGCGAGTTCGCGCGCCACCTGCGTGGGCTCGTCGCGCGCCAGGGGCGCGGCGCCTGCATGGTGCGCCAGATCGACAAGTGCACCTGGGACATTGACTGCGACCCAGACCACCCCTTGGTAGTGCGCTACAAAGTCTATGCATTCGACAACTCGGTACGAACCGCATGGCTGGATTCGCAGCGCGGTTTCTTCAACCCCACAAGCTTATGCCTACGCGTGCATGGACATGAGGATGCCCCCCACGCCTTGAGTGTGAGAAAGCCGGCTGACGCTCCGGAATGGGAGTTGGCCACCGCACTCACGCCCGCCCGTGTAAGTGCCGATGGTTTCGGACGGTACACCGCGACAAGCTACGACGAACTGGCCGACAGTCCGGTGGAAATGGGCAAGCTCTGGAGCGGCAGCTTCACTGCTGGTGGTGTGCCCCACCGCTTCGTCGTCAGCGGGGCGCCGGCATCGTTCGACGGTGCGCGGTTGATGCGCGACACCCAGAAAATCTGCGAAACCGCTGTGCGCTTCTGGCACGGTGCCAAAGCCCCTCCGTACGAACGGTACGTGTTCATGCTCAATGCCGTGGACGACGGCTACGGCGGCCTGGAGCACCGCGCCAGCACCGCATTGATCTGCGGCCGGCGTGACCTGCCTCGCCAGAACGAGCCGCAAGCCAGCGAGGGGTACGTGACCCTTCTGGGCCTCATCAGCCATGAATATTTCCACACTTGGAACGTCAAGCGCCTGCGCCCAGCAGAGTTCGCACGCTATGACTACTCCCGCGAAAACTACACGCAGCTATTGTGGTTCTTTGAAGGCTTCACCAGCTACTACGATGATCTTCTGCTTCGGCGCGCAGGCCTGATTGACGATACGGCTTATTTCAAGCTGCTGACCAAGACCGTCAACCAGGTGCAACAAGCACCCGGCCGCCATGTACAGTCGGTGGCCGAAGCCAGCTTCGATGCCTGGGTCAAGTATTACCGCCCCGACGAAAACACGCCCAACAGCACCATCAGCTACTACACAAAAGGTGCGCTGGTGGCCATGTGCTTTGACCTGACTCTTCGCACCGAAGGCCGAACCACCCTCGACGAAGTCATGCGCACGCTGTGGCGGCGCTGCAAGGCAGGCCCCATGTCTGAGGAGGACTTCGGCGCCGTGTTGGCAGAATTGGGAGGGCGCCCATTTGATCGAGAAATCGCCGAGTGGGTGCATGGTACGGGCGAGTTGCCACTGAAAAATCTGCTGCAGTCACAAGGCGTCACGCTGCTGGACGAACCCTCTCAGCTTGCACAAACTCTGGGTGTGCGAGTGAGTGAGCAAGACGGTAACGTAACCATTAAGGTGGTGCTAGCAGGCAGCGCGGCAGCGACAGCGGGCTTTTCCGCCGGTGATGAATGGCTGGGCGTCGAATTGCCGGCCGGTCGCAACGCCCCAACCAATGGCTGGCGACTCACGCGGCTTGACGATGTGAAGCTTTACGCCGGCGCTGCGAGCCTGATTGTGGCCCTGGTTGCACGAGACAAACGCTTGTTGCGCCTGCCGCTCAGCCTTCCCAGCGGAGCCACCACCTGGCGCCTGCAGCCGCCCGACAGTGCGGCCAGCCAAGGGCCGGCGAGCACGCGGACGTGGCCAGGCCGCTGAACCCCAGCGCCATTCAGCGCCCACGCCGCACCATGACGCGTGCTTGGGCTTTTGCGGTGTTGGTTGCGCTTGTACTCCACATAGCCGCACTGGACTGGCTGTCTAACCTGATGCAGCCGCCCAGCCTGCTCAAGGAGGTGGCCAAGCCTTTTTACACGCGCACCGTCACTCCGCAAGCGGTTGATCCGCCGACACCCGCCGCTGCGCTGGCACCACCAGCCAGCCCAGTCAGACCTTCCATCCGCATCGCGTCGGCCAACCCAGCCAAGCCCGTCGCCAAAGCTCCGACCCAGAAAACCCCTCAGCGCCCTGCCAACACCGCATCGGCAGCTGAACCGCCCCCGTCGATCAGCCAACGGAGCAACTCGCGCAGGAGTCCTCCACCGAGGGCATGCCGCTGCCCCCGCCAACTGAAGATCCTGAAGCACCAGTTCCTCCAGCAAAAACCGAGGTATCTGTTGTGGCATCCGACGCTTCCGCACCTCCTGCCTCTTCGGCATCCGACGCACCGCCCGCAACATCGCCATCCGAAGCGGCCAGCAGCACTCCTCCAGCCTTTCTCGCAAGTTGGCCCACAGACACTCGCTTGCGCTATCGGCTGGGCGGCAACTACCGCGGTGAATTGCACGGCAATGCACAAGTGTTGTGGCAACGCGAGGGTACGCGCTATCAGGCCGTCATACAGCTCGACGTGGGCTTCTTGCTATCGTCTCGCTTTTCCAGTCAGGGTGAGATCACAGAGGCCGGTCTGCGGCCTGAGGTCTATGAGGAGCAGATACGCAAGAAACGGAGAGGAGTGCGTTTGGGCGAGGATGTTCGCCTTGACAACGGCAACCGCGTTCCCCGCCCGCAGGACGTGCAGGACGCCGCCAGCCAATTCGTTGAGCTGGGCCACCGCTTTGCCACAGGCCAGGTTCGCCTGGAGCCAGGGGGCCAGATCAACTTCTGGCTTGCCAGGCCAGGTGGGGTAGACGAATGGACTTACGACGTGGTGGGCGAAGACACCGTTTACCTGCCCCGGCTAGGCCCCGTGCAGGCGGTGCATCTAAAGCCTCGCCCACTGGCCCGGCCGCGCGGCCCGATCATGGCCGAGATCTGGTTCGCGCCCAGCCTGCAGTACCTGCCCATCCGTATCTTGCTGACGTCAGGTCCAGATACCTACGTAGATCTGATGGTGGAAACCGTAGAGCAAAAATAGGAGCGCCTGAAAACAGCTCCAGGGCTCAACCGAGCACTACTTCTTGCGTAAATCCACCACCCGCCGGGCCTTGCCCACGCTGCGCTCAATGCCCCCTTCGCCTCTCAGATCAATTTCTACGCTGCTGCCCACGTAGACCTTGATCTCATGCTGCAAGAGCTTGGCAGCCGCACGGGCTTCGATGCTCTCCGGACTGACTCCGGGTGCGGTCTCTATCGCCACCTTGAGGTTGTCCATGGGCCCTTCGCGCGTAAGCACGCATTGATAATGCGGCGCCAACTCCGGGCGCTTGAGGATCAGCTCCTCAATCTGAGTCGGAAAGACATTGACCCCGCGAATAATCATCATGTCGTCGCTGCGGCCAGTGATTTTTTCCATGCGGCGCATGGTGCGGGCGGTGCCAGGCAACAGGCGCGTCAGATCCCGCGTGCGGTAACGAATGATCGGCAAAGCCTCTTTGGTGAGGCTGGTAAAGACAAGTTCACCCTGCTCCCCATCGGGTACCGGCTCGCCTGTATCGGGGTCGATGATCTCCGGGTAAAAATGATCTTCCCAGATCGTGGGCCCATCCTTGGTTTCCACGCACTCGTTGGCAACTCCCGGCCCCATCACCTCGGAAAGGCCGTAAATATCCACCGCGTCGATCCCCATGCGCGCCTCAATGGCGGAGCGCATCTCGTTGGTCCATGGCTCCGCGCCAAAGATGCCGAGGCGCAGTGATGTCGACTTGGCATCTAGCCCCTGCCGCTCGATCTCATCGGCAATAGCCAGCATGTAGCTTGGCGTGACCATGATGATGTCGGGCTTGAAGTCCTGAATCAGCTGAATCTGCCTTTCAGTTTGGCCGCCGCCGAAGGGTACAACCGTGAGGCCCAGCTTCTCGGCGCCGTAATGCGCCCCCATGCCGCCGGTAAAAAGGCCATAGCCATAGCTCACATGCACCATGTCGCCCGGCCGTGCGCCAGCGGCACGAATGGAGCGCGCCACCACCCCCGCCCAGGTGTCAATGTCCTTGGCCGTGTAGCCCACCACCGTGGGCTTGCCCGTGGTGCCGCTGCTCGCATGAATGCGCACCACTTGCTCGCGAGGCACCGCGAACATGCCAAACGGATAATTGTCCCGGAGGTCCGATTTGGTGGTGAAAGGAAACTTGGCAAGATCAGCCAGCGTCTTGCAATCGTCCGGATGCACCCCTGCAGCGTCAAATTTTGCCTTATAGACTGGCGAATGCTCGTATGCATGCTTGAGCGACCACTTCAGGCGCTCAAGCTGCAAGGCGCGCAACTCGTCGACGCTGGCTTTTTCGATCGGTTCTAGCGGAAAGCTTTTCATGGCTATACATCCTCTGTAGGAATGACCGTACCTGCAATTTGTGCACTCTTGCCCCGGAACAAGGCGACTGCCTGCCCCTTCTGGTTGGTCACGCGCATGTCGTAGATGCCATGCCGGCCACTTTGAACCTGCTCGATTCCCTCGCAGGTGAGTACATCGCCTTCGTGGGCGGGCTTTAGAAACTCGATTGAGCAGCCCGCAGCCACGGTGTTGTGATTACGGCTGTTGCAGGCGAAGGCGAAAGTTGAATCAGCCAGCGTGAAGATGAATCCACCGTGGCAGATCTGATGGCCATTCAGGTGCAAGGCGCGGACCGTCATGCGCATGACCGCGCGACCCGGTTCGCAGGCCAATAACTCCATGCCCATGGTTTCTTTCGAAGCCATGTCCACTGAAAACATCGCCTCGCCAACGCGGCGTGCCAGATCATGCGCCTGGCTCTGAGAAAGTGCGGACTGCGCTGTCATCATTCGCCCTTGAACTGTGGCGCGCGCTTTTGCAGAAAAGCCGTGACACCCTCAATGTAATCGTGCGTGAAGCCCAGGCGTGATTGAACGTCGCGCTCAAGATCCAGTTGCTCATCAAGGCTGTGCGTGTGCGAGTTGCGCAGCAGATGGCGCGTGGCCACCAGCGCCTTGGTGGGCATATCCGCCAGACGCAGCGCCATGGCCTTGGCCGCCCCCAGCGCATCCTCCTGCACATCCCAGATCATGCCCATGGCCTTGGCTTCGGCGGCAGGGAGCTTGTCGCCCGTCATGGCCAGAGCCATGGCGCGCGCCAGGCCCACCCGCTGCGGCAGCAGCCAAGTGCCGCCACTGTCGGGCACCAACCCGATCTTGCTGAAAGCCTGAATAAAGCTGGCACCGGGTGCGGCAATCGCAATATCGCAAGCCATGGCTACTGAAGCCCCCGCTCCGGCGGCCACGCCATTGACTGCGCATATCGTCGGCACCCCCACACCAACCAGACGGCGCGTGGTGGGGTTGAATGCCTGCTGGATGATGGGCCCAGGGTCTGCCCGGTGCATGATGTCCGGGCCATCGCGAAAATCAAACTCGGAAAGGTCTGCACCGGCACAAAAGGCCCGTCCCGCTCCTGTCAGCACCAGTGCGCGAATGGCTTTATCCGCCTCCACCCTGTCCAGGGCATCCCACAGGTCCCGGTGCATCTGACGGGTGAAACTGTTGAGCGACTGAGGGCGATTGAGGGTAAGGATGGCCACAGGGCCATCGGTTTCATACAGGACGCAGGCATCCGCGTTGGGCATGGTTTTGTCTCCTTCAGACTCAAATTTACCATTAACCAACCGACTGGTCGGCTAACTCAATGAAGATATTGCCCGCTATAGTGGCCCCTGCGCGTTGCCGCGACAACATTTTTTCAAGAAAAGCAGGAGAAATCTCATGGCCTATGAATTCATCGACGTCCGCACCGAAGGCGGCAAAGTCGGCATCATCACCTTGAACCGTCCGAAGCAATTGAATGCGCTGAACAGCCAGCTCATGGTGGAACTGGGCCAGGCGCTGAAGACATTCGATGCGGATGAAGCCATCGGCTGCATGATTGTTACCGGCAGCGAGAAAGCCTTTGCCGCGGGCGCTGACATCGGGGCCATGGCCACCTACAGCTTTGCCGACGTCTACCGGGACGACTACATCACGCGGGATTGGGAAACCATTCGCTCCATACGCAAGCCGGTCATCGCTGCAGTGAGCGGCTTTGCTCTGGGGGGAGGCTGTGAACTGGCCATGATGTGCGATTTCATCATCGCCGCCGACAACGCCAAATTCGGTCAGCCCGAAATCAAGCTGGGTGTCATCCCCGGAGCAGGTGGCACACAGCGTCTGCCCCGTGCAGTGGGCAAATCCAAGGCCATGGATCTAGTGCTCACTGGCCGCATGATGAACGCCGAAGAAGCTGAGCGCGCCGGCCTCGTCAGCCGCGTAGTGCCGCTCGACAAACTCATGGAAGAAGCTCTGGGCGCTGCCCTCATCATCAGCGGCTACGGCCTGCTGGCCACCATGGCCGCCAAGGAAAGCGTCAACCGCGCCTTCGAAGGCGGCCTGAGCGATGGCGTCATGTTCGAACGGCGCCTTTTCCACGCCTTGTTCGCGACCACCGATCAGAAAGAAGGCATGGACGCTTTCGTCAACAAGCGTGCCGCCAACTTCAAGCATCAGTAAAAGCTACCGCTGACTGCCGCGTTGTGAGCCGACCGGCAGCAGTTCAATCGCCAGTGACAAATGACTTGCTGAGCACCCAACGTTTCCGACCAACGCAGAACTTGATCGTCCTGGGTGCAATGTGTTCGTCTGATATGGCATGCTGGCCCCCGCCAGCATCCATTTTGACGTTCGCGATCGGCGCTACTGAGACATTCGGAAAGCCTCAGCCGCGACGCATTCTGCGGGCGCCTGCTGCCCCAAAAGCTGCCATCGCAGTTGCCAGCACCGCAAGCACACCCGCTTCCAGCGTGGGGACAGGCGTTGGTGCTGTTACTGCGTTAAAGGTAATCGTGATGCTGCCGTGACCCGTCTGCACACCAGCGGTAGTGGATCCGCCGGTCAGCCCGCCAATGTAACCTGACCCTCCGCCTCCACCTGCTGCGTAAGCAGCGCCACCCCCATAGTAGCCACCACCGCCGCCGGCCATGTGATATTCGGCGATACTGCCGCCCAACCCCAACTGACCCGCAACGCCGCCACCGGATCCGGCTGCGCCGCCTGCCGACTGCGTCCCGCCGCCGCCGGGACCAAAATCATCGTAGTACAGTCCCTCTCCCCCACTGGAGCCACCACCCGCGCCACCGGCCCCGTGGTTCGGGCATCCGGTATTACCACCGCCGCCACCGCCTGCTACAGCCACCCGGTTCGCCAGCGCGGTTCCACCTACGCGCACATCAGTGGCCCCACCTCCGCCAGCTCCGTAGGTGCCACCACCACCACCGCCATTGAAGCCACCTGGCATGGGTATGATGTTGCCCACGTCGGGAGCCTGGCCTCCCACAAACAGGTTCAGCACCTGGCCGGGTGTCACAGCCAAATTACCCTGCGTCAGGCCGCCCAGACCGCCGTCTTCCTCACGGGGGCCAATGCAAGGGTAAGACCCGCCGCCCTGAGCCCCTCGCAGCTCCACGGCCACCTGGGTTACGCCAGCAGGCACTGCCCAAGTCTGCACCGCTCCGGTGTAAGAAAAACTGACCGAAGCCCCAAATGCGGCCGAGGACAGAACCAAAGTTGAAGCGGCGACAGCCACCCTCGTCATGATTGCCATGACAACCTCCCTAAGTGATGTTGTTATCCAAAAATTATGTTCCCGTAGCAAAGCCGCTACAAGCAGCACAACATGCAACGAGAAAAAGTGTTGCACACTGTCACATCCTTTGGCGCAGGGGTTGCCAACGCTCAATTTTTCGCTATATACTTCAAGGCTTGGCGCTTTAGCTCAGTCGGTTAGAGCGATGGAATCATAATCCACAGGTCCGCGGTTCGAATCCGTGAAGCGCCACCAATAAAAACAACGACTTAGCCCAGCCTAACCCGCTGGGCTTTGTTGTTTCTGGGGTGCGGGTAGCCACTGTGTAGCCGTCGATCCCTGGCATTGCTCCAAACCCGCTATCCTTTGACCATATGCTGCCCCTGAAGGATCAACACATCCGCTGCGCGTTGGCTATTCACTTCTTCAGCGCGGCATACGCAGATCATTAGAGACACATCGTGCCCGATATTCTCAATATTTCCTGCTACAAGTTCACGCCACTGCCAGACGCCGCCGCGCTGCGCGTCACCCTGGCCGAGCGTGCCAACGCACTGGCTCTGAAGGGCACTGTACTACTCGCCGAAGAAGGCATTAACTTTTTCCTGGCCGGTACCGCTAGCGCCATCTACACCTTCGTCAACGGCCTCCGCGAAGACCCTCGCTTTGCCGATCTGAACCCCAAGGAAAGCTGGTCAGACACCGTCCCGTTCCGCAAAATGCTGGTCAAGGTCAAGCGCGAAATCATCCGCATGGACCACCCCACCATCCGCCCCGCCAACGGCCGTGCTCCCTCAGTCACCCCTTCCACACTGCGCCGCTGGCTGGAACAAGGCCACGACGACGAAGGCCGCGAAGTCATCACGCTGGACACTCGCAACGACTACGAAGTGGACGAAGGCGCCTTTCGCAACACAATAGATTGGCGCCTGACCAAATTCACCGAGTTTCCACCCGCGTTGCGTGCGAACAAAGCCAGTCTGTCCGACAAGACCGTGGTGAGCTACTGCACCGGCGGCATCCGCTGCGAAAAAGCTGCGATCCTCATGCGCGACGAGGGACTTGAACACGTCTACCAGCTTGAAGGCGGCATCCTCAAATACTTCGAGGAGACCGATGGCGCTTTCTACGACGGCGGATGTTTTGTGTTTGATGAGCGTCGTGCGGTGGATGCGAATCTGGCAATTGCACCGCTTCTGGCTGAGGGTGAAAACGAGGCCAAGTAACGCGGTCAAAGTTTCGAGCTGAGCCGAGATGACGATCAATTAACCAGAACATCTGACAGCTGCGTCCTCGCTGGTAACCCCTGCGCACAGACAGAGGGAATACCAAGGGAGTGCGCAGCTTCCCGACTAAGTGTCCCCGGCGTTCGAACACAAGAAGATAATCGCATTTTTCTAGTCCCAGCGCCGCCAAGCGATGCGGCTCAATGCGCTTGCGGGTAACCTCCCCGGTGAACAAGTGGCGGGCAACTGCCACCTTTAGTCAGGCCCCTATCCACCGGCCCCGCTCCCCTGACACTTGGAATGGCGCTCCAGCACATCGCCTCCCCAGCACTAGGCCTCCCGTCCCGCGCAGCAGGGCCTCGCTCAAGCGTAGGCCAGCGGCGTACAGCACCTTGAGCGCTTTCATGGACTCAGATGGCCAGCGACACATTCGCTTGCACCTCATCCCACGGGGCGGTCAGGGTCCGGCCATCGCGCACCAGCAGGCCAGCCGACTCCAGCACCGCTACATCGGTATGCACATTCTTGTAATCCCGGCCAAGGGCCTGGGCCAGCTCGCGCACGCTTTCTGCCTTGTGCTGGTGGACGTAGCGCAGCAACTCCAGGCGCTTGGGCGTCAGGGCCTCCAGCATGGTTTGCGCGTCCAGAAAGGTGATGTGCGTTTCGTTGACCTTCTCCCCGGATGCCGCACGATTCCATGCGCCAGCAAAGCGCTTGCCCATATCTGCCAGGGTGCCCACATGCACTTGAACTTTACCCATGGTGTTCACCATTCGCCCTTTCTACATCGGCCAGGAAGTCGGCCACCAACTGTTCCACATTGACAAAGCGATACGGGGTTTCCAAATCGCCCAAATGCTTGTGGTCGCCCTTGCCCCGTTCGTTGTCATACCCGACAAGGCGTTTACCATCCCGCCCGAAGAACAGGCTGTATTTAAGCCCATGCGGTCGCTCGCTGCTTGCCTCTGGCAGTCGCCAGATGGTCATTTCCACAATCGCCCCATCGGCCAGCACAGCCTTGTCGTAAAAAATGCGCTGCGCTTTCATATGGTGACTTTAACCATGATTTTTTATGGTGTCAAATGCCATATAAACCAACCACCTCGCGCAGACGTCCGGGTTCTGCCTGTGCATCAAACTGCGCTCCAACCAAGGCTTCAGCGCCAGGCGGTACAGATGCGCCGTAGCCCTGAGACTGATGCCGCGCACTGTCGGAGGCCCGCGCGCTGCAGAACTCGCGTGCCACATTCATGCGCCTGTGGGTCGCACAACCGGTGTAATGCGGGCGCCACGCGGGATTGAATCAAATCAGCACGGGCCAAAGCCCCAATCGCCGGTCGGACTGCCACACGCACTATTGCCCCGACCCCAGCCGGCCAAATCGTGCGCCGTGTAGGTGAATTCGGGCACGCGCGGGACGATGAAGGCTAAGTCAGCCTTCGTGTATTGATCAATCAGGGGGAGCGTTAGGATCTGTTTCTTTACGTGGCATTTCAGATGGGTTCCACCAATCTTTTGTCGCGCCTCGTAGTCGTGTACAAGAGCGCATTGATCTGCCTACAAACATGCTCTACGCAAACGGCGCCCCATTGTCTTTTCTGGCTCACTCATACCTAAACAGCACCTCAGCCGCTGGGCTGCCTTCAAGTGACCATCATCGCCGCCCGCAGGAGCGCAAAAGATCGCTATCCGATGCCCCCGCCTCTCGCATGCGTCCGATCACATCAGGCGGACATCTGTATGTATCGATGTTTTCTGAAACTGGATCACCGCACGCCTCATCTATGGCTACAGTTTCAGCCCACGATGTTGACCTTCTCGCATCTGCAACACTGCGCATCATGGCGTGAAGATTGCTTGCCAGAAATTTCTGGTAGCCCACGTAGCCTCCGTAGCTATTCTGAGCAGCACTTACCTGCTGGGCAGCGGCGTTCAGCGTGGCCAAGCGGTTGCGGTCTTCTGTCAGGTCCTGGCGCCACTTGGCAAGATCCAAATCGCTCAGCAACACCTTGATCTTGCGGCCCACCAGCAGGGGCTCAAACGCAGGGTCGTCAATGTCAACGTCCGCAATGTCGATTTCTTCGAATTCTTCCTCGGCGCCAGCGCTTCCAGCCTTGTAGGAGGTCAGCCGTGCCAGAGTGGCGTCAACGTCTTTCAGTTGGCGGCCGACAGTCAGGCCGAAGGACCATACAGAGCTCTCCATGCGCTTGAGCAGGTTCACGCGCATGAGGTGGATCAGGCTTTCTTCGCGATCGACTTGGCGAAAAATGCTCTCGCCACCCCGGATCAAGGTGCTGTACTTATCGTCATAGGCTGCGAGTTTCCCCTCCTTCACATAGCGCAGCGGTGCGTAGCTGGCGAGCTTCAGTCGGCGAATCTCCAGATTGATGTCTTTGATAGACTGAAACTCGCCCGCCTTGTCGACGTCCGCCTTGATGTTGATGGGCGGCAGCCGGCTGGGAAAGCGCCCAGTTTCGGCTGTTCCATAGTATTTCTCGATGTGCCGGCGCGAGCGCGCTATGGTCAGGTGATCAAGCAAGCTGAAGTAGTCAAAACCCAGCATTTCAACCAGCATTTGCGGCGTCTTTTCAGCTTCGGGCAACTCCAGCCAGCGATTGAACGCCTTTTGCGCCCGGCGCGTGGTGCTGTCAATGCTGGCAATACCGTGGTCGAACAAGGCCGTGTCATCGCCTTCGGTGACAAATGCGATCTGGTTGCGCAAATCCGCCAGTCGGTTGTTGACAGGGGTGGCCGAGAGCATCAGCACACGGGTCTTGACGCCCTCGCGAATGATCTTTCGCATGAGCCGGTCATAGCGAGTCTCAGCGCCCTGCTTGGGCGCCTTCTTGTTGCGGAAGTTGTGCGACTCGTCGATGACCACCAGGTCGTAGTTGCCCCAGTTGATGTGCGTGAGGTCAATGTCCCCTGACAGGCCGCCGTCGCGCGACAGGTCGGTATGGTTCAAAACGTCGTAATTGAATCGATCTGGCGCGAGAATATTTCGCTGGTCGTTGGCCTATAGAGGGTCCAGTTGTCCCGCAGGCGCTTCGGGCATAACACCAGCACGCGGTCGTTACGCAGCTCGTGGTACTTGATAACAGCGAGTGCCTCAAAGGTTTTGCCCAGGCCGACACTGTCGGCGATGATGCACCCGCCGAACCGATCCAGTTTGTCAATCGCACCTACCACGCCGTCGCGCTGGAACTTGAAGAGCTTCTTCCAGACGACGGTGTTGTGAATCCCGGTGGCGGCTTTGACGATGCGGTCCTCGTCCATTTCCTGGCTGTCCGCATGGAACAAGTGGTAGAGCACCGCCGCATAAATGCCCATGGGGTCGCGTGGACTGGAAAGCTCATCCAGCTTCGCCAAGAGCACTGATTTTGCATCGGGCTGAGCGCCCAGCGACGCCCATTGGGTATCAAACCATTGCGCCAGCATCTCGCTTTCCTGGGCGGATTCAGATGCTTGGATGAAGCTGAGCGGGTTACCAGGTGTCAAACCCAACCCATCGGTAGAAAAACCAAAAGCACCGTGCACGGCCTGAAGAGGCTCGCCGCTAGTCCCTCGGACCACTGCCAGACCTTGAGGTACGCCCCCCGCAGCCCGGCGCACCTCCGCCTGGCTGCGCAGCCATTCGGCCAGCAACATGGCCAGGCGTGGCACCTGCAGGCGGTTGCGTGAGGGTCGGTCGACCTCTGACCCGAGCAGCGACAACTCAGCCGCCTCGTAGGGCAGGACGAGTCGAGTGTGCGAAAGCTTTGATGCCCCCTCACGAAGAGCTTCAAACGCGAAAAGAGAAACTGATGACGTCAGCAGGTCCAGGGAGTTTCCCTTTGAGAGAAGGGGTCGAACAAGATCCACAACCCGCTCTGTTCCCGCATTTCGGATCAACTTCATCTGGCGTCCATTCTAGACTGGACTGTAACCAAATATGAGGATGAATCCGCTCCGAGTGAAGTGTGACCTGCGCAAGCGTGGGCGTGAGTGTGCGCTGCCTACCGCTGAGCGGCGCAGATCTCGCCCGCCCGGCGGATAAGATGGCCATAAGCGTGATCGCTGCCATCGTTGAGCTTGAGCGCGACTTTTACACCACCCGTCAGGCGATCATCTGCATGCGGAAAAAATTGGAGGTACACACCACATGAACAGCACAGATTGCGAATGCCGAGTTCCCAACTCGCCTCCAACTTTGGCAGAGCAGATCGACATCGGGGTTACAGAAGACTACTGGTACATCAGCCGCATGCGCTGCTCCAGTTGCGGTACACCATGGTTGCGCGCATTCATGGAGCACGAAGCGTTTTCCAGAAGTGGCCGCCACTACCGTGCGCCGGTGACCGACGCGGCGCTCATCGATATCACACCTGAAGCCGCACTAACCCTTATCGAGAATGCGACTTTCAAGATCGCCGGAGGCAGCTACTTCGACGGAGTGGAAATCGTGATCGCAGCAAGACGATGAGCGCGCTCCCGGAAGCCGGCGGCGCACAAACAATCTCAGGCTAGTGTCCTGAGTTGCAAGTTCGTTGACGAAACAAATCTACCGAAATCGGCGCCAGGCAAGGAACATAACGCAGTGATACCCAGTGGTATCACGAGGCTTTGTGACGCAGCATGGGGTCCATTGTCGGTGGATTTGGCCAACGAATTTGCAATTCAGGACGCCAGGTGCTTGTCCGTGGTGGTGATGGCCGCGTAGCCAAAACCCAGCGCGGCCATCGATGCGGCATGCACTTGGGCGGCCGGCACGGCAGTGCCATTGAATTCCAGGTTCATGGTGGCACAAGCATCGTGCGCCACAGTGACGGCGTAGCCGAAGTCGGCTGCCGCACGGCTGGTCGCCTCGATGCACATGTGGCTCATGGCACCGATCACCACTAATTCCTTGACGCCTTGTGCATCCAGCAGCTCTTTCAGTTGGGTGCCGCGAAACGAATTGGGGTAGTTTTTGACGATGACTGGCTCACCATCCTTGGCCGCCACGGCAGTGATGATCTGCACGCCGGCCGTGCCGGGTGTGAAGAATGGCGCGTCGGGCTGGGCGCCCTCATGGCGGACATGGATGAGCAACTCGCCTTTGGCGCGCGCCGCCGCAATGACTCGGGCGGCATTGGCCACGGCAGCATCCAGACCGACCAGCGGCAGCTTGCCAGTAGGAAGGTATTCGTTCTGAAGATCAACAACGATGGTGGCGCGTTTGTTCATGGTGTGGACTCTTTCATTGGTTGGAGGATTCTGCGTTTCAGGCCGCGTAAGATGAATTTTGATGAAGCACGGCCTGTGGCGCAATTGGCCTTAATAACTATTGTCGAAACAATTGGGCCAAAATGCGCTGATGCAGCCCGTCCGTGTAGCCGTCCTTGCCTTTGATGGCGTCAGCTTGTTCCATCTATCTGTGCCCGGCATCGTGTTCGGCGTCCAGCCACCGCCCAGTGGTTTGCCTCCGTATGCGGTGGGTTACTGCGCAACCACGCCTGGCCGGGTGCGGTGCGACCAGGGCGTGGAAGTTGAGGTGTCTGCCGGTCTCGATGCCATGGTCGACGCCGACATCGTGGTGGTGCCCGCCTGGAACCACCCTGAGCTCGCCGCTCCTGTTGCGCTGACGGACGCATTGCGTCAGGCCCACGCACGCGGTGCTCAGATCATCGGTCTTTGCCTGGGTGCTTTCGTTCTGGGGGATGCTGGCCTGCTCGATGGAAAGGCTGCGACCACCCACTGGGCCTGCCGCGAACTCTTCTCCCGGCGGTTTCCGAAGACGCACTTCCATCCGGACGTGCTGTATGTCGGTGATGGCAACGTCATTACTTCAGCCGGGACGGTGGCCGCCATCGACTGTTGTTTGCACATACTGCGGCTGCGCCACGGGGCCGATGTCGCCAACCGTGTGGCGCGCATGCTGGTGACCCCGCCGCATCGCCAGGGCGGCCAGGCGCAGTACATCGAACAGCCCGTTCCGGCCTTGCCGAGCGAGGCGCGCCTGCCCGGTGTGCTCGAGTGGGCGCGCGCGCATCTGTCGGAGCCGCTGTCTCTCGATGCGATGGCTGACGTGGCGCGGATGAGCCGGCGAACCTTCACCCGGCGGTTTCGAGAAGCCACAGGCATGACCGTGAACAAGTGGCTTTCGTCTGAACGCATCGGCAAGGCCCAGCAACTGCTGGAAACCACGGACATGTCCATTGAACAGGTCGCGGCAGAAGCTGGCTTCGGCACATCACTGTCATTGCGGCAGCACTTTGCAAAGCAGGTTCGCACCTCACCGTCTTCTTACAGGCGTGCCTTTCGCGACGGCAAGGCAAGCGGCAAGTGAACTCAGATGCTCACTGAAATAGCAGTTTGCTGGAGAAATTCAGGCTGGAAAACAACCCGTGAAACTTTGGCCGTGCACTTGAAGGCAGGAAACAGGCGCCAAGCCGCGCTGCACCCCGTCAAGTTGATGGCCTACGTCACGCATCGCCGAGCAGACCAACTGCCTGCACTAAATGGTGGCGTCTGCATGTACACGTCACGTGGCCATCAGTTGGAAACCCGATTGCGCCCCGCCTCTTTGGCTCGATACATGGCTTGGTCTGCACGGTCGAGCAGGCCCTGAGCGTCGATTTCACCCGGGTGAGAAAGCACCAGGCCAATGCTTGCGGAGCAGCGATGGGTGATAACGCGCTCAAGGTGGGGGGACTCATCGCGCATGGCGACGGGAACGACCTGATAGGGTTTGCCCAGCGCCTCCCGAATACCCTCAGCCAGTGGGCGCGCTTTTGACCACGCGGCTTCCATGTCTGGCCCCAAGCCCGGCAGCAAAACCACGAACTCATCGCCCCCAAGGCGAGCCACGGCATCGGTGCTACGGACGCGCTGGCGCAGCCGTTGCCCTACTTGGATCAGGAGATCATCTCCCGCTGCGTGGCCGTGCTTGTCGTTGAGGGGCTTGAAATTATCGAGATCAAGAAACACCACGCCCACCAAATGATTGTCGGCTCTGGCCTGTTCCAGGGCATCATGCATACGCATCAACAACCGACGCCTGTTGTCCAAGCCGGTCAAAGGGTCAACGAAGGCCAGTTCACGGTCTTTTTCGTGCTCCTGATGCTGTTGGGTAATGTCTGACATGAAGGCCAAGGTCGCTGGTCGACCACCCCAGTCGTAACGAACACCGTTCATGCGAACCCAGCGCTCCACACCATCTCTGCGTCGCAGACGGACTTCGTAGCTCTGGTGATCGCCCTGACCTTTGAGCCGAAGTTGATGCACCCGCAGAGACAGCTCGCGGTCATCGGGATGCAAATAATCCAAGTAAGGGCGATCGATCAGCGCGTCGGCCGGGGCACCCAAGAGACCACAGGCGGCCGGGTTAGCGTATCGGATCATCAAGTCCGAAATGATCACAACCCCTTCATTTGAACTCTCGATCAACCGCCGATAGTGCCGCTCACTGGCCTGTAACGCCGCTTCGCTGCGCTCGCGCAACATCATGGGCACGCTGATTGCAATCAAAATTGTGGCGGACAACGACGCCAGATACAAGATCAGCTGGCTCCATGTGGAGTCACTGACAGACTCGCTGTTGTCCCATCCGAACAATTCTGCCGATATGCGCACCACCAGCGCTGCCGACCAGATCAAGGCGCCCGCGATCAGTAGTTCGGCGCCCCGCCGACCAACATTCTCCCGGCGATAGCCCACTGTGGTGCGCAAGAGCAACCCCGCCTGCAACAACATGATCGCGGAGATAAGTTTGGTCCGAAGTCCGTAATCCGTCACGATGATGGCAAGTACACCCATGGCGACGACAGGCCAGACTGTCCATTGCACACCACTGAGCCGCCCCCGCAGCCGGTTGACGCCCACCAGAAACAAACTGAGCAGCCCGCCAAAGGCCAAGTTGGCAATCAACACGTAGGCCAGTTCGGGCAAATGGGGCCTCAACGCCAAAGCCAGGTAGCCCACCAAATGAAGAACGAGCGCCGCCGCCCACAACCGCAGGTCTTTTTGCGCGCCAATGGCAGCCACGATGAAGCTCCCGGCCAGCATCGCGTTGGCGTAGACCATGAACAAAAAAACGAGGGAAGATGAATATTCATCTCTGAGCGTTGCTACCTTATCAAAGCCCATTAAACTGCAGTATCAGAAGCCCCAGAGTATGAGGGTTAGTGACTACTTCGTTCCCGTCGGAGACCAGATAGGCCAAACGGCGTTGCGCCAGCTCGATGGGTTGGCAGACATCGGCGCCAAATTGAGTCGTGCGCTGGGGCGGCCCGTTTCCGATCTGTGGAGCATGCAGAACGGCTATGCGCTGGCCAGCAAGTCAGGGCTGGAGATGATTTCAGCTTACCTTCGCGAGATCGGCGAATCCGGGGCTGATGAATTGGGCAGCCGGTTGCGCATCGGTGTGCACCGGGGTGTTGAGGTGACCGATGGGCCAAACTCACCGGGGCCAGTGGTGGGCCAAGTCTTTTGCTCGGCGCTTCCCGTGGCTTATGGGCGGTGCCGCCGCCCTACTGGCAGGATTTTGCGCAAGTGGTGCTTGATGCAGCCTATGAGGCCACGTTACTAGCCGGCGTGCTGAACAGCCGGCAAGGCGGTTCGAACATTGTGCTGCTGACCCTGCTCGGCGGCGGTGCGTTCGGCAACGCCTCCGATTGGATATACACCGCGATCCAACGGGCGCTGGACAAGACCCATAGCCACGATCTGGATGTTCGCTTGGTGAGCTATGGGCCGCCCTCGGCGCAGTTGCGGGCTTTCACCAAAGGCCGGGTGGAGCCTGCAAAGTTAGATTGATTGTGTTGCCCTGAAGCCGCTGTAGCCGGGCCTGCTTGGACCTTGAGCGCGAAGTGCCGTACGGCGTCCCGACGCCGACGTATCGCCCAACTCCTATCGCCCAGCTACCGCCGATTAAGGGCACTTTGTCCGATAGGATCTTCATGGCATCGCCCCTGTTTGCCCCCACTTGGCTGCGCGACCTTTGCCCGTTGGCATGATCAGCCCTTCAGCTTTCATGGCACGCAAGACGACGCGGACCATGTCGCGGCTGATGCCGGGGCAAGCTTCTTCGATTTCGGATATCGAGAACGGCAGGTTTCTCTTGAGGATTTCGGCGCGCACACGGTCGCCCTTGGCACCGCGCCCACGTTCAATAGTGCCGACACGTTCTTCGAATTCCTTGTAGGCCCGAAGCAGTGCCCCCCAAAAGTAGTCGAGCCACGGGGCAATATTGTGCGCACCTTCATGCCAACCTTGCGAGCTAGCCTCCAGCGTTTCGTAGTAGGTTTCTTTCGATTCTTCGAAAATGCGCTCCAGACTGATGAAGCGGCCTACCGCGTAGTCGAAGTGATAGAGCAATTGCAGAGTCAGCAAACGTGCCATGCGGCCGTTGCCATCCGGGAAGGGGTGGATGCAGAGGAAATCGAGGATAACCAGAGGCACCAGTACCAGCGGGTCTGCCAGATGTTGATCCAGTGCAGTACGGTAGCGCGCGATCATGTCGGTCATCGCCATAGGCGTGAGATGCGCCGCCACGGGCCGGAAGCGAATGCGGGAGCTGCCGTCGGGGTGGCGCTCGACGATGTCGTTGTTGGTGGCTTTCCAGCGTCCGCCCGGCTGTGGCATGTAGCGATACAGAATGCCATGAAGCTGCTGGACTGTGCCGTCTGAAAACGGCATCTGTTCGCCGCTTTCGTGGATCAATGCCAGCGCGTCGCGATAGCCCGCCACCTCTTGCTCGGAGCGGCTTTGAGGTTTGGCGTTTTTGAGCACCAACGACTTCAGGCGGTGCGCCGCGACCACCACGCCCTCCAGACGGTTTGATGACTCGGTGGACTCCACCACGGCCACCTGCCGCAAGTCGCTCAACACCTCAGGCGACTGCGCCACGTACAACTTCTGCTTACCCCGATACTCGCCCAGAGCACGCAGAACCGCCAGTTGCTGGGCATCGAAGCGCAGCTTGGCGAGGTAGTCGGGCAAGAGTGAATGCATGAGGATCTCGGGAGCCGTAAATGGGGTAATCGTACCCTTAATTGGGGTAAAACACCACGTCATTACCCCTATAAATAAATAATTACCCTATTGGGAGCGCTCGGCTTGCCCGAGTACGAGGGCGCGCTGTTTCAGGTGGCCAGCCAGTTCAACGCGCTGGAGATGATCAGCCCCACCGTGACTCCTGAAGAAGGTGTGACCCGTTATGCGTGCGATCGCACGCAAGGCCCGGCATGCGCCATGGCCGCGGGGGCGGCGACTACCTACCGCAACTACTTCGTTCCCGTCGGAGACCAGATAGGCCAAACGGCGTTGCGCCAACTCGATGGGTTGGCAGATATCGGCGCCGAATTGAGTCGTGCGCTGGGGCGGCCCGTTTCCGATCTGTGGAGCATGCAGAACGGCTATGCGCTGGCCAGCAAGTAAGGGCTGGAGATGAATTCAGCTTACCTTCGCGAGATCGGCGAATCCGGGGCTGATGAATTGGGCAGCCGGTTGCGCATCGGTGTGCACCGGGGTGTTGAGGTGACCGATGGGCCAAACTCACCGGGGCCAGTGGTGAGCCAAGTCTTTTGCTCGGCGCTTCCCGTGGCTTATGGGCGGTGCCGCCGCCCTACTGGCAGGATTTTGCGCAAGTGGTGCTTGATGCAGCCTATGAGGCCACGTTACTAGCCGGCGTGCTGAACAGCCGGCAAGGCGGTTCGAACATTGTGCTGCTGACCCTGCTCGGCGGCGGTGCGTTCGGCAACGCCTCCGATTGGATCTACACCGCGATCCAACGGGCGCTGGACAAGACCCATAGCCACGATCTGGATGTTCGCTTGGTGAGCTATGGGCCGCCTTCAGAGGGTGTCGCAAAAGTGCTTCTCTGAACGATTCCCTGAATGGCCCCTCCCCGCTGGGGGCGCCCGGCTGAGGGGAGGTCAGGGTGGGGGCTCTCGGAGCATTTCGTAGTCACTGCCTTGTTTTGGTGCCGTGCGTGCCCCCATCCCAACCTTCCCCCAGTGGGGGAAGGAGTAGTTTTGCGACACCCTCTTCAGCGCAGTTGCGGGCCTTGGTTAAAGGCTTTTAATGAATGCCTGTTTAAAGTGACTCGCAGCAAAGACCGGCTCAATAGTCGACGCTTACCACCCCCACAGAAGTCGCCGTGCAACCCAGCCCGACGTTCCTTCCTCCTTTTTCACCTTGACCCAGCCTGCACGCTTTTCCTGAGTCTTGAGCAAATCACCGTAAGCGGCTTTACCGACTATTCGATTCCGAGGACTTGGACCGCTACGGATATTCGCCACAGGCACCTTGACAATGTGATGCGGTTGGCGGCCAGTTAGTGACGTTGCCACCCACCCCCGATCATTCTCGAAGTCCTGCACCTTGAGCCACTGACCGCGCCGCTCCAACACCTTCAGTGGATATCCGCGTTTCAACTTCCACAACGACTCGGTATGAGTGCCAGGACCATCACGCATGTTGACCACGCTGCCTTTCACGCTAACCATCTGCTGCGCGGCAGCCATGCTTGTCATAGCCGCCATCATAGAAAGACCCAGTGCAATGTGACGTAAGGTGAGCAAGATGTGTTTGGAAGGCATGCGGCAGGAATCCTTTCGAAGTTGTGACGCAGTGAATGAATCTGACACTGCAAAAGTGTGAATCAATGGGGGGGCTAAGGTTCCCGTGGGTGCAGCTTTCCGCGATCATCACGCCACTTCACCCAGACATTCCCGTAACAGCCCCGTATCGGAGGCGAGGTTTGCACAGAATTAACCGAACAAACCCGACAAATTGATCATCCCGCTGAATGACGGGTTTCCTGCCAACTCCGCGCGCCTGTTCATTGATCTTTACTTCGGGGAATCTAAGGACTCGCCATCTGCATGGGCGAACATGCCTCGGCTGAAACTTCAATCTAGAGCCTGTCGGACTTGGAGCGCCGAAAGCGAAAATGGGACCCGGCAAGGACAGTTTTTGCAGGATTCGCAGGCCCATAGCCCAGCTATGGGTCAAGAAGACTGTGAAAAGTGGACCGCTGCGGCCCATTTGCAGCCGGCGATTTCCAAATCCGACAGGCTCTTAGGGCCGTACAATACTTCCACCATGCGTCGTTGGTTGATTGCGATTTTTCCCTGCTCTTCATCCTCAGCGTAAGTCCGTTCGCGCTCGACCAGATCCAGGCCGGTTCGTCCACTTCGCCTTTGGTCAAATTCGATCATGGTCAGTCCAGCATAGTCGAAAGCTTCGATCACTCGAATCATGAAGCTGGCTTGCCTCGTCAGGAGCATGATCAGGGTTTGGCTGACTATCAAATAGAACTGCCCGAACAAATGCTGTTCACGGCGAACTCACTTGCAACGGAGCACAGTGCTCCTTCACCTGCCGCACGCCCCCTGCGGGCGGACATGAATCCGACGCTTGACGGGTTGCGGCGGCCGCCTAGAGCTTGAATTTAGTCCGATTCAGCCCCCATGGGTTTCGCCGCAGCAACCTGCGTGCCACAGTCCATGTTTGCACTCATTTGCCGGGCGCAACACGCGCCTTCCCCCGATCTATTGCCTTTAACCCAAATATGAACACTTCCATACATAGCTTTGGCCGCACAGCCGGCCAACTCAGCGCCGTCGAACGCAACCGCGTTCTGCGCAACACCTACGCACTGCTGGCCTTGTCCATGGTGCCTACAGTTCTCGGTGCCTGGATCGGAGTCACAACAGGCATTACCGCCGGGCTGACTGGGTTCATGGGCATGATCGTGTTCCTGGGTGGCGCATTTGGCTTCATGTTCGCCATTGAAAAAACCAAGAACTCGGCAGCAGGCGTGCCCGTCTTGCTGGCATTCACCTTTTTCATGGGTTTGATGCTGTCGCGCCTGGTCGGTCAGGTGCTGGGGCTTGCCAACGGAGCCAGCCTGATCATGACGGCATTTGCCGGCACGGGTGCGATTTTCCTGGGTATGGCCACTTTGTCTTCAGTCATCAAGCGTGACCTGAGCAGCATGGGCAAGTTCCTGTTCATTGGCGCCATCATGCTGCTGGTGGCTGGTGTCGCGAATATGTTCATCAAGTCAAGCGCCCTGATGATCACGCTGTCGGTTCTGGCCATTGGCATTTTTTCTGCCTTCATCCTGTACGACCTCAAGCGCGTGCAAGACGGCGAAGAAACCAACTACATCAGCGCCACCCTGGGCGTTTACCTGAGCCTGTACAACGTGTTCCAGTCGCTGCTGGCCTTGCTCGGCATCACGGGCGGCCGAGACGAATAACGGATGCCATCTGCCTTGGGTTGGGGAGAAGCCGCCGTTCTTGGGTTACTGCAGGGGCTGACGGAGTTTCTCCCGGTCTCCTCCAGTGCCCATCTCCGGATCGTGGGCCCTCTTCTGCCCTCTGGCGGCGACCCCGGCGCGGCTTTTACCGCGATTACGCAGATCGGTACCGAATTGGCCGTACTGCTTTATTTTCGGCATGACCTTGTCCGCATCGCACTGGCATGGCTGAATTCACTGAAGCACCTGCGCGGCCCATGGACACCGGACGCGCGCATGGGTTGGCTGATTTTGATCGGCACGTTGCCCATCGGCTTGCTCGGGCTGGCCTTCAAAGACCTCATTGAAGGCTCGCTGCGCAATCTTTACCTTACGGCCAGCATGCTGATAGGCTTCGCTCTGCTTCTGGCCTGGGCAGACCGGCGCGGCGCGCACGCGAGGCAGCTAAGCCAGTTGACCTGGCGACAGGGTTTGCTCTTTGGTTTTGCGCAAGCCATGGCCTTGATTCCGGGTGTGTCTCGATCAGGAGGCACCATTACAGCGGGGCTGCTAATGGGCTTCACCCGTGAGGCTGCCGCGCGGTATTCATTTCTGCTGGCTATTCCCTCGGTGCTGGCCTCTGGCTTCTACCAGTTGTACCGCAGTTGGGGTGCGCCACAGGCCGTGGCCGCTGGCCCAACCGCGCTAGCCACCGTGATTGCCTTCTTTGTCGGCTACGCCGTGATTGTGTGGTTTCTCAAACTAGTTTCTACACGCGGCTATATGCCGTTTGTGATTTACCGCATTGTGCTGGGTGCATTGGTTTTTGGCCTGCTGGGGTTCGGCGTTCTTCAGCCCTAAAAAAGAAATCATTGCTCCTTGCCTTTGGTCGCCGTTCTCGCAAAAGTGAGTTCAGCGCCACCTATGCAACGCTCCCTGGACTCCCGCCTGCGCGGCGGCCAGCGATCCGGGAATGACGGATGAGAAAGACGAAGAGAAGTCTCTGATCGGGTGCCGAAGGATCAATGCCACGAACCGTTGAACCCGCTTTCACGGGAATCGGCAGAAGATGCCAGCGCCACCCTTATCGATACTAAAAAATAGCCGGTTCAATCATGGCGCCCCTGTACCGCACGCACCAAGGCCTTCGTGTTCTGCCGCATCAGAGCCAGGTAACTGGGGGCCGGCCCTTTGCTGTCAGTGAGTGAGTCCGAGTACAAGGCTCCTGCAGGCTTGACACCGGTTTCCCGTCCGATCTGGTCGATGAGCCTGGGGTCGGAAATACTCTCAATGAACAAGGCCTTGATTTTCTCTGCCTTGATCTGGCGCACCAGACGTGCAACGCCCTTGACAGAGGCCTCTGCCCCAGTGTTTGCGCCTTGTGCCGCAAGAAACCTGACCTGATAGGCTTGACCGTAGTAGGCAAAGGCATCGTGCGATGTGATGACTTGGCGCTGATCCACGGGGACTGACCGCCAAGCATCGCGGATTTCAGTATCCAGAAGGTCTAACTCGGCCTGGTACGCTTTGGCGTTGCGCTGGTAAGCAGCGCATCCGTCTGAGTCCGCTTCGCAGAGCGCATCAGCTATGTTGGCGACGTATCGCTTCACATTGGCCACGTCTTGCCAGGCGTGTGGATCAGCTTCGTCGTGGGCATGTCCGTGACCATGGCTATGCCCGTGGTGCTCTGTACTCTGGATGACCTTGGCGCCACGACTGACGACCACATCGCGCCCCTTGAACTGCGATGCCTGCATCAGGCGGCGCAACCAGGTTTCGTAACCCAACCCATTGGAAAACAGCACCTGAGCTTGCCGCACTGTGCGCGCCTGACTGGGACTGGGCTGGAACACGTGGGTGTCTGCCCCAGGTCCCACGAGCACAGTCAGCTCCACACGGTCTCCTCCAACCTGGCGCACCAGGTCGCCCAGAATGCTGAAGGTGGCCACGGCCTTAACCTCGCCTGCAGCATGTGCTGGAAAGGCTGCCACCAACCCCAGAGAAACCAGCAGTAGGCTCAGTACTTTGCGTGCACGTGAGGGCAATAAGATGATGCTCATGTGGTGTCAACCTTTGAGATGTGAATGGGGGCGGTACTGAATCAAACCCTGGCGCCCCAGCGCGATAGAAGAAAGATAGATGCCTCCCAAACACAACACGATGCTCGGCCCGCTGGGCCAGTCGGCGTGAAAGGAGATCAGCAAGCCGGATGTGCATCCCAGCAGCGCAAAGGCTACGGCCAGCCAGAGCATGGCGCCGACCTGCCTTGCCCAGAAGCGCGCCGCTGCCGCAGGCAACACCAGCATGCCGACAGACATCAGGGTGCCCAGTGCATGAAAGCCAGCGACCAAATTGACCACCAGCAGCGCCAGAAAACCATAGTGCGCGACCGGGCTCCAGCGACTTACCTGCCGCAGGAATGAGGGATCGAGACACTCCATGACGAGTGGCCGATATAGCAGCGCCAGCCCGGCCATCGTCAAAGTCGACAAGCCCCCCAGCAGCAACAGGGCTTCATCGTTGAGCGACAGCACCGTGCCGAACAGGACGTGCAGCAGGTCCACATTGTTGCCACGGGTCGAGACGATCAGCACACCTAATGCGAGCGACATCAAGTAGAAAGTGGCCAAGCTTGAGTCTTCCTTCAGCACGGTTGAGCGCGCGACCCAACCGGAGGCCACCGCCACCAACATGCCGGCCGCGATACCACCCACCGTCATCCAGCCCAGCGAAAGGCCAGCGAAGAGATAACCCAGGGCTGCTCCTGGCAGGATGCCGTGGGCTACTGCATCGCCCATCAGACTCATGCGGCGCAGCATCAGGAATACACCCATGGGCGCGGCGCTCAACGAAAGCGCCAGACACCCTGCCCATGCACGCCGCATGAACCCAAATTCGACCCAAGGGCTGAACAACCCCTGCCACAACCAGTCCATGAACGACGTCATAGCTTCAAAGCGCCTTCTGACATGCCATGGCGAGCCGGCGAGGGCTCGCACAACGGCGCGTTGTCGTCAAAGGCTTCGTGCATGTTACGGGCACGCGCTAGTTGGTCTGGCACCAGTACCTGATCGGGTCGGCCCCAAGCGACGAGTTCGCGAGCCAGCAGCAACACCTGCTCGAAATGCCTACGCACCAGATCCAAGTCGTGCAACACCGCGATCACGGTACGACCTTCTCGTCGCCACCGATGCATTACATCGACCAGCTCGCCGGTAGTGCGCTCGTCTACTGCCGCGAAAGGCTCATCGAGCAGGAGCAGCGATGCGTCCTGCAACATCAGGCGTGCGAACAATGCGCGCTGGAGCTGCCCGCCGGACAAGGTGTCTAGCGTCCGATGGCCGAACTCAGCCAGGCCCACGGTGGCGAGCGCCTCCTGGCAACGCTGACGCTGGCCTGCGCTCAGGCGCCCCAGTGCGCCGATTTCTCTCCACAACCCCATGGCGACCATGTCGAATACGTTGATTGGGAAGCTGCGGTCAATCTGCGAGGTTTGCGGCATGTAGGCCACGGCCTGCTGGACCGGGCACTCAATGCGCCCCTCCATCGGCTTCATGAGGCCGGCGAGACATTTGAGCAACGTGCTTTTGCCGGCCCCGTTGGGACCCGTGACAGCGACCAGCGAACCTGGCGCTATGTGCACGCTCAGGTGGTGCACAGCGGGATGCCGCTCGTACCCGAGCGTGAGGTTCTCAATGACCAAGGGCGAGGACAGCATGGTTCAATCTTCTCCCATGACCCACGCCAGTACAGCCCACATCAACCCGCTGAGCAGCAAGACGCCCGCCACGCGAACCCACGCTGAACGCAGCAGCATGCTGACCTGACGAGGTGCCATGTGTGAAGAAAAATAACCGTGACGATGCGTAGACTGCATGATGGGGAGATAATTGCAACCGAGTTGCATCTTTCCGATCATATCGCAACTGAGTTGCGTTTGGTTCTGAAGTGATAGACAGATCTCAGAGGAACCGCTCGGCGCTTAGAACCTGTTCAAAGTCTCCTTGCGCAGAGACTTTGAACAGGCTCTAGAATTTTTCTTTAACCTCGTCCAGGAGTTTTGCATGTCGGCCTCCGCACACGAACCCACACCCGCTGACGCGCTGGAGCGCGCGGGCCTGCGCCGAACGCGGGCCGCAACTGCTGTGCTGGACATCCTGCTGGCGGATCCCTCCCGCTCCTGGACGCACCACGAGGTTGAATGCGCGCTCACAGCGCGAGGCGTAGAGGCCAACCGCGTCACCATCTACCGGTTGCTGGAACGGCTGGTGTCGGCGGAAGTGCTTGAGAAGCACGCGGACCATGCGGACCGCACTTGGCGCTTCGGTTTGCGCACGCTTGAGTCGGAGCTGGCTCAGGCCAGATTTGAATGCGATGCCTGCCATAGGCACTTTCAATTGCCTCAGGCGAGCGAGCCTACCAAGGCCGCCGCCGACCAGATACTTAACGCGCTCTCCAGCCTGGGGCACTTGGGACAGCGAGTGGATCTATCCATTCACGGCACGTGCGCCGGCTGCATCGACACAAGCGTGCAAAATTAGGGAGCAGTGTCCTGCTACCAGCCAAAGGCAGACTCGGGAATTGGCGCCACCGACATAAAGGCGGGTTTGGCAAACAAGTAGCCTTGCATGAGGTCTACTCCGGCATCGCGAAGGAAATCGCGCTCCTCAGGGGTCTCAACGCCCTCGGCGACAACCTCAATACTCATCTCTCTGCACAGATCGACCAGACTCCGCACGATGGCCTGACGGGCACGCTTGCGGTCTACGTGCCGGATCAGATCCATGTCGATCTTGATAATGTCCGGCTGAAAGTCCGACAGCAGCTTCAGCCCCGCGTACCCCGCGCCAAAATCATCAATGGCGGTCTTGAACCCGCATCGTTTGTACTCGCGCAGAATCTCTGCGAACCATGGGCCGTCTTCAATGCGCTCGCCTTCCGTCACCTCAAAAATGATCTTGTCGAGTGGGAATCCGTGAGTGCGTGCGGCCTCCAGTGTGGTGCGAATGCAAATTTCTGGTTTATAAATCGCGTTGGGCAAGAAATTGATGGAGACCGATTCCTTGAATCCCAGCCGAGCAGCACCTTTGATCGCTTTGACCCGACAAGCCTGATCAAAGCGGTATCGATTCTGATCATTGACTTGATTGAGAACTGTGCTGGCCGCTTCGCCTTGAGGCCCTCTGACCAAGGCTTCATGCGCAACGATGATTCGGCGTGAAACATCGACGATCGGCTGGTACGCATAATCAAACTGGAAATCAAGCTTGGCGCCGCGTGCACAGTCTTCGCAATCCTGCGGGGTTCCCGCCAGCGGGATGAAATCAATAGGGAATACAGAGGGCCTCGTTCGCATGACGGCAGTATAGAGTCATTGAACTCTTTAATGACCCCTGCCACCATCTCGGAAGATGTGCCTCAAAACTCAAAAGAGCAGCGGGGTGAGGCCTCATGCTAGAAAGCTAACCAGCTCAAAGCGGTTTTTTTGCAATATCGCTAAAGTGCATTCTCAGAACAAAAAAGCCGTCCTACGACCAAGAATAACCATGAGCCTGATTCAGTCACTTCCCTCCGGCCCACTCGACATCGTGGGCGACATCCATGGCGAATTCGATGCGTTGCTGCAACTGCTGGCCCATCTCGGCTATGACCAGCAGGGCCATCACCCTCACCACCGCACCTTGGTGTTCGTGGGCGACTTCTGCGACCGCGGGCCCAACAGCCCCGCGGTGCTGGCATTGGCGCAGGAACTGGTGCAATCCGGTCGGGCGGCCGCCGTACTGGGCAATCATGAAATCAACCTCTTGCGCGAAGATGCCAAAGACGGATCGGGCTGGTTCTTCGACGCTCGCATGGTGCGGGACCAAGACAAGTACGCACCATTTCATAGGCCCACATCTCAAGAGCGACGCGACATTGTGGCGTTCTTGTCTAACCTTCCCATAGCACTGGAACGACCTGATTTGCGCGTAATCCATGCCGCCTGGCAAGAGCCTCAGATCGAAGCCGCCAGACGACTTCCATTGGGCTCTGTTCGCGACGAGTACGACAAATGGGAAGAAATGGGAGAACAGCAGGCCCGGGAGTCGGCGCTTGAAGCACTGATGGTCAAGGAGTTGGAGCATTGGGAGCATGGCCTGGAAAACACCCTGCATCAGCCACCATTCATGCATGCGCATGCCGAGTTTGAGTTCAACAAGCAAATGATCAACCCGCTCAAGGTGCTCACATCGGGCGTGGAGCGAAAGGGCTCCACCCCTTTCTTTGCCGGCGGAAAATGGCGCTTCGTGGAACGCATGCCCTGGTGGGATGCTTACCAGGACGAGGTGCCTGTCGTCGTCGGCCACTACTGGAGGCGCGTGCGCAACATCGACCGAAGTGCGATCGGCAAGGGGGATCAGGATCTCTTTGAAAACACGCATCCGTTTGCCTGGCACGGTGCGAAAGGCAACGTTTTTTGCGTTGATTTTTCCGCAGGCGGCCGCTGGCAGGAGCGCAAGTCCGGCGCGGCAGTGGGGAACAATTTCAAGCTCGCTGCGCTGCGTTGGCCCGAGAAAATTTTGCAGTTTGATGACGGCCATACGCAGGCCACCGAGGGATTTGGTAGATAACGTGGGGCGCGAGGGCATCAGCGACGATGAGCGGGGCACAATCCCGCTATGAAAACCCTTTTGCTATTCGTAGCGACAGCACTTGCCGAGATTGTGGGGTGCTACTTGCCCTACCTTTGGCTCAAGCAAGGCAAGTCGGCATGGTTGCTGATACCTGGCTTGCTGAGTTTGGCGCTGTTTGCGTGGTTGCTGACATTGCACGAAGCCGCTGCGGGGCGTGTCTATGCAGCCTACGGCGGCGTCTACGTGTGTGTGGCACTCGGCTGGCTTTGGGCTGTCGACCAAATCCGTCCCACCTCTTGGGACCTGGCCGGCGTGGCCGTGGCATTGCTTGGCATGAGCATCATCATGTTTCAGCCTGCGCCGTGATGTGAGGTGTTGGCGGGCAGAAGTCATGTTGGGCTTTCTTCGTAAGCCCAAGCTATCAACCCAAGTGCCCGCGCACCCAGCAGAACGCTTAGCGAGTTTTCTTACGGCGCTTTCTTTGCGCGCGCCATCATCACTTCAGCATTCGCTTTCCGATCGGCACTGACTCGCTGCACCGTGGGTCGCTCGCTCAGCCGCTTAAGGTAGTCTTTCACGGGCAGGCCGGCCAGCATATCTTGGCCGTAGATGATCTTCGTCGCGCTGCTGACTAGAGGCAGGTGAACGACCGCGGCGCAGTCGGCCAAAGTGAACCGATCGCCCGCGATGAACGGCGAAAAACTGGCCAGCCTGGCAAAGGCCTCTACGTTCTTTTCCAGTTGGGGGCGCAGTTTTTCCTTCAGGTTCTCGCTTACCTTTCCGCCAAAGAAGGCCTCGGCGTAGAGGTTGCGCGCGACTAGTTCGAGGTGGATCTCAAGATAGCGCAGCACCTCGCGCACCTTAGCCGCTTCATACGGACTGGCAGGCAGAAGGGGCTTTTCCGGGTAACGAGCCTCTATGTATTCCAGGATGACGGTGGATTCGCTCAGAGGCCCTTCCTCTGTGATGGCGTAGGGAACCTTCCCGAGGGGACTAGCTGCCCGATCAGTTTCACCGAGCCAAGTCAGCACCTCCTCGAAGGGAACGTCCTTTTCAAGTAATGCCAGCTTGACTTTGTTGTAATAGTTACTGGCCGCGAAGCCGCAGAGTTTGAACATAGGTGGTTTCTCAGAAGTGATCAGGATACGGTTTTAGACGCTGCATGCACGAGCTTGCGCGCCATACTCCAGCGGTGGACCTCGCTGGGGCCGTCGTAGACCCTGAAGGCTCGCATATCGGTGAAGATCCGCATCACCGGAGTTTCAGCCGTCACGCCCTGGCCGCCCAGCATCTGAACGCAGCGGTCGACCACGCGCCATTCAGCTTCCGAGCACACCACCTTTGCGCGGCTTGATTCATAGTTGCCTTTTTCACCCTTGTCCAGCAGCCATGCGGTGTGCCAGATGTGTAGGCGAGCTGTCTGCAAGTCGATGTCGTTATCGGCCAACATGAACCCGACGCCCTCGTGTTCTGCCAAGGGTTTGCCGAATGCCTGACGCTTGCTCACATAGTTCAGCGCAATGTCATGTGCGCGCCGGGCCTGCCCCAGCCAGCGCATGCAATGCGTGAGCCGGGCGGGCGCGAGTCGCACCTGCGCATAACGGAAACCTTTGCCAATCTCGCCGAGAACATCCGTGGCGGGCACGCGGAGATTCTCGAACCGTACTACACCGTGGCCCCCGGTGAAGCAAGCGTCCATGGCATCCATGTTGCGATCCAGCACGATGCCGGGGCGATCCATGTCGGAGAGGAACATGGTTGCAAAACCATCTTCCATGCGCGCCATGATGATGACGTAGTCTGCACCATCGGCCCCGGTGATAAGCCACTTGGTGCCGTTGATCACGTAATGATCGCCATCACGAACAGCCGTGGTCGCAAGCATCGAAGGGTCCGCGCCGGCGCCGGGGGCTGGCTCGGTCATGGCGAAGCATGAGCGTGTTTCGCCAGCCACTTGCCGACGCAGCCAGCGCTCCTTCTGCTCATGCGTGGCCACCTCTTCCATGAGGTGAATGTTACCTTCATCAGGCGCATGGATGTTGAGCGCCGTGGGCCCAAGGCAGGAATAGCCAGCTTCTTCAAATACAACGGCCTTGGCCACATGGCTGAGCCCGAGTCCACCCATTTCCTTGGAAGCGTGGGGCGTCAGCAAGCCCGCTGCACGAGCCCGCGCCACAAGTTCGCGGCGAAGCTCTTCGCTGGGACCGTGAGAAGATTGGCGAGGATCCGTCTCCAGCGGAATGACTTGTTCCGCGATGAATTGCCGGGTTTGATCGCGCAAGGCGAGGATCTCCGGGGGCAGGGAAAAATCCATGAAAGTGCTCCGCTGTTGGACTGGCTGTTTGCGTTGAGTTCAGGCACGTTAGGCGCCTTGAATGCCTCCATCGTCGCATGGAGGTGTGTCAGCCCATGTCGCCTTGCTGACAAGACACGGTTCAAACCGGCGTACTTACCACTCCAAGCCATGAGCTTCCCTGGCCCCTTGGGGCTGCCCGGCGTTCCGGGGAGTAACAACGAGGGTTTGCTTGTAGGAGCGGCTTCAGCCGCGATGGGCTTACTGCGGAGCACAAGACGCCATTGATGACGGTGACCCTTCGCGGCTGAAGCCGCTCCTACAAATGCAGGGGCGATGGAGGCCGTTTTGGGCTTTCAAAGTTTTGTTTCTCATGAGTGCAGGATTGCACGAGCCACACAGGTAGATTCGCCGACAACAAAAAACCCGCTATGCCTTGCAAGGCATGCGGGTCTTTTGAGTTCTCTGAGATGCTCTGAGACTAATTTTTTGGTGCCGCTTGTCGGATTCGAACTGACGACCTACCGCTTACAAGGCGGGTGCTCTACCAACTGAGCTAAAGCGGCGAAGCGAGTATTCTAACTCGAACTTAGGGGCACTTCACGGCTACTTGATGCGCTTAAGTGCGGGCGGCTTGCGTTTTCCGGGCGATGGAGGAGTTGGGGGCTCTGGATCGGTGCTTTCTGCGGCCTCATGCTCGAGCGCAGGTACCAGCTGAATACCGCGCGCCGGAGCATCCGCGGGCGCGAGCGCCGGTGACCCAGCGTCCTGAGCCTCCGGCAGATCCGATTCGTCTTCTGGTGCAGCAGTCGCCGCGACCGGAAAAGCCATGCCCTGACCATTCTCCCGCGCATAGATCGCAATGACGCGATCCATGGGAACCAGGATGTCGCGCGGCACCCCGCCAAAACGCGCCTTGAACTCTATGAACTCATTGCCCAGCTTCAGGCCGCTCGTGGCGTCGAAGCTGATGTTGAGCACAATCTCTCCGTTTTGCACGAACTCACGAGGTACCTGCACCCGCTCGTCCACCAGTACGGCAACATACGGGGTCAAGCCATTGTCCGTGCACCACTCATACAACGCCCGCACCAGGTACGGACGCGTGGAGGTCGATTCAAGCGCGCTCATCATCGTGAGTTGATCTTTCTATTGACCGCTACAAATTACTTGCGCATGACCTTCTCGGACGGCGTCAGCGCTTCGATGTAAGCAGGACGCGAGAATATGCGCTCTGCATACTTGAGCAGCGGCGCTGCGTTCTTCGACAGGTCGATGCCGTAGTAATCAAGGCGCCAAAGCAACGGCGCGAGCGCGACGTCGAGCATGGAAAAATTGTCGCCCAGAATGTATTTGTTCTTTAGGAACACCGGAGCCATTTGCGTCAGACGGTCGCGAATGTTTGAACGCGCTTTCTCAAGCGCTTTCTCGTTACCCTTGACTGCGCGGTTTTCCAGCGTGCTCACGTGTACAAACAATTCCTTCTCGAAGTTGAGCAGGAACAGGCGCACGCGCGCGCGATCCACCGGATCGCCAGGCATCAGTTGCGGATGAGGAAATCGCTCATCAATGTATTCATTGATGATGTTCGACTCGTAAAGGATCAAGTCGCGCTCGACCAGGATCGGAACCTGGCCGTAGGGGTTCATCACGCCGATATCTTCGGGCTTGTTGTAGAGATCCACATCACGGATCTCGAAATCCATTCCCTTTTCGAACAGTACGAAACGGCAGCGATGCGAGAACGGGCAGGTGGTTCCTGAATACAGCACCATCATGGCAGGGGCTCCTTTAACCTAGAAACGGCAAACGCCAAAAGAGTGGGAAGGTCGCCAGAATCAGCGCACTCCCACTCCGTGTCGGCCCGGCCAAAATGGCCGGTTGAATATGAAATTTACTTGACGTCTTTCCAGTACGCAGCGTTCAAACGCCAGGCAATGAAAGTGAACATCAGCAGGAACAGCAGCACCCACACGCCAATGGCGACGCGCTTGTTCTGTCCTGGCTCGCCCATCCACTGCAGGAAGTTGACCAGGTCGCCGACAGCCTGATCATACTGAAGCGGGGTCATGGAACCCGGCTGAACTTGCTCCCAGCGACCGGTGAAGGCCTGAACCTCGTGACCGTGCTCCTGGCGGGCCTCGAAAATGGGTTTCCGCTCGCCCTGCAGTTGCCACAGCGGGTGCGGCATGCCGATGTTCGGAAAAGCCAGGTTGTTCCAGCCTGTGGGCTTGCTCGTGTCGCGGTAGTAGCTGCGGAACAGGGTGTAGATGTAGTCAGCCCCTGAGCCGCCGGCACCGGCGCGTGAGCGTGTGATGAGCGTGAGATCAGGCGGGTTGGCACCGAACCAGGCCTTGGCCTGGCGCGGATCAATGTTCGCCTTCATGGTATCACCCACCTTTTCGGTGGTGAACAGCAAATTATCCTTGATCTGCTGCTCGGTGAGACCAATGTCCACGAGCTTGTTGTAGCGCATGAAAGACGCCGAGTGACAGCTCAGGCAATAGTTGACGAACAGCTTGGCTCCGTTTTGCAGCGAGGCTTGATCGTTGGTTTTGATGGGGGCCTTGTCCCATGGAATGCCCACCACCGCAGCGTAAGCGCCGGCGGTGAGGTTAAGTGCCAACAGCAGGCCGAAGACCAGTTTCTTGCAGAGTTTCATATTGCAGTCTCCAGCGGCTTTCAGTGCGGGGTGAAGGTCACGCGGTCGGGCACCGGTTTCGGTTCGCCGAGCTGACTCCACCATGGCATGAGCAGGAAGAAGCCGAAGTAGAAGAGCGTGCCGATCATGGCCACCAGTTCGTTGGTCATCCAGGCGAGCGCAGGCGTGCTGAAGATGGGACCAGGAACCATGATGCCCAGGATCATGAGAACAATGAACCACACCACAAACACTGCGTAGAGCCACTTGTGCCAATCTGGGCGGTAGCGGATGGAGCGCGCAGGGCTGCGATCAAGCCAAGGCAGGGCAAACAGGATGATGACGGCGCCGCCCATGACGACCACGCCCCAAAACTTGGCGTCGAAGGTCTTGAGCAGGGCGATGGCCACCAGAGCAGCTACCGCCATGCCAATTTTCAGTACCGTAGCGCACTTGCACTTGAGGAAGCCAAGCACCGCACCCAGGGCAATGATGATGCACAGCACATTGACCATGAGGTCGGTGGTGGCGCGCAGCATGGAATAGAACGGCGTGAAATACCAGACCGGTGCGATGTGCGCGGGGGTGACCAGCGGATCTGCGGGAATGAAGTTGTTGTACTCGAGGAAGTAGCCACCCATCTCCGGCGCGAAGAACACGATACCGAAGAAGATCATCAGGAAGACGCTGACGCCGACAATGTCGTGCACCGTGTAGTACGGATGAAAGGGTACGCCATCTGTGGGAGCGTCTGGCGACCAGCGGTTGCCTTTGGGGCCGGCTTTGATCTCGATGCCGTCTGGGTTGTTGGAACCCACGTCGTGCAGCGCCAGCAAGTGGGCCACAACCAAGCCGATCAGAACCAGCGGCACAGCAATGACGTGGAAGCTGAAGAAGCGGTTCAGCGTAGCGTCGCCGACGACGAAGTCGCCGCGGATCAGCAGAGCCAGGTCAGGACCGATGAACGGCACGGCGGAGAACAGGTTCACGATCACCTGTGCGCCCCAGTAGGACATCTGGCCCCAGGGCAGAAGGTAGCCCATGAAGGCTTCAGCCATCAGGCACAGGAAGATGGCGCAACCGAAGATCCACACCAGCTCACGTGGCTTGCGATAGCTGCCATACATGAGACCGCGGAACATGTGCAGATATACGACGACAAAGAATGCCGACGCACCTGTGGAGTGCATGTAGCGGATCAACCAGCCCCATGGGACGTCGCGCATGATGTACTCGACCGACTCGAACGCTTTTGCGGCGTCGGGCTTGTAATGCATGACCAGGAAGATGCCGGTAACGATCTGGATAACCAGCACCAGCATTGCCAGGGAACCGAAGAAATACCAGAAGTTGAAATTCTTCGGTGCGTAATATTCCGACATGTGTTTGCGGTATTCCGCAAACAGGGTCGGAAAACGGTTGTTAAACCAGTTGCCCACTTTGGCGCCCAGGGGCGCGTTGGGAGAAATTTCCTTGAACTCAGCCATGTCCCGCCTCTACTTCAATCTTGTTCAAGCCTTGTCGTCGCCAATGAGCATTTTGGCGTCAGACAGGAACTTGTAGGGAGGCACCTCGAGGTTGTCCGGCGCCGGTTTATTCTTGAATACACGGCCAGCCAGGTCGAAGGTGGAGCCGTGGCAGGGGCAGAAGAAGCCGCCTTCCCAGTTGTCGGGCAGCGAAGGCTGCGGGCCAGGTTGCAGCCGGTCGACAGGCGAACAGCCCAGATGGGTACAGATGCCCACCACGACAAGGAATTCTTCCTTGATGGAGCGCCATTCGTTTCTGGCGTATTCCGGCGTGGGGAATGCTGTGCGCAATGAGTTGGGATCTGCCACCTCAGAATCGGACTTCTTTAGCGTGGCAAGCATCTCCGGCGTGCGACGCAGAATCCAGACGGGCTTGCCGCGCCATTCGACGGTCATTTTCTCGCCGGGTTTGAGGGCTGCGATGTCCACCTCGACCGGGGCACCAGCTGCCTTGGCTTTTTCCGAAGGTGTAATGCTGGCGACAAAGGGTACGGCGGCGAAACCTGCACCTACGGCGCCAGCACACCCCGAGGCGATCAACCAAGTGCGCTTGCTGGCGTCTAGTGGAGCGGGGGTGAAGGTATTGGCCGGAGCGTCACTCATGGCTGTCCTATGGGTATGTTCTTGTGAGGGTCAACGCGAGATTGTAGCGGAGCGAAACAGCCCTCTATCGCCGCACGCCAAGTGCATGCCCAAGAAAGCAGCTTTTGGCGGCCTTCAAAGAGTGTCGCGTTCAGCGTCTTCGCTGGGGTTGACAAGTATCGGCGCACGGCAATACTTGACTCCTTGAGAAACTTTTCACGGGAGGACAATTATGGGAATGATGTCGGAATTCAAAGAGTTCGCGGTCAAGGGCAACGCCGTTGATCTGGCAGTGGGCGTCATCATCGGGGCCGCTTTCAGCAAGATTGTGGATTCGATAGTGGGCGATCTGATCATGCCGGTCGTCGGGAGATTGATCGGCGGACTCGATTTTTCCAACTACTACCTTCCTCTGGCTGGTCAGGCTTCAGGCCTGGCTCTGGAAGAAGCCAAGAAGGCCGGCGCTGTGTTCGCCTATGGCAATTTCATAACGATTCTGGTGAATTTCGCCATCTTGGCATTCATCATCTTCATGATGGTCAAGCAGATCAACCGCCTGAAGAAGAGTGACGCCACGCCCGCTGTGGAAGCCCCTCCCGCACCGCCCCCTGAAGAGGTTCAACTGCTGCGCGAAATTCGCGACAGCCTGAAGCGCTGAACCACCTTTGACGGTCCTGGCCGCTGTCGAGCACTACTGCGGTGCCAGGTTGCGAGCCATGCGGAGGGCCGCAAGAAGGCTGGAGGCATCGGCCTGACCGGTGCCGGCAATGTCGAAAGCGGTGCCATGGTCAGGGCTGGTGCGAACGAAGGGTAGACCCAAGGTCACGTTGACACCCTGCTCTACCCCAAGGTATTTCACCGGTATCAAACCTTGGTCGTGGTACATGGCCACCACCACATCGAACTCGCCCGCTCGCCCAGGTGTGGAGCGGGCGCGCATGAACACGGTGTCGGGCGCGAACGGACCGTGGGCGTCAATGCCTTCGGCGCGGGCTGCGGCCACGGCAGGCGCAATGATTTCGATCTCTTCACGGCCGAACAATCCGCCCTCTCCTGCGTGAGGATTAAGCCCCGCGACGCCGATTCGGGGTGAACGCTGTAGCGCGCGGCCGACAGATTCGTGCGTTATGCGCAGGGTCTGCAAAATATTACGAATAGTTACCCTCTCAATGGCTTCACGCAGTGAAACGTGAATGCTCACCAGCACAGTGCGCAACTCATCGTTCGCCAGCATCATGCGCACGGGTACTTCGTCGGGCGGCTTGCACAGATGAGTAGCGGCCTCGGCTTGAAGGAGCTCGGTATGGCCAGGGAAATTGCTATAGGGCTCACCTGCGGCAGAAAGCGCCTCCTTGTGCAAAGGCGCTGTGACCACTGCGGCAACTTCCCCCTGAGGGCGGCGCGCGCAGCCCAGAAAACGCAATCGCCCGCCATTTTTCCACCTGCCTCACTCACCTGGCCGATGGGCGCCAGGGGGACAGAATTGACGACCTGAAGTACAGGAATGCAGTGAGGGGGAACCTGCCCCACCTCCGCCATTGATTCGATGACCACCACGGGCATAGGAACCCCGCCCGGCCCCTGAATGATCTCAGCGGCACGACGTAGCGCGGGAACATCACCTGCAACGAAGCAGCCGGCTGTGAGCTCGGGAGCATCGCGGAAGGCCTTGACGATGATCTCAGGGCCTATGCCGGAGGGGTCGCCCAGGGTAATGGCCAGGGGCCTGCGTGAGTTGGAATTGGAGTTGAAGTGAGCCAACCGGTGCCTCGGAATGTTATGCGGGGTTGTCGATCTCTATGAACTCGTGCTCGATACCCAGTTGCGCCGCCACATGTTCGGCTAGTGCGGGAGCACCATATCGTTCAGTGGCGTGATGACCACAGGCAAAGTAGGCAACACCACATTCTCGCGCCAGGTGTGCCTGCGGTTCGGAAATTTCGCCGGTGATGTATGCCTGTGCGCCTGCGGCGATGGCAGCCTCGAAAAACCCCTGTGCGCCGCCCGTGCACCATGCTACGCGCTCAATAGGGGTGCGCTTGGGACTGATATGGACCACAGGCCGTTTCAGTGCGTGCTCGAGTTGCCAGGCCAGCACGTCGGCATCGGCGAAACTTTCGCCACTGATCCGTTGGCCGAGGAAGCCGAGATCCTGGTCGCCAAAACGCGCAGTAGCTTCCAGGCCGAGCACCCGGCCAAGCTGTGCGTTGTTGCCCAGCGTTGGATGCGCGTCGAGCGGAAGATGGTAGGCAAGAAGGTTGATGTCATGCGCCATGAGCAGGCGGACGCGTTCTTTCAGCCAGCCAGTCAGGGTGCCGTCCTGCCCCCGCCAGAAAAGGCCATGGTGCACAAAAATGGCGTCGGCTTGCGCGGAGATGGCGGCCTCTATCAGCGCACGGCTGGCCGTTACACCCGAAACCAGCTTACCGATGCGCGAGCGGCCCTCCACCTGCAGGCCGTTTGGTCCGTAATCCTTGAAGCGCTCTGGTTGCAGTTCTGCATTGCAGGCCGCCAGCAGCGCGGCACGATCGATAGTGTTCATGTTCAGTTTTTCTTGGCGCGAGAGCTGCACAGATAAGGTAGACCAAGCCAGGAGGCCGCCCTTGGGCCCTCGTTCACGAATTGTCGGCGATAACGGCGCAGAGCCCTGCATTCTGAATGTGGCACAGAAGTGCGCTGCAGAAGTTGTCCACAGCCTACAATTTGGGATACGCATCGCTACCCTGACGAAAGCTTTTTTCATGAAACGCCTCTGGTTCCTGTTCGCCCAAGTGGTCACCGTGCTGCTGGCCGCTTATTTTGTCGTGGGTACACTTAAGCCCCAGTGGCTTGGGCAGGCCACCAGCAGTCTGGGCACCGTTTCCATTTTTGAGGCACCTGTTCCGGAGCTTGGGACCACGGCGGTGGGTAGCTTCAGCGCGGCCGTAAAACGTGCTGCGCCTGCGGTGGTCAGCATTAACACCAGCAAGACATCTCGGCACCCTGCTGCCAATGACCCGTGGTTCCGATTCTTCTTTGGCGATCAGGGCGAGCAGCAGCAAACCGGACTGGGTTCCGGCGTCATCATGAGCCCCCAGGGGTATGTGCTGACCAACAATCATGTGGTTGAGGGCGCCGATGAAATCGAGGTGGTGCTGACCGACGCCCGCCGTGCGCCTGCCGCAGTCATCGGCACCGACCCTGAATCAGATCTGGCGGTGCTGAAGATCGACCTGGACAAACTTCCTGTGATCGTGCTGGGTAGCTCAGACCACGTCCAGGTGGGTGACAGGGTACTGGCTATTGGCAACCCCTTTGGGGTGGGCCAGACCGTGACCAGCGGCATCGTCAGCGCGCTAGGGCGAAACCAACTGGGCATCAATACCTTCGAGAATTTCATCCAGACCGACGCAGCCATCAACCCTGGCAACTCCGGCGGCGCGCTGGTTGACATAGACGGCAACCTCATGGGCATCAATACGGCCATCTATTCACGCTCCGGCGGCAGTATGGGCATCGGTTTTGCCATTCCCGTTTCCACCGCCAAACAGGTAATGGAGAGCATCGTCAAGAACGGGCAGGTGGTGCGAGGCTGGATAGGCGTCGAGCCAGGCGAACTGACGCCTGAGTTGGCTCAGACCTTTGGCGCAAACGTGCAGCAAGGCGTTATTGTGACTGGGGTGCTGAATGGTGGCCCGGCCTCGCAAGCAGGCATCAGGCCGGGCGATGTGATTACCCAGGTGAACGAAAAGCCGGTGCGGACCGTTTCCGAGTTGCTTTCACGCATTGCTGCCCTGCCGCCCGGTGAGCCTTCGGCATTCACGCTGCAGCGGCGCGGCGAGGAGGTTCAGGCCAGCGTTACCCCTGTTCAACGCCCAAGGCCACGTCAGCAGCCAGTGCGTTGACATGAACGAAGAGCCAGGGCTCTAAGGCTCATGGGAAACAAAACTTTGAAAGTCCCAAACAGCGTCCAACATTCCTGCTTTTGTAGGAGAGGCTTCAGCCGCGAAGGGTCGCCGTCATCAATGGCGACTTGTGCTCCGAAGGAAACCCATCGCGGCTGAAGCCGCTCCTACAAGCAAACCCTCTTTGTTTCTTTCCGGAACGCCGGGCGCCGAAAGGACCCTGGGAAGCTCTAAGGCTCTAAGGCTTGGCGACTTCGGTCTTGTCGCCTTCTTCGTCTTCTGGGGCCTTGGTATGCTTGATGAATAGCTGCGCGGCCCAGATGCCAACCTCATACAGCAGGCACATGGGAATGGCCAAAGCCAGTTGGGAAACCACATCGGGCGGCGTGACGATGGCAGCAATCACGAAGGCCAGCACGATAAAGTAACCCCGAAACTGCCTTAGCTGCGCGATGGTGACCACACCCAGGCGAGCCAGCACGACCACGGCAATCGGTACCTCGAATGCAAGACCGAAGGCCAGGAACATGGTCATGACAAAGCTCAGATAGGCCTCGATATCTGGTGCGGCCGTGATGCTCTTGGGCGCAAACTGCTGAATGAACGCAAACACCTTGCCGAACACGAAGAAGTAACAGAACGCCACGCCAGTAAAGAACAGCAGCGTACTGGAAACGACCAGTGGCAGTACCATTTTCTTCTCGTGCGAATAAAGCCCCGGGGCGACAAACGCCCAGACCTGATAAAGCACCACGGGAAGTGCAATCAGGAAGGCCGCCATCAGAAGGATTTTCAGGGGCACCATGAACGGCGATATGACCGACGTGGCGATCATGGTGGCGCCTTCAGGCAAATGCGCAATAAGCGGTGAGGCCAGCAGATCGTAGAGCTGCCCAGGACCCGGGTAGAGTGCCAGCACGCCAGCCACTACCCCGATGGCCAGCAACGCCTTGACGAGTCGGTCGCGCAGCTCCATGAGGTGCGAGACGAAAGGTTGCTCTGTGCCGGCGAGTTCGTCTTCAGGATCGGGCTTGGGGGTGGACATCGTATTGGGAATCTATGAGAGTTGATGGCTTCGCCACTGGCGAGGGCGCCATCGTCCCTCATGTGTCATTTTTCTTGGGCCTGTAACGCGCCACGCGCGCTGCCCCTGATTGCACTTGCCTGCGCACGCCTTGGCGAACTTTGTACCACTGAGGCGTAGAACCGCGCTTGAGGCGCCAGTTCTTGTCTGGATGCTTGTACTCGGGCGGTGGTGGCTCCCAGGCACTGGTGCTTGCAGTGGAGTTTTCACCATCAGTCAGGCCGGAGGTCACGCTGGACCACTCTTTTTCAACTTCGGACTGGGTGGTATGGATGCTTTTTTCGACCTCGCGGCCAGCCTCCTCCACCGTTTCCTTCATCTTCTTGAGCTCGTCCAGGTCCATGGCGCGATTGACCTCGGATTTGACGTCAGCGACATAGCGCTGCGCCTTGCCCAGCAAGGTGCCAACAGTCCGCGCCACGCGGGGCAGCTTCTCTGGGCCGATGACGATCAACGCCACCACGCCAATGAGCGCCATCTTGGAAATGCCAAGGTCGAGCATAGGGAAATTTGAACGTTCAGCGTTCAGTACTGAGCAACGAGCGAATTCAACTCAAGCTGCTCCATACCGGAAACCAAGGAACGATCAGCTCTTTTCCTTGGCTTGCACGTCGATGGTGGTCTTTTCAGCTGCTGCGTTGGTCACTTGACCAGCTGCGGCCTTTGCCTGATCAGCCTCAGACGCCCCGTCCTTCATACCGTCTTTGAAGCCTTTGACGGCCCCCCCAGGTCAGTACCCATGTTCTTCAGCTTCTTGGTGCCAAAAATCATGACCACAATCAGCAGAACGATCAGCCAATGCCAGATGGAAAACGAACCCATAGCAATTCTCCTTGCGAATTAATAGATTTTAGACGGGCGCAGTGTCTTAGGGGTTCCCCAAGGGTAATTTGCGCCACATATTGCCTTCGTTGAGTACCACCCGCCCTGTGATCTGGCCCTGAGTTGAACACCGTAGACGGAGCTGGCCGGCCACTGGTGTTGACTCTTTACACAGAAAAAAGTGGCGAAGGCGCCGAAGACGACTCGGGGGGCGCTTCATTCCTCTACCCGCGCAACCACGGCCGGGGACCGCCCATCACATGAACGTGAAGGTGATGGACTTCCTGCCCGCCATCAGTTCCAGTGTTGACCACGACGCGGAAGCCGCCTTCGGGGTACGGACGGCAGCCCTGCTCCAGGGCCAGCTTCGGGGCCAGACTCATGATACGGCCGAGCAAGGCTTCATGCTCCGGCCCGGCTTGCGCCAGGGAGGGAATATGCGCCTTGGGCACGATCATGAAATGAATCGGCGCCCAGGGAGAGATGTCGTGAAAAGCGTATAGCTCTTCGTCCTCGTAGACTTTCCTGGAGGGGATCTGGCCGGCGATGATCTTGCAGAAAATGCAGTTCGGGTCGTGGTGGGTCATGCGGTAGATTAAGAGTGCTCTGCGCTCGATCGTACCCCGACATCGCGGAAGTGTGCATCAAGCCAGTGCTGGCCGGTGGTTCGCCCCAATTCGAAGAGGCGTCGGAGAAACGCGGCATCAGCACGTGACTTGGACGTGGCACCGAATTCAGCGAGCGCGGCGCCGCCATCCACGCAATGCAGATGCACGTCTTTGTAGCGCCCTGGATCGATCCGACCTTCTGCGAGGAGACGCCGCACGAACTCGATAGCGCGGATTTCAGCCAGCAGCGGAGCATTGAAGGTGATCTCGTTGACACGCTCCATGATCTCCTGCGCACTGGCCCCGGGCGTGTACGCAGATTCGATGGGATTGATCTGCACCAGTATCACGTCGCTGGATTTGGTTTCATAGATCAACGGGTAAATCGCGGGATTACCGGAATAACCACCGTCCCAGTAATATTCACCTTCGATCTGGACGGCCTGAAACAGCGTTGGCAGGCAAGCTGACGCCATGACCACATCCGCCGACAGTCGTGCTCCGCTGAATATTTCACCTCGGCCGGTGCGCACGTTGGTGGCCGCCACGAAGACCTTGATCTCACTTTGGCTGGCAAGCAGATCGAAATCGATCTCACGCTCAAGCAGCTTGCGCAGCGGGTTCAGACCGAGTGGATTGACCTGGGAGGGGAAAACCATTGCATGAACATGCTGGCCATAGCCTGTGCCGCGGGCAACGGCATTCCAGCCATGAAGGTACCCATCAGCCCCACACCGTCCCAGAAGCGGGAAAGTGCCTTGCGGGCAGCTTCGCGCGACTCCTGCCCCGCATGACCTGCCTGCCGCGCCTTGGCAAGCGCATGAGCGAGTACTACGGCATTCATGGCGCCGGCGCTGGTGCCGCTGACCCCCTCGAATTCGAGGCGACCATCTTCCAGGAGCGCATCGAGCACACCCCAGGTAAAGGCACCATGAGAGCCGCCTCCCTGCAGCGCCAGATTGACTGCCTTGGAAGGAACGGCTGTTACTGGTTGGGCCTCCGGCGTGGGTACGGAACCTTCCGCGCGGCGATCAGGCATTCACACCCTGGTTCGAGTTCATGCGCACCATGCCCTTGATGATGCGGTAGAGGAACCATACCGAAATGATCAACCAGGCAAGTGCACCGGGTAGGTAAAACAGCAGGAACAGGGGCGAAGTGACCAAGTACAGCACACCGGCCCACAAGACCGAGTTGATGCGCCATTTGAAGTGGCTTTCGTGCCAGGTACCTGTGGCATCTTCTTTCTTGACCAAGTCCATGATCAGCGCGATGAGCAGCAGCGCAATACTGACCTGCGCACCAGGAACGATAGCGGCGATAGCCACGATCAGGTGCAGGATGTAGCTCACTGCGCCCCAAGTCTTGAGCGACTGGTTGCGCGCCGCGTTGGTGTCTTCAACGTCGATGATGTCGTTACTCATGGCTGCGGTCCTTTCTCGCTGGCATCGCGCGCGACGGCTTTACGCAAAGCGCTTCTCCTCAATGCCACTGACACCCTCTCGGCGGGCGAGCTCGGCCACCACGTCGGCGGGCGATAAGCCGTAGTGTGACAGCGCGATCATGGAGTGGAACCACAGATCGGCCACTTCATAGACCACCTTGGATCGATCGCCGCCATGATCCGCGTCTTTGGCAGCCATAACGACCTCGGTGGCCTCCTCGCCGATTTTTTTCAGGAAAGCATCAGGCCCTTTGGCCAGCAAGCGGGCCACATAACTGGCCGAGGCGTCACCGCCCGCTGAAGGCTTGCGGCTGTCGATTATGGCCGCCAAGCGCGCCAAAACGCCCTCAGCGGCTTGGGTGGTTTGTTCAGAGGCGTCGTGGGACATCGTTACTCTATCTGTAGATGGAAGCCGGATCTTTCAAGACCGGCTCGACGCTGACCCACGCCCCGTTCTGGTATTTCTGGAAGAAGCAGCTGTGGCGCCCAGTGTGGCAGGCAATTCCCGGCTCGTGACCGAGCTGCGTCACCTTGAGCAGCACCACGTCGTTGTCGCAATCCAGGCGCATTTCGTGCACAGTTTGCACATGGCCCGACTCCTCGCCCTTGGCCCATAGCTTGCCGCGCGAACGACTGTAGTAGACGGCTCGACCGGTTTCGGCGGTCTTGGCCAGGGCCTCGCGGTTCATCCAGGCGAACATCAAGACGTCCCCCGTAGATTGCTCCTGCGCGATCACCGGCACGAGGCCCTGTGCATCCCAGCGAATCTCATCGATCCAGTTCATGACGTGCACCGGCCTCCTTGCAGGTTTAAAGACGATCAGAGAACGCCTTGCGCCAGCATGGCGTCAGCGATTTTGACGAAGCCAGCCACGTTGGCGCCTTCGACGTAGTTGACACTACCGTCGCTGCGCTCGCCGTAGCGGACGCAGTTGCCGTGAATATCCTTCATGATCTCGTGCAGACGCAGATCCACTTCGCTGTGCGACCAGGACAGGCGCATGGCGTTCTGGCTCATCTCAAGGCCCGACGTGGCCACGCCACCTGCATTGCTCGCCTTGCCTGGAGCATACAGCGTGCCGGCTTCCAGGAAATGGTCAACTGCTTCCAGGGTGCTGGGCATGTTGGCTCCCTCAGCCACGCAGACTACGCCATTGGCGATCAGGTGCTTGGCATCGGCGCCGTTGAGTTCGTTTTGCGTGGCGCAAGGCAGCGCAATATCGACCGGCACGTGCCATGGGCGCTTGCCCGATTCGAACTTGATCTTGTGCTGCTTGCAGAAGTCCTTCAAGCGGCCGCGCTGCACGTTCTTCCACTCCATCAGGTCCTCGAGCATGCCCACCGTGAGGCCAGCGTCGTAGACCATGGTGCCGTCAGAATCTGAGAGCGTGATGACCTTGGCGCCGAGTTCCATGGCCTTGTCGGCGGCGTACTGAGCCACGTTGCCCGAGCCCGAAATGCTCACGCTGCGGCCTTCAAAGCCCATCTGCTTGCGGCGCAGCATTTCCTGTGCAAAGTAGACCGTGCCGTAGCCTGTGGCCTCGGGTCGCATCAGGCTTCCACCAAAGGCGATTCCCTTGCCGGTGAAAACGCTGCTGGAATTGTTGGCGAGTTTCTTCATCATGCCGGCCATGAAGCCGACTTCCCGCGCGCCCACGCCAATATCGCCAGCCGGGACGTCTGTGTCGGCGCCGAGATGGCGATACAGCTCGGTCATGAGCGCCTGGCAAAAGCGCATGACTTCGCCGTCGCTCTTACCCTTGGGATCGAAATCAGAGCCACCTTTACCACCGCCCATGGGGAGTGTGGTCAGTGCGTTCTTGAAGGTCTGCTCGAAGCCCAGGAATTTCAGAATCGACAAATTGACCGAGGGGTGAAAACGCATGCCGCCCTTATAGGGGCCAATGGCCATGCTGTGCTGCACACGAAATGCGCGGTTGACCTGCGTCTGGCCCTGGTCATCCACCCAGCTGACACGAAACTGGATCACGCGGTCAGGTTCAACCAGACGCTCCAGCACGCCGTATTCGCGATAACGCGGATGCTTCTCCAGGAAAGGCCAGAGGCTGACCACCACTTCTTTCACGGCTTGCAGAAACTCGGGCTGATGCGGATCACGCCTGGTCACTGAATCCAGAAATTCCTGCATGCTGGCTGTCGTCAAAATGTTTCTCCTAGGTTTGCGCTTGCGATATGTCTATAGAACTTCGGCGGGCATTTCCGCCATGAGCGTGCCGGCCTGAATGGTCGTACAAGCGCCCTTTCAGGGACGCACGGTGATGCCTCGCTCGGCCATGCGTGCTTTGGCCTGGGCCACCGTATATTCGCCATAGTGGAAGATGCTGGCCGCCAGCACCGCGTCGGCTCCGCCAATCTGAATACCGTCTGCCAGGTCGTCAAGTGTACCCACGCCGCCCGAGGCAATGACGGGAACCGGAACTGCATCCGCCACGGCGCGGGTCAACTCCAGATCGAAACCAGCTTTGGTGCCGTCACGGTCCATGCTGGTGAGCAGGATTTCGCCGGCGCCGTATTCGGCCATTTGGCGTGCCCACGCCACGGCATCGAGGCCGGTGTTCTGGCGGCCGCCGTGGCTGTATACGTCCCAGCCCGGTCCGCGCGCAAGTGCGTCGTCGCCCTGACGCCGCTTGGCGTCTATGGCGACCACAATGCACTGGGCGCCGTACTTGGCGGATGCGTCTCGGATGACCTGGGGGTTGGCGATGGCGGCCGAGTTGAAGCTGGTCTTGTCTGCGCCCGCATTCAACAGCCGCCGCACGTCCTCCACGGTACGCACACCGCCACCTACGGTGAGCGGAATGAACACCTGCGAGGCCACCGCCTCGATGATGTGCAGAATGAGATCGCGCCCGTCACTGGTGGCGGTAATGTCCAGAAATGTCAGTTCGTCGGCGCCCTGCTCGTTGTAGCGGGCTGCAATTTCGACGGGGTCGCCGGCGTCACGTAACTCAACGAAGTTGACGCCCTTCACCACGCGGCCGCCAGTGACGTCCAAACAAGGAATGATGCGTTTGGCGAGCATGCGATTCAGATCAGATGAGGTGTTGAAAACGGACCGCGTGACTGCTTCAGTCGGTCAACTCGTCGGCACGCGATTGAGCGGCAGCAAAATCGAGATCGCCGCTATAGATGGCCCGACCGCAGATGACGCCTTCGACCCCCTCGCTCTCGACCGCGCACAAGGCCTCGATGTCGGCCATGTTGGAGAGACCGCCCGAGGCGATGACCGGAATGCTCAGCGCCTGCGCGAGCGCCACCGTGGCGTCGATATTGATACCGCTCAGCATCCCGTCGCGGCCGATGTCGGTGTAGATGATGCTTTCCACACCCCAATCCTGGAATTTCTTGGCCAGATCAGTGACTTCATGGCCAGTGAGCTTGCTCCAGCCGTCGGTCGCGACCTTTCCGTCCTTGGCATCGAGGCCGACGATGATGTGGCCGCCAAAGGCGCTGCAGGCGTCTTTGAGGAAGCCTGGGTTTTTCACGGCCGCCGTACCGATGATGACGTAGGAAAGGCCCGCATCAATGTAGCGCTCGATGGTATCGAGGTCGCGGATGCCGCCACCGAGCTGCACAGGGATGTCGTCTCCCACTTCGCGCAAGATCGACTTGATCACACTCAGATTCTGAGGCTTGCCGGCGAAGGCGCCATTCAGATCGACCAGATGCAGCCGCCGAGCTCCGCGCTCTAGCCAGTGTGCCGCCATAGCGGCAGGGTCTTCGCTGAACACGGTGGCTTGGTCCATGTCGCCCTGCTTGAGGCGTACACATTGGCCGTCCTTGAGGTCGATGGCGGGAATCAGAAGCATGTGATAGGGGTTAAACGTTGAACATCTGAAATGGTCTTCAGGAGATAGTGCCCGGGTTCACGCCGCACGGCGAGCGTTACGGAGTGTCATCTCAGGGATTCCAATGCAGAAAATTACGATAGAGAGCCAAGCCTTGCGCGGCGCTTTTTTCTGGGTGAAACTGGGTAGCGAAAATATTATCCCGTGCAACGGCAGCGGTAAAGCGGCCGCCATAATCAGATTCGCCCACACTGTGGCGCGCATCGGTCGGGCAAGCATAGAAGCTGTGGACAAAATAGAACCAGCTACCGTCAGGCACGCCAGCCCACACGGGGTGAGGCTGCACTTGCATGACATTGTTCCAGCCCATTTGGGGCACTTTGTAACGGCTACCATCCGGAGCTGTGCAGCCAGCCAGATTGAACTTGACCACTTCTCCGGGAATGAGGCCGAGCCCAGGCGTACCCTCAGAGGTATGACCCTCTTCACTGTGATCGAGCAGCATCTGCATGCCCACGCAAACACCGAAGAGCGGTTTGGTGGCCGCAGCCTCCAGCACCGGCTCGAGCAGGCCCGATTGGCGCAGTTCGCGCATGCAATCGGCCATGGCCCCCTGGCCAGGCAGCACGACGCGGTGAGCGTTGCGGACTGTTTGCGGGTCGGAGGTAATGACGGCGTTCACGTGTGTATCGGTCGTGGCATGGATAACCGCCTGCGCCACTGAGCGCAGGTTTCCCATACCGTAATCGATGACGGCGACAGTCTGATTTACTACAGAATTCATAGCTACTTGCGCTTCAACAAAAGCGCGGGGGGCTGATTTTATTCGTTTTTTATCAAATGATGAGGATTGCATTGCTTTGGTGCATTTCGAACCCTCACCACCGTCTTAACTAGCACAGCTCCCCTGGAGGTTGAATGAACCTCAACCTCAGCGGGAGCTACAGCGTTCCTTTGGTGGAAGGAATCTGCCCTTCGGCTCGCGGATCCGGGGTGAGTGCCATGCGCAGCGCTCTGCCGAAAGCCTTGAAAATGGTTTCGGCTTGGTGGTGCGCATTGACGCCCTTGAGGTTGTCAATATGCAGCGTGACGAACGCATGATTGACAAACCCCTGGAAGAACTCATGCAGCAACTGGGTGTCGAAGGTGCCGATCATGCCGCTGGTGAATCGGACGTCGGTGATCAGGCCCGGACGGCCTGAAAAATCGATCACTACGCGTGAAAGAGCCTCATCCAGGGGCACATAGCTATGTCCGTAGCGGGTGATGCCCCGCTTGTCGCCCACGGCCAGCTTGACGGCCTGACCAATGGCGATGCCGACGTCTTCCACAGTATGGTGACCGTCGATGTGCAGATCTCCTTCGCATTGCACATCGAGGTCGACCAAGCCGTGACGGGCAATCTGATCGAGCATGTGGTCGAAAAAGCCGATGCCGGTGGACAGGCTGGACTGGCCCGTGCCGTCCAGATTGAGGCGGACTTTGATCTTGGTCTCGGCAGTGTCGCGCGAGATTTCAGCGGTACGAGGAGTAGTCATAGGGAGGCTTGCAGCGCAGCCAGCATCTGTTCGTTCTCGCTCTCGGAGCCGACGGTCAAACGCAGGCAGTTGGCCAGCAATGAATGCATTGTAGAAACGTTCTTCACCAGCACGTGGCGCGCCTTCATGCCCGCGAAGGCTTTGGCAGCGTCAGGTACGCGCACCAGCAGCATGTTGGCTTCACTGGGATAGGCGTGAACCCCAGGCATGGCGTTAAGCATGAGGCGGATTTTTTCCCGCTGCGCCCGGATGTCGGCGGCTTGAGCGGCGAACACGCCCTCATGCTCAAGCGCAAACAGGGCGCACTCGGCATTCAACACGCTGACGTTGTAAGGCGGGCGCAGCTTGTCGATCTGTTCGACGAGACGTGCGGGCCCAATGAGGTAACCAATTCGCACCCCGGCGAGGCCAAATTTGCTGAGCGTGCGCATCACAAGCACGTGCGAATGCCGCTCTGGCTCGGCGCGCACCGATTCAATCCAGCTGCGGGCAGCGAAGGGCTGATAGGCCTCATCCATGACAACGAGGCCACCTTGCGCGCCCTGTGCATCAATCAGGCGCTCAATCACGGCCTGGTTCCACAGCGTTCCAGTGGGGTTGTTGGGATAGGCCAGATACAAAATAGCGGGGCGATGCTGCTCCAGGGCCGAGAGCATGGCCGTTTCGTCCAGTTCAAAGTCGGCCTTGAGCGACACACCCTGGAAAGCAAGACCTTGAAACTGCGCGCTCATGCCGTACATCACGAACCCTGGCAGCGGCGCCACTATGGTGGCCGGCTGTTTCGCACCCGGCATGTCGCAGGCCATGGACAGCAGGCTGATGAGCTCGTCTGATCCGTTGCCCAGCATCAGCGACCAGCCCTGGGGCAAATCGGCATACTGCGCGAGCGCGCGCTTCAGTTCGTCGATCCGATCGCCAGGGTAGCGGTTGATTGCCACCTCGCCCAGGCGCCTGCCCAGTTCGGCGCGCAGCTCAGCCGAGAGTCGGTGCGAGTTCTCCATGGCATCCATCTTCAGCATGCCTGCCGAATCCTGGACCGCGTAGGCGTGCATGCCTTGGACATCCTGACGGATGCGGGAAAGTGGGTCTGGACGAGAAATTTCAGTATTCATGATCTGTTCGGAAGTCAGCCCTGTGGCTTCAGTCGCATCTCGGCTGCGCGAGCGTGTGCTTGCAGGCCCTCGCCGAATGCCAGCACGCGAGCGATTCGGCCGATGTTCTGCGCGCCCTGTTCGCTCACTTCAATCAGGCTGCTGCGCTTCTGGAAGTCATACACGGAAAGTGGCGAGGAAAACCGCGCCGTTCCACTCGTGGGAAGCACGTGATTGGGGCCGGCACAGTAGTCGCCCAGTGACTCGCTGGTGTAGGCACCCAGAAAAATAGCCCCTGCATGCTTGAGCAGCGGCTCCCAACGGTGCGGATCCTGGCTGCTCACCTCGAGGTGCTCCGGCGCAATGCGGTTGCTGATGTCGCAAGCCTCTTCCATGCTGCGGGTGTGGATCAAGGCGCCGCGGCCAGACAGGCTCTTGGCGATGATCTCGGCACGCGGCATTTCGGGCAGCAGACGGTCGATCTCGCGCTGCACGGCGGCGATGTAGGCGGCGTCGGGGCACAGCAGAATGCTCTGTGCAAGTTCGTCATGCTCGGCCTGGGAAAAAGATCCATGGCCACCCAGTCAGGCGGCGTGCTGCCGTCAGCCAGTACCAGAATTTCGCTAGGACCGGCGATCATGTCGATGCCGACCGTGCCGAACACGTGCTTCTTGGCGCTGGCCACGTAAGCGTTGCCAGGGCCGGTGATTTTGTCGACCTTCGGCACCGTGGCCGTGCCATAGGCGAGCGCTGCCACAGCCTGCGCACCACCAATGGTAAACGCACGGGTGACACCCGCCACATGGGCGGCCGCCAGCACCAGGGGGTTTTTCTCCCCCTCGGCGTAGGCACCACCATCACAATCTCCCCTACCCCCGCCACGTGTGCGGGAAGGGCGTTCATCAGGAGGCTGCTCGGGTAGGCCGCCTTGCCGCCAGGTACGTAGATGCCCACGCGGTCCAGTGGCGTGATCTTCTGGCCCAGCAGGGTGCCGTCTTCGTCTCGGTAGGTAGCCGTTTCACCGCCCTGGGTTTTCTGCCATTCGTGGTAACGGCGAATGCGTGCGGCAGCGGACTCCAGGGCTTCGCGCTGTTCAGCAGGAATTCCTTCGAACGCAGCCTTCAACTCTTCCGCCGTCAATTCCAGTGCGGACATGTCACTGACCGAAAGTCCATCAAAGCGGGCTGTGTATTCGAGCACAGCTGCATCGCCGCGCGTACGCACATCGGCCAGAATGTCCTTCACGCGCTCCTCGATGGCGGCATCCTGTTCGGCGCTCCAATGCAGGCGGGCAGTGAATTTTTGTTCAAAATCCGGGCTGGCGGTGGACAGCATGGCAGGTGCGGCGGTCAGTGTCATGTCTTTAAGCTCCTTCAGGCAGCCGCGGGCTGGCCAACGGCTGCCGCGAACGCATCAATAATGCGGCGAATCGCTTCGGTCTTGAGCTTCAGCGCGGCCTGGTTCACCACCAAGCGTGAGCTGATGTCCATGATGTGCTCGACCTCCACCAGGTTGTTGGCCTTGAGCGTCTTGCCGGTGCTGACCAGATCGACGATAGCATCGGCCATGCCGGTGAGCGGGGCCAGCTCCATGCTGCCGTACAGCTTGATGAGATCGACGTGGACACCCTTTTCGGCAAAGAAATTGCGCGCAATGGCAGTGTACTTGGTGGCCACTGTGATGCGACTGCCCTGACGAATGGCGCGCGCGTAGTCAAAACCGGCCGGAGCGGCCACGGCCATGTGGCACTCGGCGATCCGCAGGTCAAGTGGCTGAAACAAGCCGGCACCGCCGTGTTCGATCAAGACGTCCTTGCCAGTGACCCCCAGATCCGCACCACCGTATTCGACATAGGTGGGCACGTCGGTGGCGCGCACCAGCACCACACGCACGTCTTCCTGGTTGGTAGGCAGGATAAGTTTTCTGGACTTCTCAGGGTCCTCAAGGACCTCGATGCCGGCCGCGGCCAGCAGTGGAAGTGTTTCATCGAAGATGCGGCCCTTGGAGAGCGCAAGGGTAATCATGATTTGATCCTCTCGATATCCGCCCCGATGCCACGCAGCTTCTCTTCCATCTGGTCGTAGCCACGGTCGAGGTGGTAGATGCGGTCGATGAGCGTTTCACCTTCGGCCACGAGGCCGGCGATCACCAGACTGGCCGAGGCGCGCAGATCGGTCGCCATGACAGTCGCGCCAGACAGCTTCTGAACGCCGTCGATCATGGCAACACGGCCGTCCACGTGAATGGCCGCTCCCAGCCGCGTCAGCTCGTTCACGTGCATGAATCGGTTCTCAAAAATGGTCTCAGTGACCATGCTGGAGCCTTTGGCCACGCAATTGAGGGCCATGAACTGGGCCTGCATATCGGTGGGGAAGGCGGGGTACTCGCTGGTACGGAAGCTCTGCGCCTGCATTGCTCGCGCACCCAGGCTGCGTACGTGGATGGCATGCGCCTTGGGACCACCCTCGCAGTCAGGCCCACCCAAAGCCTCTACCTCTGCGCCAGCTTCACGGAGCTTTTCGATCACGGCGTCCAGGTGGTGGGCGCAGGCGTGACGCAGCATGACGTCGCCTCCTGTGGCAGCCACCGCACACAGGAACGTTCCCGCTTCGATGCGATCGGCCACCACCTCATGCGTGCAGCCATGGAGCCGCTCGACACCTTCGATACGGATGCGGCTGCTTCCGTGCCCCTCAATGCGGGCACCCATCTTGATGAGCATTTCGGCCAGATCGCTGATCTCAGGCTCCTGAGCTGCGTTCTCAAGAATGGTTTCGCCCTCGGCCAACGCGGCGGCCATGAGGAAGTTTTCAGTACCGGTGACCGTGATCATGTCGGTGGCGATGCGCGCGCCTTTCAACCGGGTACGACCTGGCGGAAGGCGGGCCAGCATATAGCCATGCTCCACATCGATCTCGGCACCCATGGCCTGCAAACCCTTGATGTGCTGGTCTACCGGCCGCGAGCCGATGGCGCAGCCTCCTGGCAGCGACACCTTGGCCCGACCGAAACGCGCCAACAGGGGCCCAAGTGCCAGCACCGAGGCGCGCATGGTCTTGACCAACTCATAGGGCGCTTCAGGGTTGATCGAGTCAGGGGCACGGAAGCTCATACCACCCCGATCGCCGTGCGTTTCCGTGACGCATCCCATGTTGTCCAGCAGCTTGCGCATGGTGCGCACATCTTGCAGACGCGGCACGTTCAGCAGCGTGACAGGCTCGTTGGTCAACAGAGCAGCGCACATCTCGGGCAGCGCGGCATTCTTGGCGCCGGAAATCAAGACCTCGCCCTGAAGGGGGCGGCCTCCGCGGATCAGGAGTTTGTCCATACCGTCATTGATTCTTTGCGTATTCAGTGGGCGTGAAGGTCTTCATTGACAGAGCATGCACTTCGTCAGTTTTCATGCGCTCGCCGAGCGTGGCATACACCCTCTGATGACGCGCAATGGGGCGCATGCCCTCGAAGTCAGCAGAGACGATCGTGGCAAACCAGTGGCGACCATCGCCCTCGACGCTGATATGTTCGCACGGCAAGCCGGCGGCGATTAGGGATTGGAGTTCTTCCGCAGTCATGTTCTCAGGTGTGGCTTGAAAACGCCGGTCTAAAGATGATGGTACGTGGCCGCTAACCACAGGAGGCTGCGCGCCAGAAGATTTGGCGCCCGACGTTCAACCTCTTAACCTCTTAATTTGTATCCGATCTTGAGCAAATGAAGCGTCAGCAGCGACACCGCCAGACAGCTGCCACCAGCTACCGCCAGACTAAGCCAGGGGGACACGTCGCTCACGCCGAAAAAGCCATAGCGAAAGCCGTCAATCATGTAGAAAAATGGATTGAAATGGCTGACTTGCTGCCACACACCCGGCAGCGAGTGGATAGAGTAAAACACCCCTGCCAGGAAGGTCATGGGCATAACGATGAAGTTCTGGAATACGGCCATTTGGTCGAATTTGTCGGCCCATAGGCCTGCCAGTACACCCAGCACCCCCATTAATGCCGAACCCAACAGCGCGAAAACAATAATCCAGCCTGGCGCGGCGGCCTGCGCCGGCGCATAGAAAAGCGTGATCAGATAGACGCCCACGCCCACCGAAAGGCCACGCAAGATGGCAGCCCCCACATAGGCGATGAACCAGTGCGCTGCTCCCAGGGGTGTCAGCAGGACAAAGACCAGGTTGCCCATGATCTTGCTTTGAACCAAGCTGGAAGCACTGTTCGCAAACGCGTTTTGCAGCATGCTCATCATGACCAGGCCCGGCACCAGGAAAGCCACGTAGCTCACGCCTGGGTAGACCTGCACACGGTCGCTCAGTACGTGGCCGAAGATCATCAGGTAAAGCACCGAAGTGAGTACCGGCGCGGCAATGGTCTGCATGGCCACTCGCCAAAAGCGCAGGACTTCCTTCTTGAGCAGCATTTTCCAGCCGTCGTTGGCCGCCGGCAAGGCATGCAGATGACTGGTACCTACGGTGGAATCGGCGGAGGCTTTCAGGGCAATGGCGGTATCGGTCATACGGTGGCGGCCTCGGCGAGGCCAGCTTCAGTGATGCCGACCTCAGTTGGCGCGTTCATCAGTTGAATGAACACATCTTCCAGGTCGGCCTTGCGGATCTCGACATCTTCGGCCTTCACGCCGGCCTGGCGCAGCGCCACCAAGTGGCGCTCTATTTCTTCTGGTCCGTTGGCGGGCAGTTCCACAATCCTGCCCGTAACACGTGCCAGCGGGGCCAGCGACTCAGGAAGAGCGGAGTCGGTCTTGAAATGCAGCACGTTCGCGGTGGCATTGTTCAGCAGTGTGCTGGTCTTCTCCAGAGCCACCACACGCCCTTTTTTGAGCATGGCAAGACGGGAACAAAGCGCCTCGGCTTCTTCCAGGTAATGCGTGGTAAGCAGCACGGTGTGCCCGCGCTTGTTGAGCTGCGCGACAAACTGCCACAGCGTCTGGCGCAACTCCACGTCGACTCCGGCAGTGGGTTCGTCGAGCACAATGACCGGCGGCTTGTGCACCAACGCCTGTGCCACCAGGACGCGGCGCTTCATGCCGCCCGAGAGCTGGCGCATGTTGGCCTTGGCTTTGTCGGAAAGCCCCAGACCTTCAAGGAGTTCGTCGATCCATGCGTCATTGCTGTACAAGCCGAAGTAGCCCGACTGGAATACCAGCGCCTCGCGCACGGTAAAAAACGGATCGAACACCAATTCCTGCGGCACGACGCCAAGGTGGCGGCGCGCCTGCACAAAATCGTTCCGCACGTCGAAGCCGTGCACCTTGATGCTGCCACTCGTGGCCTGCGCGAGACCGGCCAAAATGGAGATCAAGGTGGTCTTGCCGGCGCCGTTGGGACCGAGCAGGCCAAAGAATTCACCCTCTTCAATGTCGAAGCTGACGTTGTCGAGGGCTTTGAGGGGGTAGAGCCGGGGCGTCCGGAGGTTCCGTAAACCTTGGAGACCGACTGAATGGAGATGGCTGGCATAAGCTTAACCCCTCATTTTACGTGCTCGGGGCTTAACGCGCAGTCTGCCGCCTTAATGGCCGGAAACTATGCAGCCTTTGCAAATGCAGGCCCCCAAAAACAGCATGAGGGCAAGGCGCCTCAGCGCCTCAGCAGCTCAGCGCCTCGGGAGTGCCAGTTCAACCTGCACGGGCAAAAACCATTCCACTTGACTTCAATACCTGCACCCCATTTTCAGTGGTGAGGAAGATCTCGTTGAGATCGCGACCGTGATTGACCGGCACCTTGACCGATGGACCGCCTCGGTCATTGGCCAGCGGGGTCAATAGCTGGTACCCCATGTCGCTTCCACCATAAAGGATGTAGCCCGGAAGATCCGGCAGGCTGTCGATGCTAACCTGAGGATTATCGGTCGTTACCCAGACAACGGAATCTGGTGATTCGTTTGCCAAAACCCACCTGGATTTCATACGGGATTGCCATGCAGCGGGCAGTGCGGAACGAGGTTGCAGTTGCTGGGCGATCGGCATGGTCACCCGCTCGAATCCGGCACCTGGGGCCATACGCCGCATCAGGTATCTGTAACGGTAGGCGCCCCTCGCCCCATCAATGCCCGAGACTTCGTTGAATCGGAAGCTGGGCAAGTCGCCGTTGTCGCTCCACCACCAACCGTCGCTCCGGTACCGGTAGAGGGAAGCACCCTGATAAAGGGGAGCCCACCCCTGACCGCTCCATTCATTCAGCACCAGGCTCCCATCCGCGCCTACCAATACTTGAATAGGGGCCGTATAGTTACCGTAGATTCCCGCGGCATTTGCGACAAAGGGAGGAGATGCCAGCGGGGGAACGATGTTGCTGACCCTGGAGGGTGCCATGCGGATCCATCCCCCTCTTGCAACGCACGTATGAGGATCCCTTCGGAGATTTCGAGGGCCTTGCCGCCGTAGGCAGAGTTGCCGGTCAGCAGCAGCGCCAACCCAGCCTCTGGCAGCACAAAGAACTCGGTGGAGAAAAACGTGGTGCCGCCGTTCTTTTCCCACGCCAGAACATTGGCCTTTGCCAACCCGTTTTCACGAACACTATCCAAGCCCAGGCCCCAGCGCCATTCTGGCGAGGGATTGATTGAAAAACCGGCCGTCTGGTCTTTTGTCATGGCCGCAATGCCGGCGGCCGAGACAATACGCACACCCTCATACTCCCCTCCTCCGAGGAACATGCCGGCAAGCCTCATCATGTCGGAGGGCGTTGAACTCAAGCCGCCCGTGGCAAAAGCATTGGCGAATTCCAGCGGATATTCCTTGCCACGATACTGCGGGTGCGCAAATTCGCCACGAGGATTCGGGCGCCGCATATAGCCCGAGTCGAACATCTGCAAAGGCTGGAGAATGTGCTCCTCCACGAAATCCGGAAACTCCTGCCCCGAGACGGCGAGCACCACTTGCTCGAACAAAGTGAAGCCGTCGTTGCAATACACAGCCAATTCACCGGGCGAGTGCTTGAGATGGGCATTCGACAATTCGCTCTCGGTGTAGGCCGAGTAACCCGCGATGGGTGCGAACGTAAAGAGATTGCGGCCATTCGTTCCGGGCAAGCCGGAAGAATGCGTGAGCAAGTGTCGGGACGTGATGCGCACGTATTCCGGGGAAAGCATCTTGAAACCCGGGAGGTAGCTGATGATGGGCTCATCGAGGTCGAGCACACCTCTTTCCTGGAGCATGACGGCAGCAAGCCCGGCAAACACCTTGGAGACCGAGCCGATATTGAAACGGGTTCGGATGGTGGCGGCCTTATTGCTGGCCACAGATGCCTTCCCGAAGGCCTCTTGCCAGGCAATGCCATTCGAATCGAGCAGCGCCACGGAAATGGCTGCAGCATCAGGCTGCTCGCTCATGACCTGCGCGATGGCGCGCTGACCCCAATCAATCGTCTGGCGATACGAGGGAGCCACGTAGCTGGCGCCTCCACAGCCCGGCAAACTGGCTGCCAACAACCCAGCGCCCGCGGCGCCAAGAAACTGGCGCCGACCGGTACTGGTCAGACCATGTAGGGAAGTCAAGTTTTCTCTGGTCATTGTGATCCTTTAAACCTGAAACCAGCAGTTGACCGCTTGCGATCTTCTGAAAAGCCGCATTAACACCAGGGATCTGCTTAACTCCCTGCGGCCTGTGGCAGCGCGGAATGCGTAAGAATAACGACAATCAGAAGATCTTCAAGCCCACATCTGAGGGGGCTCAGACCCAGCCATCAGCAAGCCAGCGTGTGAAGGGTCTCTAAAAAAACTTTCAGTCACCAACAAATCGTAGTGCGCCCCATTGCGCGCGATCCATGCGCGACTTCCCTGGAATTTCCCAGGATCCTCGCAACCATTAGGCACGGGATTTATACCCGATTGATCAATGAAGCGCTGGGTGATTATGTCCGCCAATGTCTCGAAGAAGAGAGCATTTTCGGCCTCGTCGGATTGAGCCACGCCTTCCATGATCGCCCCAATTCCGTGTGGCGAATACAGCGTGAAATCCAGATTGGCGATGGTTCGGTCAAACAGCTTGTCCACATCAAAAGCCTGCGCCACCTCATCGGATGGGGGCATGAATGAGCAAAGATCTTCGTACGCCACCTTGATAGCGTCCTTGACTTTTGCATCCCACCCAAGATCAATCAGTTTGCCGAATATTTCGCCTTTCGTCACACTCTTGTCCACCCAGCGCTCCTCTCCGAGATGAATCGCCAGTGAGGAGCGGAACAAACAAGCCCCGTCGCCCTTTACGGGAATGACTTTGGCGTGCGCAGGAATACCATCAAACCCTTGCTTGAGCTTCTTGATCACATCCGATGAAAACACACCATCAGCGCCTGGCGGCTGCTTGATCCACCAGACTGGACGCCATTCGCTTTGATCAAACTCACGAATCGCCTCCTTGACGGAAGGCGGAATCGCCGCGCCACCTACTTCGCCCTCCAGCACAGTACCCGCCAGAAGCAGCATCTCTGGCTGCGCCTTGGCCTGAAGCCCAAATGAGTTTCCCATCAATTCGATCAGCGTTTGCGCCATCTGACGAATCTGAGAAAGGATTCCCGGGTCGGCGTTATCGGCAAACTGCCTCGCCAGGAGAGACTTCGCACACATGGCCACATCACCTGTGCCAGCTGCGCAATTCATGACGAATTCACAATCCTCTGGGTTACCCGATTCAACAAGCGCGGACAAGCATTCAGCCACGGTACGACCAGAACCGGCAACAGCGGCGTCGGCCCTACCGTGAGGATCACTTGCCGCTATGAAAAGTTTATCTCGAATGGATGCCTGCACATCCTCGGAGCCATTTGCACCTACGGCTGCTGCGAGATAACCGAGATCAGAAGGAGAACTCGAAATATTCATGCCCAAAACGCACCTTGCTCAAGAAAATAACTACACCCCATGAGTAACTGAGGGCGCAATAGAGTTCCACTCAAGATACGCGGATGGCTTGTTATGAGCGATCGGGCAATAGATCCGATATGCCGTAGAGACCGGCCAATTCGCGCAAGCGCGGCGTCAAGCCGCGCACGGCGAAAGATTTCTTGCCATCAAGGAGGCACTCTCGACGGCACTCCAGCAGCACCGCAAGCGCCGATGAGTCAAACCGGGTGAGAGCGGTCGCATCTACCAGGACACTGTCGCCCGGCTCTGCACGCGCGGCCTTCAGCAGCATATTCAGGCAAGGTGCAGCCTGAGCATGAGTGAGTTCCGCAGGCAAGACCAGCATGTGGCTCACTTGGCGCTGGCCGCTGCATTGGTCTTGTTGCGCTCCACGAGTGAAGCGACCAGACCATCGATGCCGTTGGCGTTGATCTGCTGTGCAAACTGCGGGCGGTAGGTATCCACCAACCAGATTCCGGCCACGTTCAGATCGTAGATTTTCCAGCCCAAGCCCTGACCGGGTGTTTTTTCCATGCGGTAATCAAGCTGCACTGGCTCTCCCTTGCCCTTCACAAGGGTACGCACCAGCACTTCCTTGTCGGAGTCGTTGGCCCGCAGTGGCCCCACTTCGATGGTCTGGTCACTGACCTGTCGAAGAGCTCCCGCGTAGGTTCGCACCAGGAGGGTCTTGAACTCCTGCTGGAGCTTCTGCTGCTGTTCGGGTGTGGCTTTGCGCCAACCCGGGCCGGTGGCCGATGCCGTCATGCGACGAAAGTTGACATTCGGCATGATCTTGCGGTCAACCACCTCCATCACGCGGGCGATGTCGCCACTTTGCAGGGTCTTGTCGGCGCGGATGATGTCGAGCACTTCGGTGGACAAGCGCTCGATCATCACATTCGGCGCCTCGTCGGCAGCCTGTGCCCATGGCGCAGTGGCCCCCAATGCAAGAGCACCGAGAGTCAAGGCAGCACGTTTGATGAGGGAACGACGAAACGGTTGAGTCATGGTTAAATATTTCACGGGCGAAAAACCACCCCTCGCGGGTTTGAATGCCACAAGCCGCCCGGGTTCCCCGAGGCTGTTACAAGTTGTGCACGACGCGCTTCTAAAACGCACCGCAAAACCGCCGAAAAACGCGCCAGGGCATCCCTATGGCTTGCTGGAGGCCGGCGCACCGGGTGCTACTGCAGCACCGGCATCGCCGCCTTCATCGAGGTCGTAACGCTCTTCATTTTGCGGGGGGTTGCCGTCGTAAATGTCGTTGCGACGTTTTTGCAGATAGGCATCGCGCCTGAAAGTGTAGGGATCCAGAGCAGCTGCGTCCAGAATATTACCCACCTCAAGCAACCGCGCGCGAACGTCAACGGCTTGCACTACGGCAAAGGAGTTGCGCACTCCATTGTTAAACATGTACCTCTGAGGGCGCCCGTAAGAGTCTACCGGCAGAGCCGCGGTGTCTCGCAGGGTGGACGGCCCAAGGATGGGCAGCACCACATACGGCCCTGAAGGCACGCCCCACCACCCCAAAGTCTGGCCAAAATCTTTCCGGTGACGTTCAAGCCGCATTTCGGTGGCCGGGTCAAACAGACCGCCAAGACCGATGGAGGTATTGATGACCACACGCCAGAAGGAATGCAACGCGCCTTCGGGCTTAGCCTGCAACACATTGTTCACAAAGGACCAAGCATCACCCAGGTTGCCGAAGAAATTGCCCACGCCACTACGCACCGGGCGCGGCAGAACTTCTTTGTAGACTGTGGCAGCAGGTTTCAGCACGGCGTCGTCGACGGCGTCGTTGAACTTGGTCATCGACCGGTTGTACGGCTCCCAAGGATCACGTGGGTCAGCGCCCGGCGCGCTGGCGCAGCCCGCCAGAAACGCCACCATCAAAACCACGGCCCATCGACCCGGCAGCCCTAAACCGGCCGGCACTAGCGTCTTCATTGAAATACCTTGCTATTGTTGGTCGGACCTGATCATTTCAAGCCGACTCCTTATTTTGCACCGTTGCTGGCGCCAGAGCTTGAAGCGCTATTGAAGAGAAACTGGCTGATCAGGTTCTCCAAGACGACCGCAGACTGGGTGCTGGTGACATTATCGCCGGCAACCAGGTTTTTCTCATCGGCGCCGGGCTGAATCCCGATGTACTGCTCGCCCAACAGCCCGCTGGTGAGTATTTTCAGCGAACTATCCTTAGGAAATGCGAAGCGTGAGTCCATATCGAGCGTAATGCGCGCTTGAAACTTCTGGTCGTCGAAGCCAATGGATTCCACGCGGCCTACGACAACCCCTGCGCTCTTGACAGCCGCCTTCGGCTTCAAGCCGCCAATGTTGTCGAAATCCGCAGTGATGCGGTAGCCGCGCTGAAAATTCAGGCTCAGCAGGTTGGCTGACTGCAACGCCAGAAATACCAGCGCCACCAGGCCGATGAGCACGAACAGGCCCACCCAGAAGTCGTTTTTAGAACGTGCCATATTGCTTGCGCTACTCAAGAAGCTAGAAAATCAGAAACTGAACATCATGGCTGTGAGCAGGAAATCCAGCCCCAGCACCATCAAAGACGCCATGACCACCGTGCGCGTGGTGGCACGGGCCACACCGTCGGCCGTCGGCTTGGCACGGTATCCTTGCAGCAGTGCAATGAAGGTTACCGCGAAGCCAAACACCACACTCTTGATTACGCCGTTGCCCAAGTCAGACCACACATCGACCCCACCTTGCATCTGGCTCCAGAAAGCGCCGGGGTCGACCCCGATCATGAGCACGCTGACCACCCAGCCGCCCAGCACACCTACCGCGTTAAAGACTGCCGTGAGGAGCGGCATCACGATCACACCGCCCCAGAAACGAGGCGCAATGATGCGGCGGACCGGATCGACGGCCATCATCTCCAAGGCAGAAAATTGTTCGCCCGATTTCATCAGGCCAATTTCCGCCGTGAGTGCCGTGCCAGCACGACCAGCGAACAGCAAGGCAGTGACAACCGGCCCGAGTTCGCGCAGCAGCGAGAGCGCCACCATCATGCCCACCGCCTCTGCGGAGCCGTAGCGCTGCAAGATGTTGTAACCCTGAAGCGCCAGCACAAAGCCGACGAACAAACCTGAAATGGCGATGATCAATAGCGAGTAGTTTCCCAGGAAGTGGACCTGGTCGCGCACCAGCGAAAAGCGCTTGAACGAAGGCCCGGCCAACGTGACAAGCCGCCAGAAAAAGCGGGCAGCGTAGCCAATATCCGCCAAGCCGGAGCGGACAGCAAAACCGACATCGGATGGGCGCCACCAACTCATGAGGCACCCCCAAAATCCTGCTCGATCGTGGGGCCGGGATAATGAAATTGCACCGGCCCTTCGGCTGACGCGCCAATGAACTGACGCACGAGCGGATCAGTGCTGGCGCGAACTTCTTCAGGGGTGCCCCGCACCGCCACCCCACCGTCGGCCAGAATGATCACCTGGTCGGCGATGCGAAATGTTTCGTCGACGTCGTGCGACACCACGATGCTGGTGACACCCAAAGAATCGTTCAGCCTGCGGATCAGCCGCGCGGTGGTGCTGAGAGACACCGGATCGAGTCCGGCAAAGGGTTCATCGAACATCACGAGCTCCGGATCAAGTGCAATGGCTCGCGCCAACGCCACGCGCCGCGCCATGCCGCCTGACACCTGAGAGGGCATTAGATCTCGCGCTCCCCGCAGGCCCACGGTTCCAAGCTTCATGAGCACGATGTCGCGAATCAGCGCCTCGGGCAACTGGGTGTGCTCGCGCAGCGGGAACGCCACGTTCTCGAATACAGATAGATCGGTGAACAGCGCACCAAACTGAAACAGCATGCCCATGCGCCTCCGCGCGACATAAAGCTGCTCATCGTCCATGGTGCCGATGTCTTGCCCTTCAAAAAGCACCGCTCCCTGCTGCGCGCGATACTGCCCGCCGATCAGTCGCAGCACGGTGGTCTTGCCTCCGCCAGAGGCGCCCATGAGCGCAGTGACCTTTCCGCGCAGCACTGTAAGCGAGAGATCCTTGAGTATCGGCCTCTCGTCGTAACCAAAGGTCACGCCGCGCAGCTCGACCAAGGCGTCAACGGCAGGGGAAGCTTCAAGGGTCAAGACAAAAATCGCCGGACGAAGCCGGCGTACAGTAAAGATGAGTTCATTGTAGCGATGGAAAGCGTTAAGCAGATTGTGCGGTGGCTTGCTCAGAAAGTTCCCCAGCACATTGTTTCCCAGAAGGAAAGAGTCTTATTCCAATTGGGTGGTTTTTTATCGACTCGAAAAGGCCGAAACTACGTCTTACGGAGTCGGCAAGCTGATCCAGGCAAAGCTCCTCCGCAGCGAATCGGGTTAACAAGATGACTCGCATTCAAGACAAGGAAGCTGCAAAACATGCAGCCTCTAGCTGCATGAACTGAAAGGAAAATACCATGCAAACTAAAACCATCGCTCTCGCTACCGTATTGGCAACTGCCCTGGCAGGCAACGCTTTCGCTTTCCAGCCTGTCTCCGGCGAAGGCCCTCTGTTCCAGAACGACACCGTGACAGTCAGCACCGTTAGCCGCGAAGCCGTGCGCCAAGAAGCTGCTGCAAATCCGCCCGCTGCAGGCGTGAACAATGCCGGCGCCGCCGTTGACCAGACTCCGAGCAAACTGACCCGCGCCGAAGTCCGTGAAGATGTGCGTAACGCCATGGCTAATGGCTACGTCGTCAAGAGCGGCGAGCGCAGCTAAACCCTGAGGCGGCCATCCTGGTCGCCGGATAGCCCTCAGAGTCTATTCATAGAGCGTGCTCGAAGAGGGTGCTCTGAATGACCGGTCTCTTGAGGCTGCAGACAAGGCCCTTCGGGGCCTTGTTGCTTTGTAGGTCCGCCTTTGGGTCGGCTATTTTCCAGCTTCAGCCTGAAACCGGCGCCGGGTCCACCGCCAGCACCCGCACCGCGCAGTATTTGAACTCCGGAATTTTCCCGAACGGATCAAGCGCCGCATTGGTCAAAAGATTGGCCGCCGCTTCGCGATAGGCGAAGGGAATAAACACGCTACCTCGGGGCGTACCGTCGTCACGACGCACGGTCAGCTCGACGCTTCCGCGCCGCGAGGCCACACGCGCTGTTCCACCGGGTTGAAGCCCCAGGCTTGCAATGTCCTCGCCGTTCATGGACACCGTGGGCGCGGGCTCCAGTGCATCTAGCACGGTGGCGCGGCGCGTCATGGCACCAGTGTGCCAATGCTCCAGCTGGCGGCCGGTAATCAGCACCATGGGGTACTCTGAATCGGGTCGCTCATTGGCAGGAATGATGTCAGCAGGCACCAGCTTCACGCGACCATCCGATGTTGGAAAGCGGTCCATGAAGACGATGGGCTGGCCCGGGTCTTCTTCTGTGAGACAAGGGTAGGTGACGCTGCTTTCACGTTGCAGGCGATCCCAGGTGATGCCGGCGATGGCGCCGTGCATGGCGCGTCGCATTTCATCGTAGACGTGTTCGACGCCGTGGTAGCTTTCTTCGCCCCCTGCGTCCTGATGCTCGTAGCGCCAATCCAGGCCCATGCGTCTCGCGATCTGCTGAATGATCCACAGATCGGCGCGCGCTTCGCCCGGAGGAGTCAAGGCTTGCAGTCCCAATTGGACCATGCGGTCGGTATTGCTGACCGTGCCGGTTTTCTCGGGCCAGGCCGAGGCAGGCAGCACCACGTCGGCCAGCCACGCGGTCTCGGTGAGAAAAATATCCTGAACCACCAGATGCTCCAGACTGGCGAGCGCATGACGCGCATGATTCAGGTCCGGGTCGCTCATGGCCGGGTTTTCACCCATGATGTACATGCCGCGCACCTTGTGAGGATCGTTGTCCTCCGCCAGGGCCTTGTGCATGATCTCAACCACTGTATAGCCGGGCTGATCGTCCAGAGGCGCACCCCAGAAGTTCTCGAACCAGCCGTGAGCCTGGGAGTTGTCCACGCGCTGGTAATTGGGAAACATCATGGGAATCAGGCCGGCATCGCTGGCGCCCTGCACGTTGTTCTGACCTCGCAGCGGGTGCAAACCGGCACCGGGCCGCCCGATCTGGCCGGTGCAACTTGCCATGGCAATCAGGCAGCGTACGTTGTCCGTGCCGTGCACATGCTGTGAGACCCCCATACCCCACAGGATCATGGAAGTCTTGGCCGTAGCGTAAGCACGCGCTACCTCGCGGAGGGTTTCAGCAGGAATGCCACATATGGGCGCCATGGCCTCCGGGCTGTAGTCCTGCACATTGGCCTTGAGAGCTTCGTAGTTGTCTGCCCGGTCGCGGAGAAAAGCTTCGTCCACAAGCCCCTCGTTCACGATGACGTGCAGCATGGCATTCAGCATGGCGACGTCCGCACTAGGCTTGAAGGGCAGCACGCGCCACGCGTGGCGCGCAAGGTCGGTCACGCGAGGGTCAGCCAGCACGATTTTGGCACCACGCTCGGCGGCGTTCTTCATCCAGGTGGCGGCCACGGGGTGGTTGGCCGTGGGGTTGGAGCCGATGACGAGGATCAGCTCGGCGAACTCCACATCCTTCACGGGGTTGCTGACCGCACCCGAACCTACCCCTTCGAGCAACGCGGCCACACTTGAAGCATGGCACAAGCGCGTGCAGTGGTCGACGTTGTTGCTACCAAAACCGGTGCGCACGAGCTTCTGGAACAGATAGGCCTCTTCGTTGCTGCCCTTTGCGCTGCCGAAGCCCGCCAGCGACTTGGCGCCGTACTGGTCCTTCAGGCCCTTGAGCTTCCCAGCGGCCAGGTCAAGCGCTTCCTCCCAGCTCGCCTCGCGGAAGACTTCGCGCCAATCAACGCGATCGTCGCAAAGGGCGGGATCCTTGGCCACGCCCGCTTTGCGAATGAGCGGCTTGGTCAGGCGTTCCGGGCTGGCGACATAGTCGAAACCAAAGCGGCCCTTGACACACAGGCGCCCTTCGTTGGCCGGCCCATTGCGGCCCGAGACGCTGATGATTTTCTCATCGCGTACGTTGTAGGTGATCTGACAGCCCACCCCACAGAATGGGCAGACGGAATCGACCTGCCGGTCGACTTTCTGAGGCCCGATATGGGTCTTGGGCATGAGGGCGCCCGTCGGACAGGCCTGAACACATTCTCCGCAAGCCACGCAGGTGCTGGCGCCCATGGAGTCTTCGAGGTCGAAAACGATGCGCGCATGGCTGCCCCGGCCCGCGTAGCCAATCACGCCATTGACCTGCGCTTCGCGGCAGGCGCGCACGCAGCGGGTGCACTGTATGCAAGCGCTCAGGTTGACCGCCATGGCGGGATGACTGACGTCCGGCGCAGGTTGCTCGCGCTTCAGGCTTTGAAGCGCGGGGCGTACTGTGACTCCGGATCGCGTAGCCCACAGGCTCAATTCACCATGCTGGCCGATAGGGTCATCGGGCAAGGCGGGCACAGGCGAAGCATCGGGGATACTGGCATCATTCCACTTGAAGCCCTCTTCAGGCATTTCTGCAAGCAGCAGCTCCAGCACCATGTTCTGTGCCTTGCGCGAACGCTCACTCGTGGCCTTGACCTTCATGCCGGGCTGCACTGCGCGGCAGCAACTTGGCGCCAGCGTTCGCTCGCCTTCGATCTCGACCACGCAGGCGCGGCAGTTGCCGTCGGCGCGGAGGCCATCCGTGAAGCATAGGCGCGGAATGCTGACGCCATGACGCTCAGCGGCCATCAAAATGGATTCGCCCTCGCATGCACTAACTGACCGGCCATCGAGTTCGAAATCGATGGTGGACGCATTTTGATCCAGTATCGCGCTCATGAGCGCCCTCCCAAGGAACCGCCCGACTGGGCACCATTTTGGCCCTCCGACAGCGCCCCCACCTCATTGGGAAAATACTTCTGCACGCAACGGATCGGGTTTGGTGCAGCCTGACCCAACCCGCAAATGGACGCATCAATCATCACGGTGCCCAAGTCTTCCAGTGTCGTGTGATCCCATTGCTCTGCTTGCATCAATTCGGCCGCCTTGGCCGTACCCACCCGGCAGGGAGTGCACTGGCCGCAACTTTCGTCGGCGAAGAAGCGCATCATGGAAAGTGCTGCATCGCGCGCTTTGTCCTGGTGCCCGAGCACGATGACGGCCGCGCTGCCAATAAAGCAGCCATGCGGCTGCAAGGTGTCGAAATCCAGCGGAACATCAGCCAGCCGCTCGGGCAGGATGCCACCCGAAGCACCACCTGGCAGATAGGCATACAACTCATGCCCTTCAGCCATGCCACCGCAATATTCGTTCACCAGCTCGCGCAGCGTGATGCCAGCGGGCGCCAGCTTGACGCCAGGGTTCTTGACGCGGCCGCTTACGCTATAGCTTCGCAGCCCCTTGCGCCCGTGTCGGCCATGGGAGGCGAACCACTCGGGGCCCTGCTCCAGAATTTGCCGCACCCAGTAAAGCGTCTCGAAGTTGTGCTCCAGCGTCGGGCGACCAAAGAGGCCCGTTTCAGCAATATAGGGCGGTCGTAACCTAGGCTCGCCGCGCTTGCCCTCGATACTTTCAATCATGGCGCTTTCTTCTCCACAGATGTAGGCGCCGGCGCCACGCCGCAACTCGATATGCGGAAGCGGAAACGGCGGATCTGCCTGCAGATCAGCGATTGCCTGCCTCAACACGGTATGACACTCAGGGTATTCGTCGCGCAAATAGATATAAACCGCCTCGCAGCCGACCACCTGAGCGGCTATGAGCAACCCCTCAAGAAAACGATGGGGATCGCGCTCCAGATAGTGACGGTCCTTGAAGGTGCCTGGCTCGCCCTCGTCGATATTCACCGCCATGAACCGCGGAGCCGAGAAGCCACGCACTATGCGCCACTTGCGCCCCGCCGGGAACCCGGCGCCGCCCAGACCGCGCAAGCCGGCGTGTTCAAGCGCGCTGATGACGCTTTCTGCGTCGCGTTCACCGCGCTGGATCGCCGCAGCCAGAGCGTAGCCTCCCGCCTGCCGATAGGTCGCCATGGCAACAGGCTTCGCCGCCAGCGGCAGCGGCTTCGCATTTTCCAGTTTCAGGTTAACCGCCTCCGCGAGGCCCGCGACACTCGCATGCCCGATTGACGAGTCCCCTACAAGAGCGGCAGGCGCCTGCTCACAGCGGCCAATACAGGGTGCGGGGACCACGCGCACCTCTGCCCCCAGCAGGGCAGGCAATTTTTCGAGGAGCGCCTCCGCGCCGGCAAGCTGACAACTTAGGCTTTCACACACGCGCACTGTCAGGCGCGCAGGGGTAACATCGTCTTTGATGATCTCGAAGTGGTGATAGAAACTGGCGACCTCGAACACCTCGGCCATGGGAATACGCATGTCCGCCGCCAGGGCCACCAGATGGCGCTCAAACAGCGCGCGGAAATGGTCATTCAGCTGGTGCAGGTATTCAATCAGCAGGTCACGCCGGTAGCCGCCTCCCTGAGAGAGCCCGATCAAGGCGCGCACTTCAGCCAAGGCGGCATCGTCCGGCTGGCGACCCTTCAGTTGAGCTCGGGCCCTTTTTTGATTGTTCTTTCCAGGCATGCCGCCAGATGCGTGGACGGGAATCACCCGGTGGGAGGCTGTTTCTTGCATGCGGTGTACCTTGCCTTGGCGCTAGCCTGTTAACTGCGTCACAAGACGTACAAAAGTGATGTGATGGCTGCAAGTCTAAGGGAGGCGCAAACGCCGTGCGCCGCCACGGGTCATGCAAAATTTTTCACCCTGTACCCCACCATCACCTTGGTGTAGTTAGACTCCAGATTTAGAAACCTGATTGGAGTAGCCCATGCAAGGCGACAAGAAAGCCATTGAATTTCTGCAAGCTCAGTTGAAAAACGAGCTGACGGCCATCAACCAGTACTTCCTGCACTACCGCATGCTCAAGCACTGGGGTCTGGGCAAACTGGCAAAGAAGGAATATGAAGAATCCATCGGCGAGATGAAACACGCCGACAGACTGATGGACCGAATATTCACGCTCGACGGCCTGCCCAACTTGCAGGACCTGGGCAAGCTGATGATCGGTGAAGACGTTCCGGAACTCCTGCGCTGCGACCTCAAACTGGAACAAGCTGCACAGGCGACCATCAAGGACGGGATGGTCCACTGCGAAAGCGTACGCGACTATGTCTCGCGCGACCTGTTGCAGGACATCCTCAACGACACCGAAGAGCACATTGACTATCTCGAAACTCAGATTGATCTGATCGACAAAGTGGGCTTGCAAAACTACCTGCAGAGCCAGATGGAAGAATAAGGCGAGAGACGCCTAAGCGCCTACTCACGCCAAAAGGAAAACCGCACCATAGGAGCCCGTCGGACTTGGAAATCGCCGGCTGCAAATGAGCCCCAGCGATCCATTTTTCACAGTCTTCTTGACCCATAGCTGGGCTATGGACCTGCGAATCCTGCAAAAACTGTCCTCACTGGGTCCCATTTTCCCTTTCGGCGCTCCAAGTCCGACAGGCTCCAGGCCGGCTTGGGGTGATGGGCTCCTGTCATATTTTCGCTACACTTGAATGAAACCTATTCTCATTTAGTTAGAATAGTTCCCTTAAGGATGCCCTGCATAACCCTCGCGAGTCGGTGGTAGTGCGGATCGGGATGAGGCGCAAGGCGTCTTTTTGCAGCCAATAGCCCAGCTATTGGCAAGAAAAGCAACGCTGCGGATCGCCCGAGGCCGTGCTGCCACAGACCGCAGGGAGTTATGCAGGGCATCCTTAAAGTTCATTGCAAGCAAGCGAAGCGCGCACCGATCCGCGGATGCGCTCATGTAGCCAGCTCTCCCCTTAATATCGACTGACTGGCTGCTTCATGAACCCTGCTTTTCAAGACCTTGTGCACCCCCTTGGCCACACAGCCCGGGACGCTTCAAAACCTTTAGCGAGCACCGCCGCCCCAACGCTGCGCCCATTAGGCGCCATGCTGCTGGCCGGATCATTGGCCGGCGGTGCATGGGCTCAATCTGTAGCCCCGGCAGCGCCAACGACAGCCACGCTGGGCACGGTGACAGTGCGCGACTCATCTTTAAAGGACAGTGGCGCCACCAACAGCAAGAACGAACTGCGGGTAAACCGCACACAGATCGGCAAGGGCGATCAGGAACTGCGCGACATTCCACAAAGCGTGACGGTCATGACGGAAAAGCTCATGAGCGACCGCAATCTGGACGACTTCCGCGAAGTGCTGCGCACCACCGCAGGCGTTACCTTCCAGGCGGGCGAAACAGGCGAGGAAGACGTGCGACTGCGCGGCTTCTCGCTCGGCCAGGCGGGCGACATCTACCGCGACAGCATGCGCGATGCGCCCTTGTACGAGCGCGACACATTCAACGAAGACCGCGTTGAAATCATCAAGGGTTCAGCCTCCATGCTGTTTGGAAAAGGCTCCACCGGAGGGGTGGTGAACCAGGTTAGCAAGCAACCCTTCCTGATCACTCAGCACGAACTGAACGCAACTGTGGGCACTGGCAGCATGAAGCGTGTGACAGGCGACCTCAATTTCCAGATGAGCGAGGACTCCGCGCTGCGACTCAACTTGCTGGGCCACGACGCCGAAAACTGGGGCGCCAAGCAGCGCAAGATCGGCATTGCGCCGACGTTCCGCTGGGGCATCGGCACGCGCAATGAGTTCACCGTAGGCGCTTACTATCTGGACGTGAAGGGCCGCTCAAGCTTCTCCCATCCATGGATCATCAGCCCCGAAGGCGAAATCACGCCCACGCTGCCTGCCAAGAACTACTACGGTCTGGCGAGCGATCACCTGAACACCTCGGCAAAATACGTCACACTGGGTCATACCTACCGCTTCGACAATGGCGGTGAACTGAAGACCAGACTGCGTGCCGGCCAGTACGAGCGCGACCTGCTCGGCAGCCCCATCGCGTTTGCCAACCCTCGTCCCACCAGTGTGGCCGACATCACCAGCAGCACCGTACTCACGCGCGGCTCCAAGGGCCGCATCGGCAAGAGCGACGTGGTGCAGTTTCAAAGCGACTACAGCAACACCTTCGAGTGGGGCGGCCGCAAACACCAGTTGCTGGCTGGCATAGACGTCTATGACGAGGGCGCCAAGCGGAACAACAACTTCCCGTTACCAAACACTCCGGCGCGCCCCAGCACAACCGTGGGAACCCCCAACGACGGAGCATGGGTTCCCGACACTCGCGTTTCCCCTGTGCCCTTCAACAACTTCGAGTCCCGCAGCATAGGTTTGTATGCGCAAGACACCATGGAGATCACCAACACGCTGAAACTGGTGGGTGGTGTGCGCTTTGACCACTTCCGCGCCTCGTATCACAACGCGGACGGCTCCCTCAGCAACGCGCGCAGCGACAACCTTTTCAGCCCGCGCGTGGGCCTGATATTCCAGCCCAACGACAGCTCTTCTTACTACGCCTCCTTCGGCACTTCGTTCAATACAGCGGGTGATGCCTACCAGTTCGGCTCGATCAACGCAAACACCGAGCGCTCCTCCAACACCCCGCCCGAAAAGAGCCGAAACTTCGAGATCGGCGGCAAGTGGGATCTGTTTGAGAAACGCGCACTGGCTGGCGTGGCGTTGTTCTACAGTGAAAAATACAACGAGCGCAACACCGACCCGGATACCGCCGCTCAGCAAGAGTTGCTCTCTGGCAAGCGCCACGCCGCGGGCATGGAGTTCAACTTTGCAGGCCGCATCACCCCCGCCTGGGAAGTATTCTGGAACCACACCTGGATTCCGCGCGCCAAGATCGACAGCAGCAACGTACGGCTGTCGGCTACCGGCACAGGCGCGCAGGTGGAAGGAGATCGCCCCGGCCTCACGCCCAGGCACTCGGGAAGCCTCTGGACCACCTACCGCGTGATGCCGCAACTGCGCCTGGGCGTGGGCGCCAATTACCGCAGCAGCCAGAATCCGGAAGGGCAGCGCGCCTACCACGCGGCCGGTTTCGTGACATTCGACGCCATGGCCGAATACACCGTCAGCGAGACGGTTTCGCTTAAGCTCAATGTCTCCAACCTGAGCAACAAGCTCTACGCAGACTCGCTGTACCGCGGTTTCTATCAGCCGGGTGCAGCGCGTCGAGTGGAACTGACTCTTAAAGCACTCTTTTGACGCTATTGCGCTGATGCTCCCATGCTGCTGCACCTGAAAGGCCTGCTGACCACCACCGAAGTCGATCAGGCGCGGGCACTGCTGCGAGCCCCGGACACCCCCTGGGTGGACGGGCGCGCCAGCGCGGGGGGCAAGCCGTACAACAGAAGAACAACCTTCAGCTGGCGCAAGAAAGTGCTTGCGCCGCCACGCTCCGAGAAATGGTGCTTGGAGCGCTGAGGCGTGACCCTGTGGTGCTCTCGGCGGCACTGCCCCGCCGAATCTTCAATCCGCTGTTCAACCGCTACGGTGGTGATGCCAACCACTACGGTCCGCATGTAGACGGGGCCGTCATGCACTCCGCGGCCACCGGCGAGTGGGTGCGCAGCGATCTCTCCTGCACCGTTTTCTTCTGTGACCCCGCTGACTATGACGGCGGCGAACTCGTGGTCCACGGCGCTCCTGGCGAGCCGTCTCGGCAAGTCAAGCTTCCTGCGGGCGATGCCGTTCTGTACCTGGGCACCAGTGTGCACGAAGTGCTGCCCGTGACACGGGGGGAGCGCATCGCCAGTTTTCTGTGGATTGAGAGTATGGTGCGCTCCCCCGAGCAGCGCGCCCTACTGTTCGACATGGATATGTCATTGCTCGCGCTGCGCAAGCGCCACGGCGAAACCGCCGAAGCGCGCGCGCTGACCGGCACCTATCACAACCTGCTGCGCATGTGGGCCACCACCTGACATCTGACATCTGACATCTGACATCTGACATCTGACATCTGACATCTGACGCCATGGCTGCTCCGCTCGTGACCCTTTCCGATTACGAAGTGCAAGCCCGTGAAAAGCTCGAACCCGGGAGCTGGGCCTACCTCAGCGGCGGCGCCGCCGACGAATTCACATTGAACGCGAACGCGCAGGCGTGGCAAAGGCTGGAAATATGGCCTCGCGTTCTGCAACCGCTTTGCGGAGGCCACACCCGGGTCAAGCTGGCTGGCCGCGATCTGGCGCACCCTATCTTGCTGGCTCCGGTGGCCCATCAGCGCCTGGCGCACGCTGAAGGCGAGGTCGCCAGCGCGTTGGCTGCAGCTGCCCAGGGTGCCGGCTATATTCTCAGCACGCAGTCCAGCGTGCCTCTGGAAATGGTGGCACAGGCCATGCTGGGCGATCAGGAGCGGGGACCCATGTGGTTTCAGCTGTATTGGCAACACGACCGCGCCTTCAACCTGGAACTCGCCGAGCGCGCCCGAGCTGCCGGCTACGAGGCACTGGTACTTACGGCCGACGCCCCGGTTAGCGGAGCCCGTGATCGAGAGCGGCGCGCCGAATTCAAACTGCCGCCGGGCATAGAGAGCGTGCATCTTCAAGGCGTGCCGCCCCCTACCACCCATGAAGCTGCCACCTATTGCGGGGGCATACCGGCACACGCCCTGTGCTGGGAAGACATCGCCTGGCTCCAGGCGCGCACTCCGCTACCGATCTGGCTCAAGGGCGTGCTGCACCCGCAAGACGCGCTCCGGGCCCGCGAGATGGGACTGGCCGGCCTGATTGTCAGCAACCATGGTGGTCGCACTCTGGACACCGCTCCCGCCTCCGCCCGCGCCCTGGCGCGCATTGCCGATGCCGTGGATGGCCAACTGCCGCTGATCGTCGATGGCGGCATTCGCCGCGGCACCGATATTCTCAAAGCCATGGCTCTGGGCGCCAACGCCGTGCTGATCGGCCGGCCGCTGATGCACGGCCTGGCCGTGGCTGGCGCCTTGGGGGTTGCCCGCGTCATACGGATTCTGCGCGACGAATTGGAAATGGCCATGGCCTTGAGCGGCTGCCGCACGCTGGCTGACGCCACCCGGGAACTGCTCGACACACCCACAGGCTTATAAATTCTCCCTACTCGCGAGATAGTTGTTGACAATGAGATTAATTCTCATTTAACATTTAGCCCAAGATTACGCTTCCAGCCCCAGGTTGATTCAACATGATCGTTTGCATCTGCAACCGTGTTTCTGACCGCGACATTAGCCGGCACGCCCATGCTGGCATGAGCTTTGATGACATCCAGCTTGAACTGGGTGTGGCCACCTGCTGCGGCGCGTGCGAAGGCTGCGCGCGCGACATTGTCTCGCAGTGCAGCGTAGGCCGCCCCATAGCTGCCCTGCACCAGGAAACGGTGCCCGTGCCACACGGGTTCAGCGGCGGGCGGCCAACGGCTGATTGACGGGTAGTGCCACACAATGAACGGCAGCGCCCTCCTCGCTTTTGCGGGCAGCCTGATATTTTTGATCGGTGCCCTGTGGTGGGTCCTAAGACGTTAGTCGGGATTAGCAAGAATTTTTTGCCACTTTTCTCCCTCCTGGTTTAGTCTCTCATACGCTTTTCTTGCCTGTCACAGCCACCGCTCGCACCAGTTTCGAGCAGAGTGGCACTCACACGATGTCCACTTCCGCTGCGCTGCCCTCTCAACCTACACGCGTGATACGCCTTGGCCGAAACACAGTCATTGTGGGCGCTGTCCTGCTATTCCATGGCGTGGGTTTATGGGCTCTGCAAAGCGGTCTGCTGCGGCGCGCTGTCGAGGTGGTCGTGCCTGTGGAAATTCTGGCCGAATTCATCACACCAGCGCCGCCTGAGCCCCAAGGTCCACCTGAGCCGGCCGCTCCGCCACCGCCGGCTCCTGAACCGCGCGCCAAGCCGGTCGTGCGGCCGCGCCCTGCCCCAGCTCCTGTCAAAGCGCCACAGCCCCTCGCGGTAGCTGATTCCACGCCTTCCGTGATGACCACCGAGCTGGCTCCAGCTCCTGCGCCAGCACCCGTCGCCCAGACTGCCCCCGCTGCACCGCCCGCGCCCCCTGCACCGCCTGCACCGCCTGCACCTCCAAGGATCGTGCAACCCTCAAGCACAGCCCAGTACCTGAACAACCCCGCGCCCCCCTACCCGTCAATGAGTCGCCGGCTGGGTGAAACTGGCCGCGTCGTCATTCGCGTGCTGATTGGTCCCGACGGACGTGCTCAGGAAGCCCGGATACAGCAATCCAGCGGCTTTGACCGGCTAGACCAGGTGGCCCTGGAAACTGCCCGCGACCGTTGGCGCTACAAGCCCGGCACCCGCGACGGCGTGCCCGAAGCGATGTGGTTCAACGTACCTCTCAATTTCGTTCTCGAATAACTCAATTTGGTCTTGGAGTAATCATGGATTCTCAGTTTGGTCTATTTCATGTCTGGTCACAGGGTGACTGGGTGACGCGCGCGGTGTTCCTGACCTTGATTGGCATGTCGTTGCTGACCTGGATCGTCATCCTCATCAAGGCTCTTGACGTGGTGCGCGCCAAGCGTCTTGCCGCAAAAGTGGAGAGCTTCTGGCACTCATCCGACATGGCCGAAGCCCTGGACAAGCTGGGCACGGCAGATGGCAACCCCTTCCGTGAACTGGCCATAGAAGGCCGCGAAGCCGCCGCCCATCATCGCGCCACCCAGGCCCAACTGCACGACTCACTGGACGTGAGCGACTGGATCTCCCGCGCTCTGCGCAACAGCATCGACGCCACAACCACCAGGCTGCAGGTTGGTCTCGCGATTCTGGCCTCCGTGGGCTCAACCGCGCCCTTCGTCGGCCTGTTCGGAACCGTGTGGGGCATCTATCACGCCCTGATGAGTATTGGCGTTGCTGGCCAAGCCACCATCGACAAAGTGGCCGGCCCCATCGGAGAGGCTCTGATCATGACGGCACTGGGCTTGGCCGTGGCTATTCCCGCCGTGCTGGGCTACAACGCGCTGGTTCGCGGCAACAAGCATATTCTGGCCAAGCTGGGCCGGTTTGCACACGATCTGCACGCCTACTACGTTACTGGCGCTCGGGTTGGCACAGCGCCCGCCGACAGCCGTGTCGTTCCCATGAAGAAGGCCTGAGCGAGCTCGGCATTTCTCACATCTTCTGAAAAGAGCAAACCCAAATGGCCGGATTCATTGCCGAAGAAACCGACGAGGTGATGAGCGAGATCAACATGGTCCCGTTCATCGACGTGATGCTGGTGCTGCTGATCGTGTTCATCATCACGGTGCCGGTCATGAAGCACTCCGTCAACGTGGAGTTGCCCACCGCGACCAACGAGAAGGAGCTGATCAAGCCCGAGACGCTGAACCTGTCGGTCAAGGCCGACGGCAGCTACTTCCTGGGCGAAGAGATGATCTCCGACGACGCCCTGCCCGCACGTTTGATGTCCGAAGCCGCCAAGGAGCCACAACCTGACCTGCACATCCGAGGCGACAAGGACGTTCGCTACGAGCGCGTGGCGCAAGCCATGGCTGCCGCGCAGCAAGCCGGGTTGAAGAAGATCGGTTTCATCACTCAGCCCAAGAGCGGCGGTTAGCCGGTTGCCTTCCTGCACCTAACCTCCCTGATAACGCCAGTTTAACGAGGAAACCATCACCATGGAAACCTGCCGCGAAACGCTTCACCTGTCATCGCCCGCACGGCTCAGCACGCCAGATGCTTCTCCGATCATGATTTCTCCTGCGCCACCACCGTTGCCGAGCGACCACCTTCTACAAGGCCGAAAAACAGTTGAGATCAGCCACAACGGGTCCGTCTACAGACTGCAGGCCACAAAGCTGGGCAAGCTGATTCTCACCAAATAAGTACGGCCCCATGCTCGGCGCCCGCACGCTGCCGGACCTCGAGAGCCGATAGCCTGCTGTTTTCGCTCATAGTTTGTTCATCGTGGGAGGCGCCCCTGCTGGCGCCATTGCATGAGCCTGCCAGCCGACACCCTTGAGGTGTTTGCCAGCGAGGCTCTTTTTTGGTCATGCTGCCTGAACCTCGGGCCGGTTCCAGGCTAAACCTGAAAAGTCTGTGAGATCATGCAGCCATGCCCACATCGAGCGATACCGACGACCGCCTGACCGCGCTGGAAATCAAAGCCAGCTACAGCGAAGACTTGCTGGACCAATTGAACCTGACCATATACCGCCAACAGCAGCAAATCGATCGGCTGATGCGAGAGGTGGATGAGTTGCGCAGAAGAGTCCCGGAAGGTGGGTCAGATGCACTCACCAGCGCACGCGACGAGATTCCGCCGCATTATTGAGTTGCTTTTCGCGGCTGAAGAGGATTTCTCCAACCGTGCAGATGCTCTCTCGTATAGATGAACGGCTTTAGGAGCGATAAGCCCTTCGCGGCTAAAGCCGCTCCTACAAAGATAGCGTGAACCCGAGAATTTGCGCTCAGCAAAAAGCCCCCAAAGGGGCTTTCTTTGCGGCACCTGGGGAATCAGTCGGCCTTGATGCCTAGCTTGCGGATGAGGTCGCCCCAACGCTTGTTCTCTGACTGGATGAACGCAGCGAACTCTTGCGGCGAGTTGACGCGCAGGTTGCCAGAGATATTGTCAAAGGCATTCTGGGCTTCAGCCGTCTTGGAGCCATCCGCCCAGGCAGCCTGGAGTTTTTGCACGATGGCGGGTGGTGTGGCGGCAGGCGCAACCAGCCCGAACCAGGTTTCGACCGCGAACCCCGGGAAGCCGGACTCAGCCACAGTGGGCACATCGGGCAGAGCCTTGGAGCGGGTAGGCGACGTGACCGCGAGTGCCTTGAGTTTGCCAGCCTTGATGTGCTGCAAAGTCGTGGCCAAAGAGCTTTCCATGCTCAGCTGGATCACGCCGGAGAGCAGGTCGGGCACGATCTGGCTGGAGCCTTTGTACGGCACGCTCGTCATCTGGATGCCGGCGACCGACTGCAGCAGTTCCGAGGCCAGATGGTTGCTGGTGCCAATACCCGAAATCGCATATTGCAGCTTGCCTGGGTTGGCCTTGGCATACGCAATGAGTCCCTTCAGGTCGCTGAAAGGTGCCGAAGGGTTGATCACGACAACGCACGGGGTCGTGCCCACCAACGAGATCGGCGCGAGGTCCTTCTCGACGTTGAAAGGAAACTTGGTGTACAGATGTGGGCCGATGGCCAGGCTGCTGATGGCAGACAGACCAATGGTGTAGCCATCCGCCGCCGCCTTGGCTACTGCATCGGTACCAATGTTGCCGCCCGCACCCGCCTTGTTCTCCACCACGAACTGCTGACCCAGTTTGTCCCCCATGGCTTTCGCGGCCGTGCGCCCCATGATGTCGGTCGGACCTCCGGGCGGGAAGGGCACGATCAGCTTGACCGGCTTGGTCGGGTAAGTCGCCGCTTGCGCCCAGGACATGCCCGGCAACATTCCGGCTGCGCTGGCCGCCGCAGCGGCAATAAGGTCACGTCGTTTCATGGTGTCTCCAGTTAAGAAAAAGAAGTAAGGGTGGATACGCCGCCCGCCCACAGCCCTCGACCGGCCGCGGCCGCACCCGCCCTCTCCCGCGTGCGGGAAAGCAGTGCAAAACTCAAACAGTCAGAGGGAGATGACGCGTCAGCGCGTCATGAAAAAATCAGGTGAAGCGCACAGAAACGCTGCCCATGCCTTGCACCCGCAACGTGACGTTATCGCCTGCCTGAACGGCCACCGCCTCGGTAATTCCACCCGACAGCACCAAGCTGCCAGCCGGCAGGCTCTTGCCGCGGCGGCCCAGATGGTTGACCAGCATGGCCACCGCCGCCGCGGGGTGCCCCAGCACAGCGGCTCCGGCACCTAGCGCCACAACTTCGCCGTTTTTCTCCAGCACCACGCCGGTGGTGCGCAGATCCACGCTACGGGCATCCACGGCACGCCCGCCGACCACGAAGCGCGCGGCAGAGGTGTTGTCAGCCACCACGCTCTTGAGGTCGAACTTGAAGTCGCGGTAACGGCTGTCGATGACTTCGATGCCAGGCAGCACCACGTCACTGGCAGCCAGAACGGTGGCGATGCTGCAACCTGGGCCTTTCAGTTCCGTCCTGGTGACAAAACAGATTTCCGGTTCCACCTTGGGATGGATCAGATCGCTCACCTTGACTTCGCCGCCCTCGGGCACGATGTACTCGCTGACCAGGAAACCGAACACCGGATCGGTCACGCCCATTTGCTTCATTTTGGCGTGCGAGGTGAGGCCTGCCTTGTAGCCGGCGATCTGCGAGCCCTTCGCCAGCTTGGATGCCAGGATACGGTCCTGAACGGCATAGGCGTCGTCCCAGCTCATGTCCGGATAGGTATCGGTGACCTTGGGCGTATCTTCCCTCTTGAGCTGGCAGTTCTCCAGATGTGCTGCGAGCTGATCAAGGATTTTTTCGTCGAGTGCCATGGTTCCGTCTCCTGTATCAAGCAGCCTGGCGGGCTTTGGCCAGCGTCAGCGCGGTGTCTTCGATCATGTCTTCCTGTCCGCCCACCATGCCACGGCGCCCCATCTCGACGAGGATCTCGCGCGCTGGCACACCGTATTTTTTCTCGGCGCGCTTGGCAAACAGCAGGAACGAACCGTACACGCCGGCATAACCCAGCGTGAGTGCATCGCGGTCGCAGCGGATCGGGAAGTCCATGATCGGCACGACCAGGTCTTCAGCCACGTCCTGAATAGCGAACACATCAACGCCGGTTTCTATGCCCATGAGATCGCAAACCGACACCAGAATTTCCATGGGCGTGTTGCCCGCACCTGCACCCAAGCCCGCGGCGGCCGCATCGATGCGGTTGGCACCTACTTCGATCGCGGCGATCGAGTTGGCGACGCCCATGGCGAGGTTGTGGTGGCCGTGAAAACCCAGTTCAGTTTCGGGCTTGAGGGCCTCGCGCACGCGTCCCAGCTTTTCCTTCACGTCGTGTGGCAGCATGTGCCCGGCGGAGTCGGTGATGTAGATGCAGTTGGCGCCGTAGCTCTCCATCAGCTTGGCCTGCGAGACCAGGCCTTCAGGCGAGTTCATGTGGGCCATCATCAGGAAGCCGACGGTGTCCATGTCCATTTTGCGCGCCATGGTGATGTGTTGCTCGCTCACATCGGCCTCGGTGCAGTGCGTGGCCACGCGGATGGTGTGCACGCCCAGCTCGCGAGCCATTTTGAGGTGATCGACGGTGCCGATGCCTGGCAGCAGCAGCGCGGAGACCTTGGCCTGCTTCATGAGAGGGATCACGGCACCGAGATATTCCTCGTCGGAGTGCGCCGGGAAGCCGTAGTTGACGGAGCTGCCGCCCAGGCCGTCGCCGTGCGTGACCTCGATCAGCGGGACGCCAGCAGCGTCCAGACCCTGTGCGATGGTGGTCATCTGCTCCAGCGTCATCAAGTGACGCTTGGGGTGCATGCCGTCGCGCAGCGTCATGTCATGCACCGTGATTTTTTTACCTTTGAGTTGACTCATGTTCGTTTCTCCTTCAGGCCACGACGGGTTGGAGCGTGAGTGTTCCTGCGAGGATTTCCTCGGCAAACATCTCGGCGGTGCGTGCGGCGGCAGCGGTCATGATGTCGAGGTTGCCGGCATACTTGGGCAGGTAGTCGCCCAGTCCTTCGACTTCCAGGAACACCGACACGCGCTTGCCGTCGAACACCGGACCGTTGACCAGCCGGTAGCCTGGCACATACTTTTGCACCTCGACGATCATGTCGTGGATGCTCTTGGTGATGGCGGCCTGATCGGGTTCGTCCACGGTCAGGCAGTGCACGGTGTCGCGCATGATCAGCGGTGGATCGGCCGGGTTGATGATGATGATGGCCTTGCCCTTCTTGGCGCCGCCCACCTTTTCAACCGCGCCAGCGGTGGTGCGTGTGAACTCGTCAATGTTCTTGCGCGTGCCAGGGCCCACCGAGCGGCTGGACACGGTGGCCACGATTTCGCCGTACTCAACAGCTTGCACGCGGCTTACTGCCGCCACCATGGGAATGGTGGCCTGGCCACCGCAGGTGACCATATTGACATTCATCTCGGCCTGGCCCACGTGCTGCTTGAGGTTGACTGGCGGCACGCAGTAGGGGCCAATGGCCGCGGGCGTGAGGTCGATCATCATTGCACCCTCGGCGTTAACTTTGCGCGAGTTCTCGGCGTGCACGTAGGCACTGGTGGCGTCAAAGACGATCTGCACACCATCGGCCTTGATGTGGGGCACCAGGCCATCTACGCCGTCGGCTGTGGTCTTGATGCCCATTTCCTGGGCGCGTTTGAGGCCGTCGGAGGCTGGGTCGATGCCGACCATCCAGACAGGCTCCAGCACCGGACTGCGCTGCAGTTTAGCCAGCAGATCGGTACCAATGTTGCCTGGGCCGATCAGTGCGCATTTGATTTTCTTGCTCATTAATTTATTCCTTCTGCCACTTCAGTTAAAGCGAACTGAACAGGAGCCAATTCCGCCGATACTCACGCGCAGGTTGTCGCCGGCTTTCACAGGCACCATGATTCCGAGCGAACCTGACAACACCACTTCTCCGGCTTCCAGCGCAATGCCATGCGCGCCGAGCGTGTTGGCCAGCCAGGCCACGGCGTTGGCCGGATGGCCCAGGGCAGCTGCGCCAGCACCAGTGGCCACGATTTCGCCGTTCTTTTCCAGCACCATGCCGCAGGTGGCCAAATCGACGTCGCGCACGTCGACCAACCGATCGCCCAACACGAACACGCCGCAACTTGCGTTGTCAGCCACGGTGTCCTGAATCTTGATCTTCCAGTCCTGGATGCGGGAGTCGACGATCTCGAAGCAAGTCATCACGCCTTCGGTGGCGGCGAGGACATCAGCCGCGCTGACACCAGGGCCCTTGAGGGTCTTCTTGAGCACGAAAGCGATCTCGCCTTCTGCCTTCGGCTGGATCAAGGTGCTGGCCTCGATGGCCTCGCCTTCGTTGTAGACCATGGCATCGGTCAGCCAGCCAAAGTCTGGCTGATAGACACCCAGCATGTTCATCACGGCTTTGGAGGTCACGCCGATCTTCTTGCCGACGACCTTCTCGCCTGCATCCAGGCGTCGCTTCATCATGCGCTGCTGAATGGCGTAGGCATCGTCGATGCTGATGTCGGCGTGGCGATTGGTCAACGGCTCAAGCGTACGGCAAGCCTTGAGCGCCTCGTAGAGCTCGTCGCCCAGTTGGTTGATCAGTTCGGTTTTCATGTCACCCCTAATAATTAGAACTTCACCATCACGTTGCGAAGCTCAGTGTAGAACTCGAACGAATGAACACCGCCTTCGCGGCCGATGCCAGACTGTTTGGAGCCCCCGAACGATGTACGCAGATCTCGCAGGAACCAGCTGTTGATCCAGCACAGTCCCACCTCAATGCCATGCCCCATGCGGTTGGCCCGACCGATGTCTTGAGTGAAGACGGCGGTGGCCAGACCGTAGCGGTTGCTGTTGACCTTGGTCAGCACTTCTTCTTCGCTGTCGAAGGGGGAGATGTGGCAGCAGGGGCCGAAGATTTCCTCGGTGACCACCGCAGCCGTTTCAGGCAGGCCGATCCAGATGGTGGGCTGCACCCAGCAGCCGTCCTTCAGGGCATCTGGCATGTCGGGAACGCCACCGCCGGTGACCACCGTGGCGCCTTCGTCCTTGGCCTTCTGATAGTAGGACAGCACCTTCTTCTGGTGTTCCTTGCTGATCAGAGGTCCGATTTTGGTGTCTTTGTCAAAGGGCAGGCCGGGCTTCATGGCTTCGGCTTTTTCCTTCAGAGCCGCCACGAACTTGTCGAAAATCGGGCGTTCCACGTAGACGCGCTCGGTACCCAGGCAGACTTGCCCGGCGTTTTCAAAGCAGGAGCGGGTGACGGTATCCACAGCCACCTGGAAATCACAGTCGGCAAACACGACTGCGGCGTTCTTGCCGCCAAGCTCAAGCGACACTGGGCGAATGCCCACGGCTGCAGCTTGCATGATGGCAGTGCCCGTGCGGGTTTCTCCCGTGAAGGTGATGCCATTGACGTCGGGGTGGGTGGTCAGCATTTCGCCGGCAGAACCCGGGCCGAATCCGTGCACCACGTTGTAAACGCCCTTGGGCATGCCGACTGCGTTCATCACTTCACCCAGCAGCGTGGCGGTGGCGGGGGACTCCTCCGATGGTTTGACGACAACCGTGTTGCCGCAAGCCAGCGCCGGCCCGACTTTCCAGGTCATCAGCAGCAGAGGAAGGTTCCAGGGGCAGACCACGGCGATCACGCCGCGCGGCACGCGAACGCCATAGCTGAGGGCTGTCTTGCCGTCAGGAGTGCGCATGTTGAACGATTCCGTCGACATGCTCTTGATGGTGTCGGCGAAAATCTGGAAGTTGGCCGCACCGCGCGGAATATCGACGTGTGAAGCCAGGCCGTAGGGCTTGCCGGTATCGGCAATTTCTGCCTGCAGGAAATCATCGAAGCGGCGGTTGATTTCCAGGGCCACTGCGTCGAGCAGCCTGACGCGCTCGCCGACGGCCATCTTGCCCCAGTCGCCCTTCAGGGCAGCCTTGGCGGCTGCCACGGCGGCATCAACCTCGGGCCTGCCGGCTTCATAGATATTGCCGATGACACTGTTGTCCACCGGGTTGCGGTCTTCGAACGTCTTGCCGGAGATGTTCTTGACGTATTCGCCATTGATGAAGTTGAGGAATTCTTTCATTGTCTCTTTCCGCTTAAAGACGCTTTGCTGATGCAACCATGCTGGCCCGGCAGACAACGCACGGACCACCCCTGCAGTGACTTAGGAGCCACGTATCAAGCCGCATTCTAAGTTCAAGCCCCCACTCTGTCCATACAAATCTCGATAATAATTGAGTGATCTGGATCAAATTAAGCCAATTCCGACTGAACATTTAGAGTTTTTATCGATATTCTTTCACTTTCATCGTACATTAAGAAATTGGGGTTTCAAGGCAACTGGGGTTGGCGCTGCTATGCTCCAAGACCCTGACCTCCAATAACGGCCCCGACCACGCACGAATCTCATGGCCAAACGATCCGCCCGCATCCCTCCACTGGACAACCCGCACAACGGCGATGACGCTCACAGCCCGCGCACGCTGATTGAGCGCGCGTATTCGCAGCTGCGAGACGATATCGTGGAGGGGCGTTTAGCCCCTGGGGTGAAACTGCGGGTAGAGCATTTGCGCCAGCGCTATGACGTGAGCGCAGGCACTTTGCGCGAAGCACTTAACCGCCTGGTAAGTGACGCGCTGGTGGAAGCCGAAGGTCAGCGCGGTTTTCGTGTGACGCCCATCACGGTGCAGGATCTGGACGATCTGACAGACCTACGGGTGCGTATCGAAATTGACGCGCTTCGGCAATCCATACGCCACGCCAACGATCAATGGCGCCAGGATCTGCAGGAGGTGTACACGCAGATGTCTGCCATAGAGCAACCGATTCTTCCGGCGCTCATACAGCGCTGGGAAGCGTTGAACACGCAGTTTCATGAAGTGCTGGTGGCCAACTGCGGCTCGGAGTGGACGCTCAGGCTGCTGCGCACATTCAATCGGCACAGCGAGCGCTACCGGCGCTACGCCATCGGCCTGGGGCAGGGCCGAAGAGACGTGCACAACGAACATCGCGGTATCTTCGAGGCGGCCATGTCGGGCAACGAATTGCGCGCGGCGCTGGAACTGGAGGCGCACATCCGCGCCACACCCGAGTTGCTGAAATCAGCCGCGCGCGAGGGCATGGATGTTTTCGGCGCACCGCCTGCCAACACGGCCACACCCTCCCCTAACTTCGAACGAAGAGCGAATAGCCTTCCGTCACGACGCTGCCGGCACTTGCGCCTGGGCACGCTTGCTGGACTTGATGATGGAGCCACGCGCAGCGATGCCTCCGTCGATGGTCACGATGGTGCCTGAGATGTAGGCCGCGTGGGGTGATGCGAGGAACAGCATCAACTCAGCCACTTCCTTGGCTTCTGCCGGACGCCCACCGGGATACTGATCGAACAGCTCTTCCCAGCGACCTTCGTCGCCGTGCGTATCGAGCGCTCGACGCTTCATGAGCTTGACCATGCGATCCGTGGCTACCGGACCTGGGTTGACACCCACCACGCGAATGCCGTCGTCCAGGCTGACCCCGCCGAGTGCCTTGGTAAAAGCCATGACGGCCGCGTTGCCCGTGGAGCCCGCGATGTAATTGGCGTCCCAGTTCTCACCGGAGTTGCCGATGTCGTTGACGATCACACCATGGCCCATGCGTTTCATGCGGGCGTAGACGAGCTGGGTCAATTCCATGTACCCCAGAACCTTGAGCGCAAAGCCTCGACGCACCACGTCAAAATCGAGCGACTCTATGGGGCCGGCGGGGATGTCGCCCGCGTTGTTTACCAGGATGTCGACATCGCCGACCGCGGCATCCAACGCACGCATGGCGCCCGGCGCGGACAGGTCCATCGGGTGGATGCTGACTTTCACGCCATAGGCGGAAAGGATCACGTCCTTGGCGCTTTGCAGTGCTTCGCCATCGCGTGCCGCCAGATGCAGATGGCAGCCAGCTTCCGCGAAACAATGCGCTGCCGCCAGGCCGATGCCCTTGGATGCGCCTGTGATGAGTGCGGTCTTGCCGGAGAGGTCGAGTTGGATCATGGTGAGTACCGGTGAAGTAATGGCGCTAAGCGCCGGGAAAGTGAACAGAAATGGCGGCGATCAGATCGACCATGTCGTCTTGAAGCAAGGTGACGTGGTCAACAGCCGCCTTGAAAGCGGCATCTGGATCGTTGCGTGCAACGGCGTCCAGGATGGCCTTGTGTTCGCCGATGGTGGCCTGCATGCGCCCGTGCTGAAAGGTCACGTGACGGCGATAAACGCCCACGCGCGTGCGTAACTTGCGCGTCTGGTCGGACAGATAGCTGGTATTGGATGCGTCGTAGAGTGCTTCGTGAAAATCCCTGTTGACCTCATAGAACCGCTGGGGGTCCGCGGTGGCCAGCACAGTCTCCAGCTGGCTGTGCAATTCCGCCAGGCGTTCGCGCTGCGACGGCGTGGCGCGGCGTGCGGCGTATTGCGCGCACAACCCTTCGCTGACGGCCATCATCTGGAACATCTCGATCAACATCGGCACCGAGATGCTGGTGACGTGTGCGCCCTGGTGACCGCGTATTTCCACGAGCCCCGTGCCTGCCAGGGATTTCAAGGCTTCACGCAATGGGGTACGCGAGACCTTGAAGCGCTCCACCAATTCGGCTTCATCCAGGCGCGCACCGGGTGCCAGCGCGCCACTGACGATCAGTTGCTCCAGGGATTCCTGCAGCTCTTCCGCCAACGTCATGGATTTCTCTTTGGCGCGGCCGCGAGGGGATGCAGCGGAAACCTTTTCTTTCTTTGCCGAAGTGGTGTTCATGGTGTGTTCCAGGTTGTCCAAAGATGCGTAGTTCGCATCCGACAACCAATATACCAATGACCATCAGCAGTATTCATGCCAACAAAAATTCACCAGAAACTACGGCAGGCTACCCTGCCAAAATCAATTTCGCACCAAAAATATACAAATTAGTGATTTTTGAATGCACCAATTGAGTGGCTGCACCTGATCGGGAACGCTTTCCACGCCTATTTTTCTGCCCTTCCCGGGGAGATATAGGCTTTAGACCGGTTGGCATAACTTCTGCTTTAAGGGTGTCATGACTATGCATGCACCCACCGCCGCCCCTCCTTTCGAGTTACGTAATGCGTACTTCGACAAGCTGTGCAATACCCCTGGCCTGATGTGGCTGGGCCAGAACACCAACCACTTCGATCCGCATCCCTCAGTTATCGACGCGGCCATTGAAGCCTTGCGCGATGGCAGCTATCACGCGTATGCGCCGCCGGCCGGATTCGAAGAGCTGCGCAAACTCATCGTGGAAGATGTGGGCGTACCGGGAATGTCCGCCTTCGTGACGGACGGTGCCGTTGAAGCGCTGTACAACGTGTGCAGTAACTTCTGCGAGCCAGGCACCGAGTTCGTGACCACAGATCCGAGCTGGGCTTGGCCCATGCACTTTGCGCGCAAGGCGGGCTCCACCGTGGTCGAACTGCCGATCTATGACGCCGCACAAGGCTACAAGCTGACGCCCGAGCAACTGCGCGCCGCCGTGAGCGAACACACACGTGTCATCTACCTGGTCGACCCCAATAACCCGCTGGGCACCTGCCACACTTCTGAAGAGATCAAGGCCTTTACCGACATAGCGCGGTCAGTGGGCGCCTACTTTATTCACGATGCGACCTATGCACAGTTTGCCGATGGTTTCTCGCCGGCACTGCAGTACTACCCTGAAAAAAGCATCCTGACTTATAGCTTCTCGAAGTGGCTGGGTCTGGCAGGCTTGCGTCTGGGCGCGGTGATCGCCAACCCCGACATCATAGAAACCATTGCCACCTCTCCTCCCAACAACCTGGGCAGCAATGTGGTGTCGCAGCGCGCCGCCATTGCAGGACTGAAAACCAAGGCCGAATGGTTTCCCACCATATTGGAGCGGCTTCGGGCGAATCAGACCGCCGTTTACGAGGCCGTACAGAAGATCCCCGGGCTGCACATTCCGGTGTATCCGTCTAACGCGAACTTGCTTGTCATTGAAACGGTGGAGGCCGGAGTAAACCCCGAGGCGCTGGTCGCAGCGTATCAGCAAGAGGGCGTGATGATCCGGCAGGGCACCTACCACACCAAGCGATTCGGCGAGCGCTTCGTCAAGGTCAGCCTGACGGTGCCCGAAGCGTGGGTGCAGCACTTTTGCGAGCTGCTGCCGGCCATGGTTGACAAAGCCCGCCAATCAACCACCTCCGGTCCTCTTTTCTGAAATTTCCTGAAGGTCTTCACCATGCCTTACCTGAACGCACGCGATGGCACACGCCTTTACTACGAGGAAGCTGGCTCGGGCACGCCCATCGTGTTCGTGCATGAATTCGGCGGCGACCACCGCAGCTGGGAACCGCAGATGCGGTATTTCACGCGCAGATATCGCTGCATTACGTTCGCAGCAAGAGGCTACCTGCCATCAGAGGTGCCGGAGGACGTGTCGCGCTATTCCCAGGACATCGCCACCGACGACATAGCCGATGTGATGGAGGCGCTCGGCATCGAAAAAGCCCACATTGTCGGCCTGTCGATGGGCGGCTTTGCCACCTTGCATTTTGGTCTGCGCTATGCCGAGCGCGCGCTGTCGCTCGTGGTGGCAGGTGCCGGCTACGGCGCCGAGAAGCAGCATGAAGCCTATTTTCGTGAAGTGTCGCTGGAAGTTGCGCGCAAGTTCGAGGAACTGGGCTCCGTGGAATTCTCCAAGGTTTATTCCACCGCTGCATCTCGCATCGTGTTCCAGGTCAAGGATCCCCGAGGCTGGCAGGAATTCGCGACCCAGTTATCCGAACACTCGGCTGTCGGCTCGGCGCGCACGATGCAGGGCGTACAAGCCATGCGCCCCTCGATTTACGATCTGGAGGCCAATCTCTCGAAAATGGCCGTGCCCACGCTGATCATCGTGGGCGACGAGGACGACCACTGCCTGCAGCCTGGTCTTTACCTCAAGCGCGTGATCCCAGCCAGCGGCTTGGTGGTGCTACCCAAGACAGGCCACACGCTCAACATTGACGAGCCGGGGCTGTTCAATCAGTTCGTGTCGGATTTTCTGGCAACCGTCGAGCAGGACAAGTGGCTGCCGCGTGACCCGCGCTCCATGCCTGCCGAGATCATGAAGACCACATGATGGCTCGCGCACCCTCTTCTTTCGTGAGCGACGCGCGATTGTGGGACCGCCTTCAGTCACTCGCGCAATTCGGCGCCACACCTTTGGGCGGCGTCAACCGTCAGGCTTTGTCGGCAGAAGATACGGAGGCCCAACTCGCACTCGTGGAATGGGGCCAGGCTCTTGGCTTGGAGGCTAGTCGAGATGATGCGGGCAACCTGTTCCTGCGCCTTCAGGGCACGGACCCAGATGCAGCGCCGGTACTCAGCGGATCGCACCTGGACAGCCAACCCACTGGTGGACGCTTTGATGGCGCTTATGGCGTGATGGCCGCCCTGGAGGCCGTGCAAGCGATTCTGGAATCCAACGTCAAACCTCGCCGCGCCATTGATGTGGTGGCGTGGATGAATGAAGAGGGCTCACGTTTTGCCCCTGGCATGATGGGGTCAGCCGTTTTCGCTGGTGACCGGACGCTGGAGCAGACGCTGCTTGTGCGAGATGCGGAAGGCTTGAGCGTAGGCGAGGCTCTGGCGGCACAACAGGCTCATCTCGCGCATGTGCTAAAGCGAACATTGGGGCATCCGGTGCATGCCTATGTTGAGGCCCACATCGAACAAGGCCCTGTACTTGAGCGCGAGGGCTACCCAGTAGGCATCGTGACAGGGATCCAGGGCAAGCACACCTTCCAGGTACTAGTGACAGGTGAGGCCGCTCATGCGGGAACGTCTCGGCGCTGTGAGCGCAAGGATGCCTTACTGGCCGCCACAGCCATGGTGCAAGGACTGGCCGCCGCATTGCACGATGACGCTGACGTGACCCGGTTCACCGTAGGTCGCTTCGACGTACTGCCCAATGCGCCCTCAGTCGTTGCCAGCCAAGTCGAGTTTTCCATAGATCTGCGCCACCCAGATTCAGCCACCTTGCGCGCACTCGGCGCAATGGTCGACTCCATATGCCAGGCGCACCGTGGACCGTGCTCGGTTCAGGTCCACCGACTCTCGGCCGCAGATTCCTTGCGTTTTCCTCCCCACATGTGCGAGCAGGCGGCTGCCATTGCCAAACGCCTGCAGATCGCCACCCGTGAACTGCCTTCGGCAGCAGGACACGACGCGCGCTATCTGCACAAGGTGACACCTTCGGCCATGTTGTTTGTTCCGTGCCACCTGGGGATTACGCACAACGAAGCCGAATCTGCCACTCCTTCAGACCTGGCGGCGGGCACTCGCGTGCTGGCCGACTGGCTACTGGAACTCGCAAGTTGACCGCATTTTTTCCGACCACAACATGAGAGCCTCCCACATCTCCGACGCCGAATGGCAAGCCCGAGTCGATCTGGCCGCCTGCTATCGATTGGTTGCCCAGCTTGGCCTGGACGACATGATCTACAACCACATCTCCATGCGTGTACCGGGGCGCGATGGTGAGTTTCTTCTCAACCCCTACGGCCTTCTGTTCGAAGAGATTACGGCGTCCAGTCTGGTTCGGATTGATCTGCAGGGCCGCAAACTTGAGGATAGCCCCTACGAAGTCAACGCCGCAGCCTTCGTGATTCATGGCGCGATTCATGAAAGCCGCCACGATGCGCTGTGCGTGCTTCACACGCATTCAGATGCGAGCGTCGCCGTCTCGGCGCAACCCCATGGCTTGTTGCCGCTTTCGCAATTCGCCATGCGCTTCTACCAACGCCAGGCCTTCCATGCCTATGAAGGGGTCGCCATCGATCTGGATGAGCAGACGCGACTTGCTCGGGATTTTGGCGATCACACGGTGATGCTGCTGCGCAACCATGGCTTGCTCACCGTGGGCAGAACCGTGGGCGAGGCCTTCATGCAGCTGTACTACTTCGAGCGCGCCGCCCGCATACAACTGCAGCTACAGGCCTCCTCTGCCGGCCTGCCCAGCCCGATGTTGATGCCCTCGCACCAGACGTGCGAGAAAGCAGCGCGCCAATTCCACGAACAGCACGGCGACATCCTGGCTGCAGGTCAACGCGAATGGCCGGCCCTGCTACGCAAGCTCCGTCGCGACGAGAAGCCGGGCTTCGAACCCTTTGACAGCTGATCTCCAACCGCAATCACCCACCCTTGCACTTCACCACTTGAAAGGCGTTCCATGAAAACCCGTCGATTCCTATGCACCGTTGCAGCGGCCACTGCTTTGGCCGCCCTGACCCCCGCTCTTCAAGCGCAGGCCAAAGAGCCGGTCAAGGCCAGCCTGCGCCTGAAATGGCTCACGCAGGCTCAGTTCGCCGGCTTCTACTATGCGCTCAACAAGGGCTACTACAAAGACGAGGGGATCGATCTGACGATCAACCCCGGCGGACCCAATATCCTGGCCGAAAACATGGTGGCGTCGGGCGCAGACACGTTCGGCTTGTCTGGCGGATCCGACAGCGTGTTCGCGAGCGTCGACAAGGGCCTGCCCATCGTCTCCGTGGGTGTTTCCCACCAGGTCACACCGTTCGCGTTTGTCGTTAAGGCTGACAGTCCTATCAAGACTCTCCAGGACTTCCAGGGCAAGAAAGTGACGACCTGGTTCACTGGCGCCAATTACGTGCTGCTCGGCATGCTGGCGAAGGCTGGCATCGATTCAAGCAAGGTCAACATGCAGCCTCAACAAGTGACCATGACGCCGTTCATCAATGGCGACATCGACGTGGCCACTGCCACGGTGTACAACGAAATGTGGGTAGTCAACGACCGACTGGGTGCCCAGAACGTGCGCCTCTTCCGCGCCGAAGACTACGGCGTGATCTTCCCCCGCGACACATTGATCGTCTCCAAGGAAACAGCCAAGAACAAGCCTGAACTGGTCAAGGGATTCCTGCGCGCAAGTATCAAAGGATGGCGCGAAGCCATGGCCAACCCCAAAGAAGCCGTGGACATCGTGATGAAGATTTCCCCCACACTGAACCGCGCGCAACAGGAATCCATGCTCACCGAGGCCTACAAGCTGATGGTGTCGGGCAAGGGCAAGACCGAAGGGCTTTTCCACATCGACCCCACCGCACTCCAAAGCGCGCATGACATCTTGCTCCAGGGCAAGGTCATCAGCAAGCCGGTGGATATCAAAGTGGCGTTCGACGACACCTTCCTGAAGGCCCTGAGTCCTGCCGAACGGAAGCCTTGACGCAGTGGAATGCCCAGACACATGAGCAGCCTGTTCAACCCGGCCATGCCTAAACGTATGGCCGACATGGGACCTCAGAGCCACGCGGCGCCGGCGAATGCCGCCGAGGCGCGTGCGCGCTTCTTCAACTCGGCCAACGCGTTCAACATCAAGCTCGCGCCCGTGCCCTCGCATAGCTTTGAAGAGCAAGCGGGCACGGCACTGGCCGAGAATGCCGCCACGGGCTACCAGCTTTGCGATCAGTCGCATACGTTGGGAAGCTCGTTCGCGGCCACCACACCCCTGATGCTGGCGCGCTATGCGCACGTCGCCCCGCATGATGCGTTACTGGCCGACTTCGCCGCCAGCGGCTCCATCTGGTACGTGATCACGGGCAAGGGCCATAGCCGCTTGACGGACGGGCAGATCCTGAACTGGGCAGCCGGCGACGTTTTCTACGTATCCGGACCGCAAACCATGAAACTTCACGCTGATGAAGGAGGGGCCACTCTGTGGGTGGTGACCGACGAGCCGCTGCTCATCGGTCACGGACTGCAGCCGGCCATCAGAAGCCAGGAATTGGTGCACTACCCGGCTGACGAGATCGAACGCCAGCTCGCGCAAATCTATGACGCTGAAGCCGACGACACAACCTCCGGCCGCGCACTGATTTTTTCATCGGAGGCGCTGATGGAAAGCCGCAACATCCATCCCATGATGACCCTGTCGCTGAACACCTTGGCGCCCGGGCAATCGCAGGCGGCACACCGTCACAACTCAGCGGCGATCACTCTGATTGTGGAGGGGGATGGTTGCCACTCCATGGTGGGTGGAGAGCGCATCTCTTGGCAACCCTGGACCACCTTGGTCACACCACCCGGGGCGCCTCATTCGCACCACAACGGAAGCAGTGCGCGCCGTGCGCTGTTTCTGATCGTGCAGGATGGCGGGCTTCACTACCGCGCGCGCACCATGGATTTTCGGAACAGTTGAATCCAGGCTAGTGTCCTGAGTTGTAAGTTCGTTGAAGAAAAAATCTGCCGAAATCGGTGTCAGGCAAGGAACAAAACGCACTGATACCGAGTGGTATCGCGAGGCTTTGTGACGCAGCATGGCGGCGATTGTCGGTGGATTTGTTCAACGAATTTGCAATTCAGGACACTAGTCCTGAGCGACCTATTGATCCGGCACCATGATGTTTGAATACTTGATTGATGAGGGCGCATGGCACTTACTTAAGGCAAATGCGATTCGGTCAACACTGAAGCTGTAGGGGCGGCTTCAGCCGCGAGACGCGTGCGCCGCAAACATCGCCATTTATCGGGCGGAGGCCCTTCGCGGCTGAAGCCGCTCCTACAGTAAATGCCCTTCTTAAGGCCAAGTCGCGGCCTTAAGTAAGTGCCATTCGGCTCAGGGTAAGCGCGATGCCAGTGGAATGCTGTTCAGCAGGGCGCTGTTGAATACCTGCGGCAAATCGGCCGGCTTGCTGAGTACCTTGGCCTGCAACAGCAAATCCTGCGCCTTGCCAATGGCTCCCATGTCCAAATAGAACAAGCCCTGGGTAGGCGCCTGGCCTGAAGTCATCAGGCGCAGCGCCTCTTTCAATCCAAGCTCCTGATGGGATCGTTCCAGCGTGGGTGCAACCTTGAGCAATGTATCGACCGCTTGAGTGGGATTTTTCAGGGTATCTTGCCAACCGCGTATGGAAGCACGCAGGAACGCCTTCACCAACTCGGGCTGCTCCTGGGAAGTTTTCTTCGAAACGATCAAGGTGTCTCGCGGAAAGCTCACGCCGTAGTCCTCAGGGACGAATAGGCGCAATTTGTCTGCGCCCATGCGCGACTGAATGATAAGCAAGTCGTTGTATTGCGCCGCCACCACCACATCAACCTCACCATTGACGAATGGTGTCTGGCTGACCTGCTGAGGCTGGATGGTCACCTCGCCAGGTTGGATACCCTTGCTCGCCAGCATGCCCTGCAGCACCAGTTGGGAACCGGTGAACCAGGCCGTCACTTTCTTGCCGCGAAAATCTTCCAGCGATTTGACCGGACCATCCTTGCGCGCCACAAATACGAAGGGCGTGAGCTGGTGAGCCATGCCCACGGCCACCAAGGGGAGGTTTTTGTCGTGAGCCGCGAGCACGCTTTCAGTGCCGCCCGAGAGACCAAAGGTGTCGGCACCTGAAGCAACCAGGTTCTCCGTCAGTAGGTTGGGCCCGCCAGGATTGATCGTCAGATCAATACCCTCTTGCAGATAGTAGCCCTTTTCCTTGGCGACGTAGAACCCCGCAAACTGAGATTGTGGAAGCCACTTGAGCCTGAGCGACGCCTTGACCGGATTGGCCGCGGAAGCCACCGCATGGGGGGCGATGCCCAAGGCAGACGCGGCTGCGCTGAGGGCAAGAAAGTCACGTCTGAACATTTTTCGGTCCGTCATCAATTACTCCTGGTTTGGGATTCCGTAGCTGGCGCGGGCGCCACGCTCGTGCTCATGTGCTGGGCCTTGAGATGTTTGCTCAGGTAGTACTCACCAAACTGAACAGGCTCATACAGCGCTGCGGCATTGGGGTCGATGCACCGGATCTCGGCGTCGAAATCGGGGTTGTGGAAAAAGGCCACCGACAAGCGCTGCACATGGGCGTGTTCTGGGGGCGGGTTCGCCACGCGGTGCATGTTGGACAACCATCGATCGTTGGTCCAGCGCATCATCAGGTCGCCAATGTTGCAGACGAAGGAGTCCGGCTCTGGGTGCACGTCTACCCAACTGCCGTCACGAATGCGAACCTGCAGGCCGCCCGGCACGTCGTCCCCTCGCAGAACAGTGAGGGTGCCGTAGTCCGTGTGGGCGCCGGCTCTTAGTTGCCCTGGCTCGGGAGGTGTGAGTTGCGCCGGGTACAGAATGGCCCGCATCGCACTCGTAGGACTCTTCAATGCGCCATCAAAATGATGCTCATCGAGATCCAGCGCCAGCGCGAACATGCGCAAGACCTGATGCGCCAGTTTTTCCATGCGCCGGTAATACGATTCGAACGCCAGCCGCAACCCAGGTGGCTGGTCTGGCCAGACGTTGGGATGAAAGAAGGCAGCTTCCGCTGGCGTTCCCACGGCAGATACGGGGCATGGATCAATCGGCCCCATGGCATAGCTTTGCTGAAGATCCGGCGGAGTGACATCGCCCATGGAATAGGCCAGCGCACGGTTGGCAAAGGAGGAATATCCTCGACTCACCCCGGATGAGGGCTGCCGCACCTTCTCCCGATCTGACTCCGGCAATTCAAAGAATGCCATGAGCTCTTTGCGCAGTGTCTCGAAAGCTTCGGCGGGAACTCCGTGCCCGACGATGGAGAAAAACCCTATCTCCTCGCAAGCGTGCCGGATCTGCCGGGCCACTTGCATCTTCTGATCCAGGTCGCCGCTTAGGTAGGGACCCACATCGATGACGGGAACGCTGTCGTACTTCTGAGGCATGGTCGCCCTTTCAAGCCGCGTGGATGGCAGGGCGCGCAAGGCCCAGGTTTTCGCGCAAGGTGGTGCCCTCGTAGGACTTGCGGAAAAGCCCTCGCTCCTGAAGCACAGGCACGACCATGTCCACGAAGTCCTCGAACGCGTCATGAAAATGCGACGGCATGATGTTGAAGCCATCGGCGGCGCCGTTCTCGAACCAATGCTGCAAGGTGTCAGCTATGGTTTCCGGTGAGCCGCAAAGCACCCAGTGTCCGCGCGCAGCAGCCGTCAGGCTGTAGAGGTCGCGCAGAGTCATGTTCTCGCGCCTGGCCTTGGACAACAGCACCCGCGTGAACGCATGGTAGTTATCGGGCACAGCCAGATCAGGCACGGGGCCGTCAAGGTCGTGACTGGAAAAGTCGTAGTCGAAACGCTCGGAGAGCACGCCCAGCGCATTGCCGTCGCTGATGAAACCCTGCAACGCATTGAGCTTGTCCAACGCCTCGCGATCTGTGCGTCCTACTACCGGCATGACACCAGGCAGCACCGTGACATCTTGCGCCGCACGCCCGAAACGCGGCAGCCGGCCTTTGAGTGATGCGTAGGCTGCTCGGGCTTCATCAAAATCCTGGACAACGGAAAAGACCACGTCCGCCGTGCGTGCGGCCAACTCCATACCCGGCTCGGAACCGCCGGCCTGCAACACCACAGGGCGCCCCTGGGGAGTGCGGCTGCTGTTGAGCGGACCCTGCACCTTGAAGAAATCGCCCTCATGGTTCAGCGGGCGGATCTTGCTGGCATCAAAGTACACACCACTCTCGCGGTTGGCCATCACGGCGCCATCGTCCCAGCAGTCCCACAGACCCTTGACCACATCCACAAACTCACCGGCCATTTCGTAGCGACGCGCATGGTCCGGATGATGTCTGCCGAAGTTGGCCGCTGCGCCCGGGTTGGACGTGGTGACCGCATTCCACGCCGCACGTCCGCCGCTGAGGTGGTCAAGCGACGAGAACATACGCGCCACGGTGAACGGGTCGCAATAGGTCGTGGAGACGGTGGCGCCAAGGCCAATGTGCCGAGTGGAGGTGGATAAAGCAGCCAGCATGGTCAGTGGCTCGAACCTCATGGCGTACGAGGGATGCCCCTTCAGATCCACGTTGAGGTTGTCGCCCATGAAGATCAGATCGAAGCAGCCACGTTCGGCGGTCGCTCCTATTTTCTGAATGGCGGCGAAATCCTCGAAGCTGTCCACGGCTCCAGGCATCCGCCAACCCGATGTATGGCCGCCTGTACCAAGCAGGAACAAACCGAGGTGCATCTGTCGTTTCATGTTTTTCATTCCTTCGTCATTTCCAGAAAACCAGCTTGCGCTCGGCCAAGCTCATCAGACCGAAGAACGTGAGGCTCAAGACGGAGGCGGCAAACACCGCGCCCCAGACCTGAACGAAGTCCACCTGCACAACCGCTTGATAGATCAGCAAGCCCAGGCCGGCGTGGGCGCCGAGCATCTCGGTGATGACCGCGATGAGCACGCTGCGCGCGGTGGCCACGCGCAAGCCTGCGAAGATCAGAGGCAAGGCCGTCGGCAAGCGCAGACGCCACAGGATGGTGAGACGCCCTGCGCCAAAGCTGCGCATCAGGTCGACGCTCCTCTTGTCCACCCTGTCCAGGCCCGACAGGGCAGATAGAAACAGGGTGAAGGCAATGGCCATCGCCACCATCACGACCTTGGAGGTCATGCCCATGCCAAACCAGAGCAGCACCAGCGGAGACCATGCGATCACGGGCACCGAGTTGAAAGCTGTGGCCGCTGGCAACACCACACCGCGAAGCCTGGGCACCATGGTCACCAGCACTGCGGCGCCAATACCGATAAACGCGCCTAGCCCATAGCCCATGAGTGCTTCGGCCAAGGTGATGCCCGCATGATTGAGCAACGAGCCCCGCTCATTCCATATGCTGGCCAGGATCTGACTGATAGCCGGTAGCGTGTAGCTTGGCAGATGCATGCCGCGTGCCACCCCTTCCCATAGGGCGATCAGCACCACGGCTCCCATGATTCCGCGCTGAGCGGACAGTGGCAACTTCAGAGTCATTGCTCGGCCCCCCAAAACACAAGCTTGCGCTCAACAAAAGCCACGACGGCATAGAACATCGTGCCGACCAGCGCACAGCACAGCAGCGCCGCCCATAGCCCCGCCGCGTTTTCGTTGAACATGGCCTGCAGCAACAGCACGCCCAGACCCGTGGTGTCGCCGAACCACTCGCCGACAATCGCCCCTACCAGGCTCAAGGAAGCACCAAGGCGCAGGGCCACGAAAATCTGAGGCAACGCCGTTGGAAACTGCAGCTGACGCAGGATCTGGCCTGGGGTTGCCCCGAAGCTGCGCATCAAGGCTATTTGGCGCGGATCGACCGAGCGCATGCCCACCAGCGTGTTGACGGTGACTGGAAAGAAGGTGACGTAGAAGGCGATGATGGCCTTGGCAAGCAACGTGTTGCCAAACCACAGCACGATCAAGGCACCGAAGGCGATGACCGGGATCGTCTGCGACACAACGAACATCGGGAACATGACGTCTCGCAGAACGGGCAAGCGCGAAAAAGCGATGCCTGCGCCAATACCGAAGACCGCGCCCAGCACATAGCCCGTGGTGGCCTCGGCCGTGGTCCGGACCAGGGCTGCAAGGTAGGCATCAGGCGTGGCGATGATGGCTTGCAACACAAGGCTTAGCCTGGGCACATAGTGCGAAGGAATCGAGAAACCCCACACCAAGGCTTCCCAGGCCAAGCCTATCAGCACAATCGATGCGAACAGGCGCAGCGCCGGAACCGACTTGAGCGACCACCGCCGCGCGGACGACACCTTCATGGGAGCCACCAAAGTAGCCGAAGGGGAATGTGATTGAGTCATGGCGGTCAGGCGCCGAGCGCGCGCGCCTCGGTGGCTTGAAAGGACTTCATGCTCTCTTCCTCGATGGCTTCGAGCAGGATTCGCTTGAGGCGGATGAACTCTGGATCGGTCAGCAACTCAGGCCTGCGCGGACGCGGCAGCGAGACGGGTAACTCCAGCTTGATCTTTCCAGGCCGTGCAGACATGGCCAGCACACGGTCACCCAGAAAGAGAGCCTCATCTACATCATGGGTAATGAAGAGGATGGTTCGGCGGTGCTTTTGCCACACATCCAGCAACCAGCGCTGCATCATGGTTCGGGTCAAGGCATCCAGTGCACCGAAAGGCTCATCGAGGAGCATCAAGTCTCGCTTGAACATGAAGGTTCGCATCAGCGCGACGCGCTGGCGCATGCCGCCCGAGAGCTGATGTGGATACTGGTTCTCGAAGCCCGCGAGGCCGAATTCAGGGAGCATCTTCAGAGCCATGGCCCGGGCTTGCGCTCGCGGCATGCCCTCCACTTCGATCGCCAGGATGGCGTTGTCGATCACGGTGCGCCAAGGCAGCAACAGATCACGCTGTGGCATGAATGAAACCCGGCCCAGCAGTTCGAATGCGTGGCAGGAACGACCCTCGAAGTGCAGGGCGCCGCCGTAGTCAGGCTCTTCCAGTCCCGCGACGATGTTGAATAGCGTGCTCTTTCCGCAACCGCTAGGACCGACCACGGTGATCAGCTCACCCGGAGCGATCGACATATCCAGGCCAGACAGTGCGCGGACCTCGCCGAAGGTCTTGCTGACGGATTTCAGTTCGAGCAGCGGCATGTTGGGCGTATTGAGGCTACTCACAATGCGGCTCCTTGTATGACGGATCGGTGTTTGTGCATTAATGGGACCTTGTTCATGCCAAGGACTAAGCAACAGCCATGCCAACCATAGGCTGCATGCACATATAAAACACAAAGTTCTTTTTAGGTATGCAAATTGCTATTCATGGGATATTTATTGAACTGGCAAACCTCATGACTTCACTCGCCGCCTCCTCTTCTGCTTCCTCACTCGACCTTCAAGCCGTGACGGCGACGAGCTATCGCGATGCCATGGCGCGACTAGGCAGCGCCGTTCATATCGTCACTACCGACGGTGCGTATGGCTGGGCGGGTTTTGCGGCGTCCGCGGTATGCAGCGTGACGGACGGGCCGCCCACCTTATTGGTGTGCATCAGGCGAGATTCGTCGGCTTACAGTGCCGTGACCGGAAACGGCGTGCTTTGCGTGAACACGCTGGAAGCTGGGCAGGAGCCCTTGTCTCAGCTGTTTGGAGGCAAGACTCCAATGAGCGAGCGGCGCGATGCTGCTGAATGGACTCGCCTCAGGACAGCGGCGCCCGTGCTCGTGAATGCCCGGATTGCTTTTGATTGCCACATTACGCAGTGCACAAGCATCGGCACCCACGATGTTCTGTTTTGCACCGTGGCTGATATTGCCCACGGCACGCAGTCGCTCGGAGGGCTTTATTACGCGGAACGGCGCTATTGGCACTTTGCCGACGCGCCGAACTTGCTGACATGAAGGAGCTTACGGGCGCCAAAGGCGGGCGCTGGCGCACAAACGAAGGGCGTGCGCCCCAAAAAGGACTTCTATCTTGCCACTTTCACCGCGTTGATCGTGGCTGGATCAAAACCGCGTGAGCTTTTCGGGAGCCCGGCGAGCGCTCTCCATGCTCATGAGAAACAAAACTTTGAAAGTCCCAAACAGCGTCCAACATTCCTGCTTTTGTAGGAACGGCTTCAGCCGCGAAGGGTCACCGTCATCAATGGCGTCTTGTGCTCGGAAGGACACGATCGCGGCTGAAGAGGGCGTCGCAAAATGACCTTGTTCTTTTCCCCTCTCCCCCTCCGGGGAGAGGGTCAGGGTGAGGGCAGCGGCGCATGATTTGAGACTGGCATTGTTTTGTGGCCTGCACGGTGAACAAAAAAACGCTCCGCGCTCTGAAAAGATAGACAGCGCGCAAGCGCGCGCCCTCACCCCAACCCTCTCCCGAAAGGAGAGGGAGCCAATCGCCACTGCTGCACACTCAATAAGTTTCGAGATGCAGACGCGCTTCCCTTTTCAGGCGGCCGCCTAGTTCTTCCCAATTCAAGCCCGCGTTCTGAGCCACGTCGCGAAGCGCGAGCACGACACCTTCTTCCATGCTCTTCAAGCCGCAGACGTAGATATAGGTGTTCGGGTCTTGCAGAAGCCCGACCAGGTCGGCAGCGCGTTCACGCATGAGATCCTGCACGTATTTTTTCGGCTGGTTAGGCGTGCGGCTGAAGCCGAAGTGGGTGTCGATGAAGTCTTTGGGCAAACCCTGCAACGGGCCAAAGTAAGGCAACTCTTCCTTGGTTCGGGCGCCAAAGAACAGCATGAGTTTGCCACCCTCGAACTTGCCTGACGTGCGCAGGCGGCGACGCCACTCTGTCATGGCGCGCATGGGGGCCGAACCGGTGCCCGTGCAGATCATGACGATGTTCGACCGGGGGTGGTTGGGCATCAGGAAGCTGGTGCCGAATGGGCCAGTGACCTGGACTTTGTCTCCCACCTTCAGATCGCACATGTAATTGCTGGCAACGCCGCGTACTGGGTTGCCATCGTAGTCCTCCAGCACACGCTTGATGGTGAGGCTGAGGTTGTTGTAGCCTGGGCGCTCGCCGTTGCGGGGGCTGGCAATGCTGTACTGACGCGGATGATGGGGTTTGCCCCGCGCGTCCACGCCTGGCGGAATCACGCCGATGCTTTGACCCTCCAGCACCGGGAAAGGCATGTTGCCAAAATCCAGCACGATGTGGTGAGTGTCGTACTCTTTACCAACCTCGGTCACGCGCACATTGCCCACTACGGTGGCGGTAACGAATTTTTCAGCCGACTTGGGTCCGTACAGGTTCGCATACGGATGCGCGGCAGACCAGGGCGGCGTGGTGGCGCCATAGGCAGCGGAGTTGAAAGCCGATTCTCCGGACGGGTCATTGGCTGTGGTCGCGATCTCGGCCTGGGGCACCAGATCCTCTACGGCGCCCACATCGCCGCCTGCGGCGCCAAGCTCAGCCAGCTGCTCGGAGGTCAATTCAGCAGGCAATTCATCCCAGCCAAACTGCTCCTCAATGGTGTAGGGCTTGGCACGGGGCACGAGACGCCAGTTGTCGATGCTGCCTGTAGGGCACGGCGATATGCAGTCCATGCACATGTTGCAGACATCAGCCTTCACCACGTAGTTCATCGAGTCGTGTGTGATGGCATTGACGGGGCAAATGGCCTCGCAGGTGTTGCAGCGTATGCAGATCTCGGGATCAATCAGGTGCTGCTTGAGGACGGAATTGTCGGTGGGTGTGTCCATGATCGCGGGGCTTTTCTTGGGTAGACGGTTGCATTCAGCCTGGAGCGAATGGCACTTACTTAACGGTATTCCTTGTAGGAGCGGCTTTAGCCGCGGAACGCCCATCGCGGCTAAAGCCGCTCCTACAAATAGGGAGACTATCGAAACAACGCCTTAAGTAAGTGCCATTCAGCCTATGGCCTGTTCAAAGTCACTGCTCAACATGCAGCGCTCGTTTGGGCGCCGCATGTTGGGCTTCGCTTCGCTCAGCCCAACCTACGAACTACAAACTACACAGCTACGAACGTGCTCAAAGTCTCCTCGCGGCTAGACTGTGAGCACGCTCCAGGAGGGGCTTAGTTGAAGCGCACGTATTCGAAGTCTACAGGCTGACGGTTGATACCGATGACGGGCGGGGCAATCCAGTTGGCGAACTTACCGGGCTCGACGACACGACCCATGAGCGAGGCGACATATGCGCGGTCTTCGTCGGTGGGCAACCATTTCTCCACATTCTGGTTCCACTCGTGGTCGCTCACGACCCGGCCGTCCGGAGAGATTTTGGCACCAGAGAGCGAACCGATGTTGCGGTGAAACGCCTTGTGCGGAACAGTGAGTTTGACTGGAATGCCCGCCTTCTCAATAACGCGGTTCCAGCGCTCGACACCGGCCTTGGAGTCGGTGATGTAGTCGTCGCGCAGCACTTCGTTGAGTGCGTTCAGCATGGGCACTTCTCTTTCGATCAGTTTGCCGTTCTCGACGTTCAGCACCTTGTAGGTCTGGCCTTTGAGCATGTGGTCATCCATACGCTTGCCCTCTTCATAACGTCCTTTCAGGCCCGTGGTGTAGAAGGTGGCGGCGTTGCTGGATTCGTCGGCGCCGAACAAGTCAATGGTGACGCTGTAGTGGAAGTTGATGTAGCGCTGGATCGTCGGCAGATCGATCACACCAGCCGCGCGCAGCTTGGCCACGTCGTCGGTTTTGAGTTCGTTCATCGCATTGACGGTGCGCTGGATCACACGCGACACGCCAGATTCGCCCACGAACATGTGATGGGCTTCTTCGGTCAGCATGAACTTGGTCGTGCGTGCCAGTGGGTCGAAGCTGCTTTCGGCCAGGGCGCAGAGCTGGAACTTACCGTCGCGATCGGTGAAGTAGGTGAACATGAAGAAGCTGAGCCAGTCGGGCGTCTTCTCGTTGAAGGCCTGCAGGATGCGGGGGTTGTCCGCATTGCCGCTGCGGCGCTCAAGCAATGCTTCTGCTTCCTCACGGCCATCGCGGCCGAAGTAGCGATGCAGCAGGTAGACCATGGCCCACAGATGGCGGCCTTCCTCAACGTTCACCTGGAACAGGTTGCGCAGGTCATACTGACTAGGGCAGGTCAGGCCCAGGTGGCGCTGTTGCTCCACCGATGCGGGCTCGGTATCGCCTTGCGTGACGATGATGCGACGCAGGTTGGCACGGTATTCGCCAGGCACGTCTTGCCAGGCTGATTCGCCTTTATGGTCGCCGAAGTGGATCTTGCGGTCTTGTTCACCCGGGTTCAGGAAGATGCCCCAGCGATAGTCAGGCATTTTCACGTGGCCGAACTGCGCCCAGCCTTGCGGATCCACGCTGATGGCGGTGCGCAGATAGACGTCGAAGTTCTGCGAGCCTTCCGGACCCATGTCTTGCCACCACTCGAGGTAGTTGGGCTGCCAGTGCTCAAGCGCGCGTTGCAGCGTGCGGTCTTCCGAGAGATTGACGTTGTTAGGGATCTTGTCCGTGTAATTGATGCTGCTCATGGTGAACTCCTCAAAAAAGGTTGATCGTGAGATAACGAGCGGGAAACTGGTTGAATTTGATATCTAGACCGCGAACACGGGCTTAGACGCGGTTCATATCAAACTGCGCCTTGTCGCCCTTGCCGTAGACCTTGAGGGCACCCTTTTCACCCACGGCGTTGGGACGCTGGAAAATCCAGTTCTGCCAAGCGGTCAGGCGGCCGAAGACGCGCGTAAGCATGTTTTCCTTCTGTGCGAAGCGCAGGTTGGCTTCCAAGCCGGTGAGTGCGTCGGGACTCATGGCAGCGCGCTCTTCCAGGGCAATGCGGATCTCGTCCGCCCAATCGATGTCGTCCGGCGTGGCAGTGACCAGGCCAAGCTGCAGGGCTTCTTTCGGGCCCAGGGCCTTGCCAGCGGCGGCACGCACGGCCTCCATCGGGCCTTGCTCCTCGTAGAAGCGGCGAGCCAGACGCGATTGCTCGTTGACCATGGGCAGCAGCCCGAAGTTAAAAGAATCGAGCGTGATGCTGGCGGCGTTCTCGTCGTCGAGCATGTAGGCACGGTCCGCGCAGAAGGCCAGCTCAGCCAGGATGCCCGCAAAGCACGAGCCGGGCTCGACCAGCGCAAACAAGGAGCGGGAGGAGACATCCAGTCGCGCGAAGGTGCGGCGCAGCATGCCGATGGTTTCATTGACGAGCCAATGGCTGCGGTGGGCTTCCAGCACCTCGCCGACAGACAACACGGCGGCGGCATCGCCGCTGGTCTTGAGCACCCAGGTACCAATGTCCAGCTCGTTGGTGCGCATGTGCAGAATGGCATCGTCCAGCTGGCGCGCCATGGCCAGCGGCCACCATGCAACACCGGCTGCTTCGATGCCGGCAATGTCGCCGGGCTGTGCGGAAGCCGGGGCCTTTACGGTGAAAACGGCTTGGCGCTTGGCGCGGTCGATGTCGATATCCACGTGGCCGTAGCTGATTTTGTCGCCGTCGATGTGGCGATCGATCCGGGTAAGCACCACGCCCTGGCCACTCCCGCGGTGACTGCCTGCAGCCAGTTCAGCGGCACGCTTGGCGACTGTTTCCTTGAAGACTTGCGGCTTGGCAATGGCATCAACCAGACGCCAGTCGACAGCGCGCTGACCACGCACGCCTTCCACGCTGGTGCAGAAGATGTCGGCCAGATCATGACGCACACGGCGCTTGTCGGTCACACGAGTCAGACCGCCTGTGCCGGGCAGAACGCCGAGCAATGGTACTTCTGGCAGGCTCACCGAGGAATTGCGGTCATCTACCAGAATGATCTCGTCGCACGCCAGGGCCAACTCGTACCCACCGCCAGCGCAGGCGCCATTGACCGCCGCAATGAATTTGAGTCCGCTGTGAGCGCTGCTGTCTTCAATGCCGTTGCGGGTTTCGTTGGTGAACTTGCAGAAGTTCACCTTCCATGCATGGCTGGAGACGCCCAGCATGAAAATGTTGGCGCCCGAGCAGAACACTTTGTCTTTGGCGCTGGTAACGACGACGGTCTTGACTTCAGGATGCTCGAAACGAATGCGCTGTAGCGCATCGTGCAATTCGATGTCCACACCCAGGTCGTAGCTGTTGAGCTTGAGCTTGTAGCCAGGACGCAGGCCGGCGTTCTCATCGATATCAATCGCCAGCTGGGCCGTGCTGCCTTCAAACGACAGTTTGAGGTGGTGGTACTGGCTTGGATCGGTCCGGTAATCGACGGTGAGTTGCTGCGACATGGCTGGCTCCTTGAGGCTGAAACGATATAGGCGGTAATTGCACTAGGCAACGGCAGACAGAGCACATGAGAGATGCACACCAAGCCAGCCGGTTTTATGAATAATAGTGCATATCTTTAGAAGCGTCAATGCACTTTAATTCGCATTGCACTATTTTTCCACTGCTCAGCTGACCGCTTCCCGAACCAGATCACGCAGAGCCTTGAAGGCCGCATCTTCATCCGGATAGTGGCTCGTGTCAAAACGCAGGTCAGCCTTGGCATAGAACGCGGAGCGCCCGGCCAGAATGCGCTTCAAATCCTCCATGGCTTCCGGGCTGGCAGCCATTGGACGCATGTCACCCTGCGCCGCCACACGCGCCATGTGATCAGCCGGATCGGCCTGCAACCAAATGGTGGTGCAATGCTGCAGCAGCAGGTTGAAATTGGCGGCGTCGGCCACCAGGCCGCCGGGGGTGGCAATGACCACCTCCGGGTAAATCTGGATCGCCTCCTCCAGCGCGCGCCGCTCGTAACGGCGGTAGGCATTGGTGCCGTAGAGGTTGTGAATCTCATTGATGCTGCAGCCTGCAAACTGCTCGATCTCGCGGCTCAGCTCTATGAAGGCATAACCCAGATCGGCTGCCAGGCGTTGGCCCAATGCACTCTTGCCGGCTCCACGCAATCCAATGAGCGCAATTCGGGCACCCTTGGCAGGGCCCGCCCCATGATCGTGGAACAACTCGCTCAGCGTCTGGCGCGCGCGCCTCAGATCCGCCTCCCCCCGCCGCTCCAGGAGCTCCCGGATCATCAGCCACTCAGGGGAGGATGTGGTGACATCTCCCAGAAGCTCGGACAATTCGCAGTGCAATGCGTTGGCTACCTGAAGCAACACCAGTATCGACACGTTACCGGTCCCGTATTCAAGGTTCGCCAGATGGCGCTCGGACACTTCCGCCGCTTTGGCAATGGCTTTGCGTGTCATTCCACGTCGCATCCGTAGCGTACGAACCCGCTCCCCCAGGGCAACCAGAAAAGGGTGGCGTGCAGCATCTGCCGCGTCTGCCGCGACGGCTTGGGAAGCTTCTTCAATCTCCATGCTCATTCTTTGGTTTTTGGTTGCTTGACGTGCACTTTACTGCATGTTAAGGTGCAAGCACAATAATGCATTTCATCACGGGGCACGGAAAAGATCAATTTTCTCGCGCGCAAGCCCCGATCGGATTAATCTCCCACTAACGCGCCTCAAAGCCAGCCACTCATCGGAGACAAGCCACATGAGCACCCCAGCACCGCTACCCGAACGCTTCAACGTTGCCGACTACCTGCTCGCGCAAAACGTGAGTCGCCCAAACAAGCCCGCCTTCATTGATGACCATGGCAGCCTGAGCTACGGCCAGCTGGATGAGCGCGTTCGCCGCCTGGCGTCGGGCCTGCGCAGCCTGTTCCTGCGACGCGAAGAACGGGTGCTGGTGCTGATGCACGATTGCAACGACTGGCCCGTGGCGTTTCTGGGCAGCATGTACGCTGGTCTGGTGCCTGTAGCGGTCAATACACTTCTGACAGCTGACGACTACGCCTACATGCTGGAGCATTCGCGCGCGCAAGCGGTAATGGTTTCGGGTGCGCTGCTGCCCACGCTGAACGCGGCCATGATCAAGAGCGATCACGAAGTGCAGAAGGTGATCGTCTCCCACCCACAGGCGCCACTTCATCCTTCGGAGGTGGAGTTTGAGGCTTTCCTGGCAGCGCATGCGCCGCAAGACAAGCCAGCCCCCACCAGCCCAGACGATCCTGGCTTCTGGCTCTACTCCAGCGGCTCCACCGGCCGCCCCAAGGGAACCGTGCACTCACATGGAAACCCCTACTGGACATGTGAGCTCTACGCCAAGGGGGTGCTGGGCCTGCGGGAAGACGACATTTGTTTTTCAGCTGCCAAGCTATTCTTTGCCTATGGCCTGGGAAATGCACTCACTTTCCCCATGAGCGTTGGTGCCACCACCATTCTGATGGGAGAGCGCCCCACTCCGGAGGCCACCTTCAAACGCTGGGTAGGCCTGGTCGGCAACGTGAAGCCTACCGTGTTCTACGGCGCCCCTACGGGGTTTGCAGGCATGCTCGCTCACCCGCAATTGCCCTCGCGTGACCAAGTTGCGATGCGGCTCGTTTCGTCCGCGGGCGAAGCGCTTCCGGCCGAATTGGGCGAGCGCTTCAAGGCGCACTTCGGCGTAGATATTGTCGACGGCATTGGTTCGACCGAGATGCTGCATATTTTCCTGTCCAACCGGCCCGACCGGGTGCGCTATGGCTCCACCGGCTGGCCGGTGCCAGGTTATGAGATCGAGCTGCGCGGCGACAACGGCGAGCCCGTGCCCAACGGGGAGCCTGGCGATCTTTATATCCAAGGCCCGTCTGCCGCCATGATGTACTGGGGCAACCGGCAGAAAACGCGCGACACCTTCCAGGGTGGTTGGACCAAGAGCGGCGACAAATACGTGCGCAATGAAGACGGCAGCTACACCTATGGCGGGCGCAGCGACGATATGCTGAAAGTGAGCGGAATCTACGTGAGCCCGTTCGAGGTCGAGGCCACGCTGGTGCAGCACCCGGCCGTCCTGGAAGCGGCGGTCATCGGGAAGGAAGACGCAGACGGCCTGACCAAGACGAAAGCCTTCGTGGTGCTCAAGTCTGGCCAGACAGCAACCGAGGACGAACTAAAGGCTTTCGTGAAGGATCGCCTGGCGCCCTACAAGTATCCGCGCTTCATTGAGTTCGTGAATGATCTGCCGAAGACCGCCACGGGCAAGATCCAGCGGTTCAGGCTGCGGGAGCAGGAGATCGGGTAGCTGCAGGCACGGCTTCAGAAGGTGTTGCCAAGGTACTTTTCCGCGTCCCCCGCCCCTCTTCAGCCACGCACCAGCATCACCGGAACGGACGCGATGCGCGCCACCTGCTCGGCGTCGCTGCCCATGAGAAACCGCTCCACGCCACGCCGGCCATGGGTGCCCAGGATCACGATGTCGCAACCGCTGGCCTTGGCCTGCTCGGCGATCAACTCGGACGCTCGTTTTCCGCCGCTTTCAAGCAGGAGAGTTTCCACATTCACTCCCTCCTGGCGAAGACGCGCTGACGCCTCGTCCAGGATGGTCTGGCTGGTGGCGATAAAGCGAGGGCGGACTTGCTCTATGTAGATCTTGGGGCGCTCGAAGCCGTTGCTGTACGCAAGCTCCTCAATCACATGGAAAAGAACCACCGAGCCTCCGCTTAGCCGCGCCAAGGCTATCGCGTGGTCAAGGGCCAAATTGGATGTATCGCTTCCGTCGAGCGGCACCAGAATTTTCTTGTACATGGGATCCTCCTATGCCATTTGAGAAATGGTTTTGCGGAAACGCTGCAGCGACAGCGCAAATAGAACGGCTCCAATCAGCAGGAGCCCCAGAAACTGAGGCCAAACCACATCCAGGCCCGCGCCCCTGAACAAAATGGCCTGTCCCAACTGAACAAAGTGTGTGGTCGGTGCGGCCAGCATGATGTTCTGCACCAAATCAGGCATGCTTTCCCGAGGTGTACTCCCACCGGACAGCATTTGCAAGGGCATGATGGTGAGCATCATCAACATACCGAACTGAGGCATGTTGCGCGCTACGGTTGCCATGAAGATACCCATGGAAGCCGTCGCAAAAACACAAAGCGCCGAGCCCACCAGGAAAAGCGGCACCGAGCCACTAACGGGTACATGCAACAAGCCACGAACGACAAAGGTTAGCGACACCCAGGCCGCCAGCAGCACCACCAGCCCTGTGGACCATATCTTGGCCAGCATGATCTGCGCAGGCGTGACCGGCATGACCAGAAGATGCTCCACAGTCCCGTGCTCACGTTCGCGGATGAGCGCAGCGCCCGAGAGAATGATCGACAGCATGGCGATGTGGTTGATGATTTCCACAAGGCCCCCAAACCACGACATCTCCAGCGCGGGGTTAAAGCGCGCCCGCAAAGCCAGGTCCACCTGAGGAATGGCGCTGGCCCGGTGGCGCTGCGCGAACTCGCTGACCTCCCCCATGACAATCTGCTGCACATAACCACTGCCAACAAAGGCCTGGCTCATCCGCGTGGCATCCACGTTGAGCTGGATCTGAGGCGAACGCCCAGCCAGCACGTCGCGCTGAAAATGGCTCGGTATGACCAGCACGAAGGTATACAGGCCCTCATCCATGCCAGGGTCCATCTGTGGCCATTCAATGACCTTGGGAGGACTGAACTGGGGTGGATAAAGCGCACTGGCAATGCGCTGGGACAGCGGCGATCGGTCTTCGTCCACGATCGCGATGGGGGCATTGTGCAAAGTCTCGGGCATGGCCGTGGCTGCCGTGTACACGCCCACGGTGAACACGTAGACGATGAGCACCAGCATCGTTGGATCCCGCCACAGACTCCATAGCTCCTTGATGCCCAGTCGAAAGGTATTGGTGAGAAACTGCCTCATGATCGCAAGCTCACCGGTCCTGTTTACGGAGCAACGCAATGGCTGCGCCAACGATGAGTGGCGCGGCGATCAGGAGCGGAACCAGCGAACCCTTAAGGTCACTGAAATTCAACGCTTTGCTGAACACGCCACGGCTGATGTCGATCATGTGCGTGGCCGGATAGATCTCGCCCAGAATGCGCGCGCCGCCCTGCAATGAGGAGACTGGATCAATCACCCCGGAAAACTGCACAGTGGGGAGCATGGTGCCGATCATGGCAAAGAACATGGCCGCAATCTGGCTCTTGGTCACGCTTGATGCCAGCAGACCCATGCCGGTCGAGCAGAAGCTGAAAATCACAGCCGCCAACAGCAAGGTCAGGAAACTTCCCTTGATGGGCACGTCGAAAACCGTGACGGAGAGCAGCGCCATCAGCAGGAAGTTCACCAGTGCCAGTGCCACATAAGGCAGTTGCTTGCCCAGTATAAATTCCGTGCGGGTGACCGGCGTGACGTACAGGTTGATGATGGAGCCACTTTCTTTTTCGCGCACGACGGCGAGCGCCGTGAGCATGGCCGGCAACATCAGCAGCAGCATCGGGATGACGGCCGGAACCATGGCTGGAAGGCTCTTGACGTCCGGGTTGTAACGGAAACGAGTTTCAATGCTCGCCAACCCCGCTGACACACTACCCATGCGCGCAGTAGCCTGCTCGATCAGCCAGTGCTGATGTATCCCTTGCGCGTACCCTTTGACAGTCTCGGCGCGCTGCGGCATGGAGCCGTCGATCCAGGCGCCAATTTCCACATCGCGCCCGCGCAGCAGGTCTCTGCCGAAGTTCGGGGGAATCTCTATAGCCAAGCTCAATTCGCCGCTGGTCATGCGCCGATCAAGGTCAGAGTAGTCCGTGATCGGCGGGCGTTCGACAAAGTAGCGCGAACCCGCCAGGCTCAAGGTGTAGCTCTGGCTCACCGTGGACTGATCGCGATCGAGAACTGCATAGGTCAGGTCGTCCACGTCCATGCTGATGCCAAAGCCGATCACAAACATCAGAATGAGCGAGCCAGCCAGTGCGAGCGTGGCGCGAACCGGGTCGCGCCGCAGCTCGAGAGATTCGCGCCACAGGTAGCTGAAAAGTCGCTGCAGGCTGAAGTGGCGATGACGAGGCTGCGCAAGTGTCGGCCCGGAGGTGGCCACGGTGGTAGCGGGCTGGCGATTACCTGCCTTCGGCGCGTCTGCCTCCAAGGCGCCGCCACCGGCTTCGATCAGATAGCCGATGAACGCCTCTTCCAGGCTCTTCGCCTTTCGCTTCTCGACCAGGGCGGCGGGAGTGTCGCTATCGAGCACTTTGCCAGCGTGCATCATGGACATGCGGTCGCAGCGCTCGGCCTCGTTCATGAAGTGCGTGGAGATGAAGATCGTCAACTTGTCGCGGCGCGACAATTCGACCAGCAAGCGCCAGAAGGCATCGCGCGCCACCGGGTCGACGCCCGAGGTGGGCTCATCAAGAATCAGCAACTCGGGCTTGTGCACCATGGCCACGGCCAGCGAGAGGCGCTGGCGCATGCCCAGCGGCAAGCCTTCGGGCAGGCTGTCCTGCACGTCAGTCAGACCGAAACGCTGCTCCATCTCGTCCACTCGGGCCGGAATTTCCACCTTGGGCACCTGGAAAAGCCGAGCATGGAGCTCGAGGTTTTGACGCACGGTGAGTTCGCCGTAAAGCGAAAACGCCTGCGACATGTAGCCCACCCGGCGGCGTGTGTCCAGGCTCGAACGTCGCCGCTCTGGACCGCTGTCCGAATCACCCGCCGGCCCGGCGCGACCTCCGACCTCCTCGCCAAAAAGCCAGGCTCGCCCTTCGCTGGCCTCCAGCAAACCGGTGAGCATTTTCATGGTGGTGGTCTTACCACAGCCGTTCGAACCCAGGAAGCCAAAAATCTCGCCGCGCCGGATGCGGAACGACACATGATCGACCGCGACAAAATCACCAAAGCGCATGGTCAGCCCTTTGGCTTCGATGGCAATGTCGTCGTGGGAAGCCTGCAGGGGTGGAATTTTTACCGGCGCATGATCGCGCCTTTTTCTTCGGGAAGCAGTGCTATGAACGCGGCTTCCAGCGAATCGGTGCCCGTGCTCGAAAGCAGCTCACGCGGCGTGCCAGTCGCCAGCACACGACCTTCGTCCATGGCGACCAGCCAGTCAAAGCGCTGTGCTTCATCCATGTAGGCCGTGGCCACAATCACACTCATACCAGGCTGCCCGCTGCGAATGCGCGCAATCAGCTCCCAAAATTGCGCACGGGCCAGCGGATCGACACCGGTGGTGGGCTCATCCAGGATCAGCAGATCCGGATCATGGATCAGCGCGCAGCACAAGCCCAGCTTCTGCTTCATGCCACCCGAAAGCTTGCCAGCGGGCCGATGCAGGAAGCCGTACAAGCCTGTAGCACGGGTGAGATCGTCGATGCGCCGACGCCGCTCGGCGGCATCGTGGCCGAACAAGCGGGCAAAAAACTGCAGGTTCTCCTCAACCGACAACGTAGGGTAGAGATTTTTGCCCAGGCCTTGCGGCATGTAGGCAATGCGCGGGCACACGGCATCGCGGTGGCGCTTGCCGGACATGTCGCCGCCCCGCACCCACACTTTGCCCTCTTGCACGGCACGCGCGCCTGCCACCAGAGAGAGCAGGCTGGACTTGCCAACCCCGTCCGGCCCGATCAAGCCGACCATGAGGCCTTCGGGAATGTCCAGGTCGATGCCGGCAAGTGCCTGCACCTTGCCGTAGTGCTGGCACACTTTTTCCAGCCGAACCACCGCCTGCCTGCCGGTGGTTTGCTCCTTCATGGCCGGGCCTTCAGCGCCAGGCGCGCAGGCCATTCACGTGAAGGATCAAGCCGAATCCATGCTTCGCCGGGAAGGCCCGTCTTCACATATTCCAGGTGCTCGCGCAGCAATTCGCGGTCGATCTGCGCGCGCACGCGGAACATCAGCTTCTCGCGTTCACTGGCGGTCTCCACCGTCTTGGGGGTGAACTGAGCCTGGCTGGCAACAAATGACACCTTGGCTGGAATGACATAGCCAGGTGCGGCATCCAGCACGATACGGACCTCGGTCCCCAATGCCATCCGACCGACTGCCTCCGTGGGCAGGAAGAAGGTCATGTAGACATCAGACAGGTCGATCAGATTCATGACGCGGCCACCGGCCCCCAGCACTTCGCCCGGTTGCGCTACTCGGAATTGGATGCGCCCGTCACGAGGGGCCTTGAGCTGGCTGTCATCTATTTCTGCCTGAATGCGCTGCAGCGTGGCATCAACAACCTCCACCTGGGATTGCGCGCTGATCACCTGCGCCTTTGCTGCGTCAATGGCGGCATCCGCCGAATGTGCTTGAGCCTGCACAGCAAGCACAGCAGCTTTGGCGCTGGTGGCGCGGGCATCGTCATCGTCCACCGTCTGGGTCGAAATAGCGCCTTCCTTTACCAGCGTCTGCGAGCGAGCCAGTCGACGCTCGGCGGCATGGCGTTCTGCCTCTGCACTGCGAACCTGCGCCAGCACTGCCGCCTTGTCGCTCTGACGCATGGCCACCTGCGCCTGTGCGCTGGCCACGGCATTCACAGCTTGCTGCCGCTGCGCCCTGGCCTCGCGCAACTGCGCCTCCAGCGTCTGTACCTGCATGGTCGCCAACACTTGGCCGGCCTTCACAAGCGCGCCTTCGTCGACAAGAATCTCGTTGACCCTGCCTCCCAGCTTGGTCGAAATATCAATCTCAGTGGCCTCTATGCGACCGTTGCTGCCCAGGAACCCCTCTTCTTCGGCTGCAGGTGCGAATTGCTTCCAGGCATACCAGCCCCCTGCAGCCAGGGCAGCAGCGATCAAGACCGGAAGCAGTTTGTTCTTCAGCGAAATAGCCATGGCGATAGGAATGAGGGAGCCATCTTTAAGGATGCCCGGCATAACTGCCTGCGTTCTCTGGCAGCGCGGCCTCGGGCGATCCGCACTACCACCGACTCGCGAGGGTCATGCAGGGCATCCTTCAAGCCTACCGGAATTTGAAGGCCGAGGCCGTCGCGCGCCACTTCGCTTGGAGTATCTTGAGCCAGATCAATCTCGAATGATGGTTTCGCCGAAGGCGCACCTCATCAAGTGTCGCTGGAAATCTTGATAGACGGGAACTTGGAGGAAAAATCCTTCGCCTTGGCCGCGATCTTCAAGGCCACTTGCCGCGCAATAGCCTTGTAAATGCCCGCCACTTCACCTTCCGGCTCGGCCACTACGGTGGGACAACCTGCGTCGGCCTGCTCGCGGATCGACAGGGACAACGGCAGAGCGCCAAGGTAATCGATGCTCTTTTCAGCCGCGTAGCGCTTGCCGCCGTCGGCACCAAAAATATGCTCCACATGGCCACACTGGGTGCACACGTGCATAGCCATGTTCTCCACCAGACCAAGAATCGGCACGCCCACCTTCTCGAACATGGCCACGCCCTTCTTGGCATCTGCCAGAGCAATGTCTTGCGGAGTGGTGACAATCACGGCGCCGGTCATAGGCACACGCTGGCTAAGGGTGAGCTGGATGTCACCGGTGCCGGGCGGCAGATCGACCACCAGGTAGTCAAGATCGCGCCAGTTGGTCTGGCGGAGCAATTGCTCCAGGGCCTGCGTGGCCATGGGGCCGCGCCAGATCGTAGCCTCGCCAGGGTCCACGAGAAAGCCGATGGAGCTGACCTGCACTCCGTAGTTTTCCAACGGCTCCATGGTTTGGCCGTCCAGGGTTTCAGGGCGACCGCTTATGCCCATCATGATCGGCATGCTGGGCCCGTAGATGTCGGCATCCAGCAAGCCCACACTTGCACCTTCGGCCGCCAGCGCCAGCGCCAGGTTGGCCGCAGTGGTGCTCTTGCCCACGCCGCCCTTGCCCGATGCCACCGCAATGATGTTCTTCACATTCGGCATCAGTTGCAGTCCCCGCTGCACCGCATGCGCAATGATCCTGGTGCTGATGTGCACAGACACGTTCTGCACACCTGCCACGCCCTTGGCTGCCGCGATGAGGGCCTGGCGCAGGCCAGGAATCTGACTCTTGGCGGGGTAACCCAGTTCGACATGGAAGGAAACATCCCCACCGTTGACCTGCAGTTCCTTCAGCTGCTTGGTCGACACGAAATCCCGGCCCGTATTGGGGTCGGTTACAGTTTGCAGCGCCGCCAGCAAGGCGCCTTCATCAACAGCCATTGTTCATTCTCCAAACGTCCAAGCTGTTGAGTCTATAGTGAATGAATTCCCTTAGAGCCTGTTCGAAGTCTCCTCGCGGGCCCGTTGCGTCCGAAAAACCGCGTCTGCGGCGTTGAAAATACTCGCAATACCACGAGGTATCACTGCGTTTTTCGTCGCATCGGCGCACCGCTTGCAGCCACGGCTTTTCGAGCGTCGTGCAACAGACACAACAGCCCTCGCGCAGAGACGTTGAACAGGCTCTAATGCCCCGCATAAAATCAGGGGTTCACCCCGAGAGAGCACCCAATGACCGCGCCGCGACAGATATTCGTTACCACCGCCCTGCCCTACGCCAACGGCACGTTCCACATCGGCCACATCATGGAATATATCCAGGCCGACATCTGGGTGCGCTACCAGCGGATGCAAGGACACATGGTCAACTTCGTGGGAGCGGATGACGCGCACGGCGCACCGATCATGATCGCCGCCGAAAAGTCGGGCAAGACGCCCGAACAATTCGTGGCGGACATTGCCGCGGGGCGCAAACAGTACCTTGAAGGCTTCTTCATCAGCCACGACAACTGGCACAGCACCCACAGCCCTGAAAACACCGAACTAGCCCAGTCGATCTACAAAGATCTCAAGACCAACGGTCTGATCGAGACACGCACCATCGAGCAGTTCTTTGATCCGCAGAAGGGCATGTTCCTGCCTGACCGCTTCATCAAAGGCGAGTGCCCCAACTGCCACGCCAAAGACCAGTATGGCGACAACTGCGAGGTGTGCAGCGCGGTTTACGCACCCACCGAACTGATCGATCCCTATTCCGCCCTTTCTGGCGCCAAGCCCGAACTGAAGACCAGCGAACACTTCTTTTTCAAGCTGTCTGATCCGCGCTGCGTCGACTTCCTGGAACAATGGACGCAGGACGGCCGCCTGCAGACCGATGTCGCCAACAAGGTGCGCGAGTGGATCGCCCCCGGCGAAGACGGCAAACCCAAGATGGGCGACTGGGACATCTCCCGCGATGCGCCCTACTTCGGCATCGAAATTCCAGATGCACCGGGCAAATACTTCTACGTCTGGCTGGATGCCCCCATCGGCTACCTGGCCAGCCTGAAGAACCTGCTGCAAAAGCGGGGCGAGAGCTACGACGCCTACATGGCGCAACCGGAGCTTGAGCAATACCACTTCATTGGCAAGGACATCATCACTTTCCATACGTTGTTCTGGCCCGCCATGCTGAAATTCAGCGGCCGCAAGGTGCCTGACAACGTCTTCGTGCACGGTTTTCTCACCGTGAACAACGGGGAAAAAATGAGCAAAAGCCGGGGCACCGGCCTTGACCCCCTCAAGTATCTGGAACTGGGGATGAACCCCGAGTGGCTGCGCTATTACCTGGCGGCCAAGCTTTCCGCGCGCAACGAAGACCTGGACTTCAATGCCGAGGACTTCATGCTCCGCGTGAACAGCGACCTCATCGGCAAGTACGTCAACATCGCCAGTCGCGCCGCGGGGTTCATCAACAAGCGCTTCGGTGGCAAACTGGGCGAGATTTCCGCTGACGGAGATGCGCTGCTTTCCCACCTACGCGATGCGCTACCGTCGGTTTCCAGCCTGTACGCCGAGCGCGAGTTTGGCAAAGCAGTGCGCGAGATCATGGCCCTGGCCGACCGCGTCAACGCCTACGTAGATCAGAACAAACCCTGGGAGTTGGCCAAGAAAGAGGGCATGGAAGCGCGCCTGCACGATGTGTGCACGGTGTGCATTGAGGCTTTCCGCATCCTGACTATCTACCTGAAGCCGGTTCTGCCCAAGCTGGCGGCCGATGTAGCCCTCTTCCTGATGCTGCCGCCAGAGAATTTTTCGGATGTCCTGAAACCACTCGGTGTGGGTGCCCAGATTGGCGAGTATCAACACCTGATGCAGCGCGTCGACGTGAAACAGCTCGATGCCCTGTTCGCGCCCAACACTGAGGCCGAAAAAGGGACTGGCACCCCCGGCAGCGCCAAGCCATCGGCACACGCCCCCGGCGGAGAGCCCCTGGCACCCACCATCACCATCGACGATTTCGCCAAGATTGACCTGCGCATTGCCAAGATCGTGGCCTGCGATAAGGTAGAAGGCGCCACCAAACTGCTGCGGCTCACGCTGGATGCCGGCGAAATCGGGGAAGACGGGCAGCCGAAACTACGCAACGTCTTCAGTGGCATCGCCAGCGCCTATCAACCCGAGCAACTGGCTGGCAAGCTGACGGTGCTGGTGGCCAACCTGGCACCGCGCAAAATGAAGTTCGGCGTCAGCGAAGGCATGGTGCTGGCCGCCAGCCATGGCGACGAGAAGAACAACCCCGGCATTTACGTGCTGGAACCCTGGCCGGGTGCTCAGCCTGGCATGCGGGTGCGTTGAGCTTCATGGATCCGTACAACGGACGAGACCGGTCTCCCGGTTTCGTTGCCGCGCTGAGGGTTCCAGCGGCAAGATGGGTTTACATTTAGCCTAGAAACGGCTAAGAAACATGAACCTCCCAATGCCTCGGTTTCGCCCGCGCCTTGTGGATGTCCTGCAGGACTACAACAAGGCCCATCTCACCAAAGACGTCGCTGCCGGGGTGACGGTGGCCGTGGTGGCGCTTCCGCTGGCCATGGCTTTCGCGATCGCCTCCGGGCTCAAGCCGGAGGCGGGCATTTTCACCGCCATCATTGCGGGCTTTCTCATTTCGGCGCTGGGCGGCAGCCGGGTGCAGATTGGCGGGCCGGCGGGTGCGTTCATCGTGATCGTTTACGGCATCGTTCAGCAATATGGCGTCGCCAATCTGATCATTGCCACAGCGCTGTCGGGTGTGCTGCTGTTCCTGATGGGTCTCTTCAAGCTGGGCACGCTGGTGCGCTTCATTCCCATTGCCGTGGTGATCGGGTTCACCAATGGCATCGCGGTGCTGATCGGCCTTTCTCAGGTCAAGGATTTTCTGGGGCTGCGCATTACCAGCATGCCGGGAGATTTTTTCGGAATCCTGGGGGCACTATGGAGCCACTTGAACACGATGAACCCCTGGGCGCTGGGCGTGGCGCTGGGCTCGCTGGGGATCATCGTCGGCTGGCAGCGCTGGGCTGCACGCATTCCGCGCATGAAACGTTTACTGCCGTTAGGAGACAAGCTCTCCAGCGTTCCGGGCTCGATCGTAGCGCTGGTGGTGGCCACGCTGGTCGTGGGTGTCTTCGGGCTTCCGGTAGAGACCATTGGCAGCAAGTTTGGTGGCATTCCAGCCGCACTGCCCGCCTTCACACTGCCGAGTTTCAGCTGGGAGTCTGCACGCTTTCTGCTTATGCCGACCATTACGCTGGCGTTGCTGGGAGCCATTGAGTCATTGCTTTGCGCGCGCGTGGCAGACGGCATGATTGGCGACCGGCACGACCCCAACCAGGAACTGATGGCCCAGGGCGTCGCCAACTTCATCACGCCGTTTTTTGGCGGTATGCCAGCCACCGGCACCATTGCACGCACGGTGACGAATGTGAAGAGCGGAGGCACCAGTCCCATCTCCGGCATGGTGCATGCCGTGGTGTTGCTGGCGGTGATTCTGATTGCAGCGCCGCTCGCGGGCTCCATACCGCTGGCGTGCCTGGCGGCCATCTTGATGTTCGTTGCCTGGAACATGGGCGAGTGGAGCGAGTTCACGCGCCTGCGGACCTACCGCATGCCTTACCGAGTGACGCTGCTGGCGGTATTTTTCCTCACTGTGGTTTTCGACCTCACGGTTGCGGTGCAGTTCGGCATATTTGCCGCCTGCATCACCTTCATATACCGAATTTCCAGCCTCTCGCGCTCTGAACAACTCACCGCCGCCAAGTATCCCGATTTGGCTGGCCGGGAGAACCAGGTCCAGGCCTGGCGGCTGTACGGCGCTCTCTTTTTCGGGGCGACCAAACTGGTCGAAGCACTTGAGGACCATCTCCCGCCGCACACCCTCGTGCTGGATCTGAAGAACGTGATTTACGTGGACTCTACTGGTGCCGAGGCGTTAGAGAACCTGGTGTCGACCTGCCGCAAACGCGGAGTCCGCCTGATTGTGAGCGGACTGATGAACCAGCCACTGGACATCGCCGGGCGTACCGGCCTACTGCATACGTTGCAAGAACATCCGGCCGATCTGCAGCCGGATGTAGCGGCTGCGGTGGCGGAAGCGCTCGCAGCGTCACCCTCCTGATGCGCCTCTCTCAATAGCGGCGTTCGCCGAGGGTAGCGAGGCCGAGCTGGAGCTCGGCGGTCCCAGCAAAGCCATCTCCCCCGCGGGATCGCCAAGCTCCAGCTTGGCATTAGCGGCGCTTCCGGAACGCTCGACTTCTGAGCTGGAGCTTGGCTGCCCCAGGGGCTGCGAGGCTATGTTTAGGAATTGTTTCTCAAGAAAGCGGCCTCAACCGCCTCCGCGCATATCGGGGCCGTCCATGTCTGCACCTGTCTCGGTGCGAATCACGCGGTAGTCGGGGCTGAAGACGACGTGGAACATTTTCTGGGTGTTCTCGGAGGTGTCCAGAAAGCGCCAGGACCAGACCACCTCGCGCTTGAGCTCATAGGGAACCTGCCTGGCAGGCTTGCCCAGCATTCGGCGGACATCTTCGACACCCATGCCGGGGCGCACACGACGAAAATTGTCAGGATTCAGCACCTGGCGAAGCGCGCTCATCTTGCCGTCCGGGCCAATGCTGATCATGTAGTTTTGGGTGCCCTCGGGCTGGCGGTTGTATTCGAAGGTGCGGGTACCACCGGCTTCGTTCCAGACGCGCTCGGGCTGGCCGAAACGGGTGACCACGTCGGCCTCTGTGGAAACGCCCTCCTCCAGCTCCTTGATGGCCAGCGGGTCGCAGGCAGCCAAGCCCAGCAAGCTGCCCGCCAGCAGGGCGATTGCGAGACGACGGGGACGGTGTGTGCGCAAAAGGCCAAGCATGGGCATGTACCGGTAAAATTAGAGAATACCGCCCATGCCGCTGGCATGAGCTGACAGTTAAAGAACAGCCAAGCTGCTGACTAGATTATGTCCATAGCCAATATTTTCCGCCGCCCCCACTACACATCCGAGGTTACTCAATTCATCAGCCAGCTCAAGCAAGAGAAGCCAGGCCTGGATCTGGCGCAGCGCCAAGGGCGTGCATTGTTGTGGGATCGCCAGATTGATCGCGACCTGCAGGCGGAATTTCGCGCCGCTCGCGTGCCGCAGCAGCCCTACGTCTATCAGACCGCCCCCTCGACCGATAACACCTACAGCCGCCGCAAGCATGCCACCGGCCGACGATCCTGCCGATCTCCTGGCCATTGCGCCGGCTGAAGAAGTGGCACAGCCTGATGTGATCGACCACGTGGCAGTCGCAAGGCTGTACGGCGAGCCACTGTTCGCGCTGCCGCAGGATTTGTACATTCCGCCCGATGCACTGGAGATTTTCCTCGAAGCCTTCGAAGGCCCGCTGGATCTGCTGCTCTACCTGATCCGCAAGCAGAACTTCAACATCCTGGACATCCCCATGGCGGCCGTGACGCGGCAGTACCTGAGCTATGTGGACGAAATCCGTGGCCGCAACCTGGAACTCGCTGCCGAATACCTCCTGATGGCGGCCATGCTGATCGAGATCAAGTCGCGCATGCTGCTGCCACCGCGCAAGGTAGCCGAAGGGCAGGAACCTGAAGATCCACGCGCCGAGCTGGTGCGCCGCCTGCTCGAATACGAGCGCATGAAGCTTGCCGCCGCGCGCCTGTCAGAGGTGCCGCAGTTTGGCCGAGACTTCCTGAAGGCGCAGGTGTATGTGGAGCAAAGCCTCACCCCGCGCTTTCCCGACGTGGAGCTGGCCGACCTCCAGGCCGCTTGGCGAGACATCATGGGGCGCGCCAAGCTGGTGGCTCACCACAAGATCAGCCGCGAAGAACTGAGTGTGCGCGAATATATGAGCCTGGTGCTGAAAAAGCTCCGTGGCCGCCGCTTCGCGCCCTTTGAAGACCTGTTTGACCCAAGCCAGGGGTCACCGGTGCTGGTGGTCACGCTGCTGGCGCTGCTTGAGTTGTGCAAGGAAACGCTGGTCGAGGTGACGCAAGCTGAGGCTTTTGCGCCTATTTACGTCCGATTGGCTTATAGATCGGAGTTACCCCCTGAGGCGCTTACGCGCCTTCCCCCCTAGAAGGGGGGACGCAGCCAGCGGCCTGGCAAAGCCAGCTCCGCGGCTGCCTGCGGATGGCCTGCTCCGCGGCCTCTCGAGTGTTGGAGTGACTTATGCGGGGTGGTAAGCACCACCGTCGTGTAAATTGGGGTGCAGTACCTGAGGCGCTTACGCGCCTTCCCCCTGGAAAGGGGGACGCAGCCAGCGGCTGACAATGCTGCTTCAGAAGCTTCCGAACGTCGTACCTAATGCGATCACGGCGGCTAGCGCGATCAAGGGCGCTCCGATGGTCATGACGGCGAGATTCAGGTAGGACTGCTTGTGGGTGAGCTTGCAGATGGACAGCAGGGTAATGACGGCTCCGCAGTGCGGCAACGAATCAAATACCCCCGCCGACATCACCGCGACGCGGTGCAGCAGATCAGGGCTGATGCCGGCATCGTTGGCCATGCGCAGATAGTCCGCTCCCAGCGTTTGCAATGCAATCGACAATCCACCCGAAGACGAGCCGGTGATACCGGCCAGCACGTTCATGGCCACCGCTTCCGAAATGAGCGGGTTGTCTGACACATTCAGTACGGCATCACGAATGATCGCAAAACCCGCCAGGCCAGCAATGACAGCCCCATAGCCGACTTCCGAGGCGGTGTTGAAAATGGGCAGCATGGAGCCCAGCACGCCCTTGTTGATGCTTTGCTGCAAATTGCCCCACCGACCGATACCCACCAGCAGCAGTACGATGATCGAAGTGGCGAGGGCAATAATCAACGCCCAAATGCCTGTCTGCTTGGTGGGATCCATGTTGGGAAAACGCTCTTTGAGGAATCCCCAATCCATGCCCGGAAAGACGCCGTAGGTAAATAATGCATTGATGCCAATCACCAGCACTAGGGGCAGCAGCGCCAGGACGAGTGGCATGGTTCGGCTGGCGTCGCCGCTCATGTCTGCCTCGCCAACCATGCCGCGAGGGGCTGCATCCGAATCGTCGTGATCTCCGTAGCCTTCACCGGCTACGCGGGCCTTTTTTCGCTCCAGCCCAGCCACAGCATGCCCAATGTAAACATGATCAAACCGCCGATCAGTCCCAAGCCTGGGGCCGAAAAGGTGTTGGTACCAAAGTACGGGATAGGAATCGCGTTCTGAATGGAAGGCGTGCCGGGCAGCGCCGTCATGGTGAATGTGAAGGAGCCGAGTGCGATGGCTGGCGCCACCAGGCGCTTGGGAATGTCGGCATCGCGAAATAGTGTCTTGGCGATGGGGTAAATGGCAAAGGCCACCACAAAGAGCGAAACGCCGCCATAGGTCAGGACACCGCAGGCCAACACCACCGTCAGGATCGCATGCTTGCTGCCCAGGGTGCGTTCGATCCACTGGGCTATCGTCGTTGCGGCACCTGAGTCGGCCATCAACTGGCCGAACAACGCACCCAGCAGGAATATCGGGAAAAATGCGAGCATGTAGTTGCCTAATGCGCGCATGAAGGTGTCCGTGTAGATCGGCAGCATCTGGGCAACCTCGCCCGACAACAGCACCGCCAAAGCAGCCATAATGGGCGCCAGAAGCAGCACGGTGTAGCCGCGGTAGGCAAAGTACATCAAAAGCAGCAGAGACAGAACGATAGCGAGGGTACTCATTTGAACCAGATATTCCTTTGGGATAACCCGCTATTGTGCAATGCGATGAAAACGTTTAACTTACAACCCGCATGCTGAGGCGGGGCTAGAAAAAAGCCAAACGTAAGCACCCGAGAGACTCGCCTTGATCCGACCCGTTGATACGTGCATCCTCGCTCTACAAGAGCGGGCGCGTCCAGGGTGATGGCATCAAAGCCCCAGATCGGCAGGTGCCCGAGTGGCGCAAGGGGCGCTAAGCCTAGATCCGGCTGACCGCTTGCAATCTTCAGGAAAGCCGCATGAACACTCGATTTCTATGCTCCGATAACGCTCACCCATTTGGTGAGAGCGCTACGCTCCCGAACAGGCCGCCCTCGGGCACGCTGGCGGCGTTGCTCGTTCTTGCAGGCACGAGCCTGCCGCGTCCTCACCCTGGCAGGGCGCAACCCAGCCAGAGGCTGGGCATGTTTGAGCCGTCCGAGGGCGCGCAGGCGCCCTCGGAGCCGCGGCTCAAACCCTTGCCAGCGCACCCGATGACGACCTGTTCGGGCGCGTCCAACCGGATCTAGGCTAAAGCAACTCGCCCTTGGGGTCGCGCCCCATCAGGGCCGCAACGGCTTCCACGGGCTTGAGCCGGCCATTCAGGAGGGCGACCACGCATTCGGTGATAGGCATTTCGACGCCCAGATGATGCGCTCGCTGCAGCACGGTGTGGGCGCTGTAAACGCCTTCCGCCACGTGCCCCAAAGAGTCAACGGCCTGGGCAAGGGTTTTACCCTCCGCCAGAAGCAGCCCGACCTTGCGGTTTCGGCTCAGATCGCCCGTCGTGGTCAGCACGAGATCACCCAGACCGGAAAGGCCCATGAAAGTCTCGGCACGTCCGCCCAATGCTTGACCCAGCCGCGACATCTCGGTCAAACCCCGCGTAATGAGCGCGGCACGTGCGTTCAGTCCGAGGTTCATGCCGTCGGCCAGACCGGTCGCGATGGCCAGGACGTTCTTGACAGCCCCTCCGACTTCCACACCCACGAGATCGTCGTTGGCATAAACGCGCAAGGTCTGACCATGAAAAGCCGCCACCAGGGTGTCACGCACCTCTGCGTAGCGGCTCGCGGCCACCAACGCGGTGGGCTGCCCACGAGCGACCTCCTGGGCGAAACTGGGGCCGCTGAGCGAGCCCGCCAGCATCTCGGGCGCCACCTGCCGCTGCACCTCGTGGGGCAGCAGGCCCAGGCATTGCGGCGCAGCCGCATCTTGCGCCGTCTCGAACCCCTTGCATAACCAGGCCACGGAAGCACGGGTACCCCGAAGCGAAGTCAGCACCTGGCGCAGACCCGCCACCGGGGTGGCCACAATGAACAGATCAACCCAGCCGCTCTGTGCCGCCAGCGCTTCGGTGGCACCGCCACGCAGCACCAATTCTTGAGGCAGTGGAATGCCCGGCAAGTAGCGTAGGTTCTGGCGTTCTGCCAGCAGCACCTGAGCCTGGACCTGCTCGCGTGCCCAGAGCTCCACCGTGTGGCCTGCCGGATGCCGGCAGGCGCTCACGGCCATGGCCGTGCCGAAGGCGCCTGCGCCGATTACTATAATTTTCATAGCTTAATGCGCAAGAACCGACAGCTCCGCCGTACAGGTTTACTGCGTGGTGACCGCAGTGTTACCGCTTTGCTGCTGCTCGTACATGGCCTGGAAATTGATCTCGGCCAGGTGCACAGGCGGGAAGCCAGCCCGGGTGATCAAGTCAGCCACGTTGCCGCGCAGGTAGGGGTAGACGATTTGCGGGCAAGCAATACCCACCACAGCGCCCATCTGCTCTTCAGGAATGTCGCGGATTTCGAAAATGCCGGCCTGCTTGCATTCGACCAGAAATACCGTCTTGTCCTGGATCTTGGTCTGCACGGTGGCGGTGACGGTGATCTCAAAAATGCCGTCGGTCACGTTTTCTGCGTTGACACCCAGGTTGATCTCTACCGCCGGCTGCTCGGCCTCCAGCAGGATGGCGGGGGAGTTGGGCTGTTCCAGGGAAGCCTCTTTGAGGTAAACGCGCTGGATATTGAAAACAGGATCAGCCATAGGAATTCTCGGTTCTACTTGCGAAAAATGCGCCGCTGCAAAAGCCGCTGGCGGCGCCGACTTAGGAAGGCATGCCCCTGAAGCCGGAGCACGAAAAAGCATTATCTCAGAGCGTGTTCACAGCACTCGAAGACGGCTCCCTACTCAGTGGCCACCAGCCAGCAAGGGATCGAGCCCCCCGCGCCCATCCAGCGCGACCAGATCATCGTGTCCGCCCACGTGCGTGGAGCCAATGAAGATCTGCGGCACCGTGCGGCGGCCGGTAATCTGCATCATGGTGTTGCGCTGGGCCGGATCAAGATCGACGCGAATTTCCTCGATGTCGGCCACGCCCTTGCTCTTGAGAATCTGCTTGGCACGAATGCAATAAGGGCACGTGCCCGTTGAATACATCTTGACCTTCGACATGACCTTAACCCTTTCAGGCGGCTGCGCCACCGCCCACGAAGCACCCAACAAACCCAGGCATACCGCCACTATGCCTGCTCGAAGCTTGCCGCGGCGGGACGCCTGACTGCACGCACTCGATTCTTGCGTGACAGTGCACGCACGTTCCAGGAAACTCATTTTGTTACCGGGAGATTTGCCTCGCGCCAAGCCTTGAGACCCCCGCCAAGCGATTGGGCCTGCTCGTAGCCGAGCTTCCTGGCAATGCCTACGGCGCGAGTCGAACGCATGCCCGAAGCGCAGACCAGAATGACCGGCAGTGCCTTGTTCTTGACCGCGCCCGGCAATTTGGCTTCCAGCTCAGCCAGCGGAATGCTCTTGGCACCCACCACATGGCCGGCAGCGTACTCATCTGGCTCGCACACATCAACCACTACCGCTTTCTCGCGGTTGATCAATTGAACCGCAGCGGCCGGCGTCAACGCACCTGCGCCACCCCCGCCCGAAAGCCGGGGCCACGCCAACATGCCGCCCGAGACCAGCGCCAGCAATATCAGCGCCCAGTTTGCCATTACAAAATCCACTTGTCTTTTCCTTCTCGAAAATCCACGCTATCCCGACGGGGCGCTGCTGTCTCTGGACTTTCCAAAGACAAAAGCGACCTCAAAAAAACGGCTAGCTGAATAGGGATTCTAGAATGTCAGGTTAATCTCCACTTTCAGACCGCCTTTTCCCCATGTACAAGCTCGTTCTGATCCGCCACGGCGAATCCACCTGGAACCTTGAAAACCGCTTCACCGGCTGGACCGACGTCGATCTGACGCCAACCGGCGTAGAGCAAGCCAAGCAGGCTGGCCGCCTGCTCAAGGCGGAAGGTTATGAATTCGACGTCGCCTACACCAGCGTTCTCAAGCGCGCCATCCACACCCTGTGGCACGCCCTCGACGAGATGGACCGCGCCTGGCTGCCGACCGTCAAGAACTGGCGCCTGAACGAGCGCCACTACGGCGCCTTGCAAGGGCTGAACAAGGCAGAGACCGCCAAGGAGTATGGCGATGAGCAGGTGCTCGTGTGGCGGCGCAGCTACGACACACCCCCCAGCCCTGGAGCCTACCGACTCCCGCAGCGAACGCGGCGATGCGCGCTACGCCAAGCTGAAGCCCGAGGAAATCCCTCTGACCGAGTGCCTCAAAGACACGGTGGCCAGAGTTCTGCCCTTCTGGAACGAATCCATGGCGCCGGCCATTCTGGCAGGCAAGCGCCTGGTGGTATCGGCTCATGGCAACTCGATCCGCGCCCTGGTGAAATACCTGGACAACATCTCCGAGTCGGAAATTGTGGGCCTGAACATTCCCAACGGCATTCCTTTGGTCTACGAGCTGGATGCTCAGCTCAAGCCAATTCGCCACTACTACCTTGGCGACGCCGACGCGATCGCCAAGGCTGCCGCCGCAGTCGCCAGCCAAGGCAAAGCCTGAAGAATTCAGGCACGCCACCTGCGCCGGAGGTTGGGGCTGTGATTCCGACCGGAGCGCGAAGGTGGCGTGTGAGAATTAAAAAATACTTCAGTAAAACAGCGGAACTAAGCAACGCACTGCTGAACCGAACGCAGGCGAGCATGTATATTGGACGCGGGCATCAGGATGCCCATCTAGGAACCGCAAAGCCATGAGTCAAAAAGTCAAAATTGTCGGCTGGGTCGCCGCTGGTGCCCTGGCAGGAGCCATGGCCACCGTCTCTCTGCAGACTGTGGCACGCGGCACGCTGGCCCCTTTGCCCCTGGAAGAACTTCAGCAGTTGGCAGCAGTGTTCGGCATGATCAAAAGCGATTATGTCGAGCCGGTAGACGAGAAAAAGCTCATCACCGATGCGATTTCCGGCATGGTCTCCAGCCTCGACCCGCATTCGCAGTATTTCGACAAGAAGTCGTTCAAGGAATTCCGTGAAGGAACCAGCGGGCGCTTTGTGGGTGTCGGCATCGAGATTACACAGGAAGACGGCCTGATCCGGATCGTTTCGCCCATAGAGGGATCTCCGGCTGATCGCGCCGGCCTCAAGCCAGGCGATCTGATCACCAAGATTGATGACACCGCCGTCAAGGGCCTGACCATGAATGACGCGGTCAAGCGCATGCGCGGCGAGCCCAACACCAAGGTGCTGCTCACCATCTTCCGCAAGGACGAGAGCCGCACATTCCCGGTCACCATCACGCGCGAGGAAATTCGCACCCAGTCGGTGAAGTCCAAGGTGGTTGAGCCTGGTTACGCGTGGGTGCGCCTGTCTCAGTTCCAGGAACGCACCGTGGAGGATTTTGTCACCAAGGTGGAAGACATCTACCGCAAAGAGCCAAATCTGAAGGGTATGGTGCTTGATCTGCGCAATGACCCGGGCGGTCTGCTCGATGCCGCGGTGGCCATTTCTGCCGCCTTCCTGCCCGAGAATGTCACCGTGGTTTCCACCAACGGCCAGATTGAGGAAAGCAAGTCGATCTACAAGGCTCGCCCCGAGGATTACCTGCGCCGCCGCGCCTCCGATCCGCTCAAGCGGTTGCCGGCTGCGATCAAGAGCGTTCCCCTGGTGGTGCTGGTGAATGAGGGTTCTGCCTCCGCGAGTGAAATCGTCGCGGGCGCCTTGCAAGACCACAAGCGCGCCACCATCATGGGCAATCAGACCTTCGGCAAGGGCTCGGTGCAGACTGTGCGTCCGCTGGGCCCCGACACTGCCCTGAAGATCACCACCGCGCGCTATTACACGCCCAGCGGCAAAACCATCCAGGCCAAGGGTATCGTGCCCGACATCATGATCGACGAAACCGCCGAGGGCAGCCCGTTTGCCGCGCTACGCACGCGCGAAGCCGATCTGCAAAAGCACCTGATGGGCGGCGAGAAGACCGAAAAACCCGATCCCGCCCTGGAAAAAGAGCGTGAGCAAGCGCTCAAGCGCCTGGAAGAAGAGTCGCGCAAACCCGCTTCCGAACGCCGCCTGCCCGAGTACGGAAGCGATAAGGACTTCCCCCTGCGCCAGGCTCTGGCTCAGTTGAAAGGCGAGCCCGTCAAGGTAAGCAAGACACTGGTCGAGCGCAAGGATGAGCCCAAGACTGAGTAGAACCCGAGACCCAACCCATGAATGACCGGCAGTTGCTGCGGTATTCGCGCCATCTGCTGCTCGATGAACTCGGCATTGAGGGCCAGCAGAAGCTACTGGATGCGCACGCACTGATCCTTGGAGCCGGCGGCCTCGGGTCTCCGGTGGCGCTGTATCTCGCCAGCGCTGGGGTCGGGCGGCTGACGATCATCGATGACGACGAGGTGGATCTGACGAACCTGCAACGCCAGATCATGCACACGGAAGCGCGCGTGGGGCAACCAAAGGTCGACTCTGCCCGTCAAGCCATTGCGGCCCTCAACCCGGACGTGATTGTGGAGACGGTGGACCAGCGTGTCGGTGCCGAGCAACTGGTCGAGCTGATGAAGCGGGCCGACATTGCCCTTGACTGCACGGACAACTTCGCCACGCGGCAGGCCCTCAATCATGCCTGTGTGGCCACCGGCAAACCGCTGGTGGCTGGCGCGGCCATACGCTTTGACGGGCAGCTATCCGTGTACGACCTGCGCGATGAGACCTCCCCCTGCTATGCATGCGTGTTCCCCCCGACGCAGCTCGTTGAAGAAGTGCGCTGTTCCACCATGGGCGTGTTTGCGCCCATCGTCGGCATGGTGGGTACGCTACAGGCCAGCGAAGCGCTGAAAATTCTCTGCGGAATCGGCTCCCCCTGATGGGCCGCTTGCTGCTGATCAATGCGCTCCACGCTGAATTCAACGAAGTGCAATTGCAGCGCGACGCCTCCTGCCCGGTTTGCGCCCACAGGTAAGCGAGCGCCTGCCGGCCTTGAGTGCCGGCTTATACCCGCTCCACGGGTGCGACAGCAGTGAATCAATAGTGTCAGCGCATTCCTACACGCGCAAGCAATGGCTGCTGTCAGACTAATGTCCCTTTTCCACGTATATTGAACCTCAGCTTTGCTGAGACTCAGCTCTCCTCTGCGACGTCATTTGTATTCATTTCATTTTCGGCAGCCCGCTTGTGCGCACGTATATTGTTGAAGACAACCCCACCATCCGCGAGAACCTGATTGGTACGCTCGAGGAGTTGGCTGGCGTTGAAACCGTAGGTTTTTCTGAAACCGAGCAGCAGGGTTCAGAGTGGCTGCAAGATCACAGCGCCAATTGGGATCTCGCCATCGTGGATCTGTTCCTGAAGCAAGGAAGCGGCTTGGGCGTCATAGAAGCCTGTCGGCAACGAGCCCCTGGCCAAAGAGTCGTGGTGCTGACCAACTACGCCACGCCAGACATTCGTAATCGTTGCCACCAGTTAGGCGTTGATGCGGTGTTCGACAAATCCACCGACATTGATGCCTTGATTGACTTCTGCATCGGCCTGAACGATGCGCGCGGAGTCAATTGATGTGCGACGGGCTGTGAGGCCACTCAGGGGCCTGCCAGCCATGCCTCCTGAATCAATCAATCAACTTGTTTTTCAGAGCGTAGTAGGTGAGGTCGCTGTTGGAGCTCAGGCTCATTTTTTCCATGAGGCGCGTGCGGTAGGTGCTTACAGTCTTGACGCTGAGCGAGAGAGACTCGGCTATGGCGCCGGCCGTTTCACCCTTGGCCAGTTTCAGGAACACCTGGAACTCGCGCTCCGACAACTGCTCATGCGGTGGCGCGTCGGACTTTCGGTTGAGTTGCTGTGCCAGCAGTTCGGCCACCGAAGCGGTAATGTAGCGTTTGCCGAGCGCGATAGTCCGTATCGCCTCGACAATTTCCGAAGGCTCGCACTCCTTGTTCAAGTAGCCGCTTGCGCCCTGACGAATCATGTTCATCGCGTAGTGCTCTTCGGGGTAGCCCGAGAGAATCAGGATGCCAACATCTGGCGCCTTGGCACGGATCATGGCGAGCGCGTCCAAGCCACTCTGGCCGGGCATGGAAAGATCCATAACCAGCACATCCAACTCGGTCGTCCGCACGAGGTCGATGGCCTCCCGGCCGCTAGAGGCCTCACCGGCCACCCGGAGATCGACATGCTCCGAGAAGAACTGCCTGAGTCCGGAGCGCACGATCGCGTGGTCATCGACAATTCCAATTCTGATCACGGCAGGCCTTTGCTAGATGGTTTTGGTCAACTGAGCTTGATTCCTCAATCATTCTAGTTGAGTCACAAAATTTAAAGCTCTTCCCTGGGAGTTCCATGTTCCAAACCGAACTAGATTCCATCGCTCGCAAACGACATTCGATAGGCGTGCTGCGATTGGCCCTGCTTATAGCTGCCATCTGCGCGCTGACCTTGGTGCTCATCAACGAGGGCACGCATCGACGCACCATCGATTTGATGGACGGTATAGAGCAGACCCATAGGGTGCGAATGGACATTGACGGCCTGGTGCGCACACTCACCGAAGCCGAGTCGAACCAGCGTGGCTACATCATGACAGGAGACCGCCGTTACCTGGAGTTGTACGAGCGCGCGCTGAGAGACCTCGAGGCCCAGCGAAAATCGCTGGAAGCAAATAGCCTGGCCATATCCCAATCGGACGCCATGGTGAACTTCCGCAACTTCATGGTGCAAAAACTCGCCGAGATGGCGCTGACCATACGCATGCGTGAGAACGACCGGCCTGAAGTGGTGAACTTCGTCGTCAACAGCGATGTAGGAATGGAGCAAATGGCGGCATTTCATGCGCAGGGCACTGCATTGCTGGCCCGAACCGATGCGCAAATCGGGAATCGGCGCGTTGAGCTGCAGCACTTGTTGAATGTCTCGCGCTTCGGTGTGGCAACGGGCCTGATGGCGGCCTTGCTGGCGTTCTTCTTGTACGTGAACCAGATCAGAAGATCTCAACTCGAGAGCGAAAAGCAAAAAAGCTCTCTTGAGGCAGATCGCGACGCACTTGAGTCGCAGGTGCGTGAACGCACCGCCCGCCTGACTCAGCTGGCCACCCACTTACAGCAGGCCGTCGAAGAAGAACGCGCGCACTTGGCGCGCGAACTGCACGATGAGTTGGGAGCCTTGCTGACGGCGGCCAAGCTGGATGTAGCTCGGCTCAAGTCACGCCTGCCGCCGGACGCAGCGGATCTGGGAGAGCGGCTGAAGCATCTGAACGAAACCCTGAACCAGGGCATTGCCCTGAAGCGCCGGATCATCGAGGACTTGCGACCGTCCTCGCTTTCAAACCTCGGACTGGTGGCCTCGCTGGAAATTCTGGCACGCGAGTTTGCCGACCGCTCCAACATTCCTGTCGAGACCGCTCTGGAACCAGTCGATCTTGACAGCGCTTCCGAACTGACAATCTACCGCATGGTCCAGGAGGCGCTTACGAACATCGGAAAGTATGCGCAAGCGAAGCACATTCGCATTATTTTGAAGAACTATGTGTACCACGCCGAAGTCATGATCGCAGACGACGGACGCGGTTTTGATCCCGGTACGCTTCCCGCGTCGTCTCATGGGCTCGAAGGCATGCGCCACCGCGTGGAAGCTGCAGGGGGCCGCCTGGACATCAATTCCGGGGCTGGCCGCGGCACCCGCATTACCGGCACGATACCTCGCCGCCACGCTCGCGTTCAAAGCGAGCTGGCCATCGCCACCGGCGCTATGTCAGTCAATTCCTACACGGGTGATGCAACTACGCCGACATCCGGCGGCGTCCCCGACTGAGCCCGCCCGAGCCAATCGACCGGTAAAGTAAAACCCAAGTCATAGCTGCTTTTGCACAGCATGGTGAAGACACAAAAGACTGTTGATGAAAGGACTTCCAAATGGGTGACAGCAAGCTTAGTGCAGTAGAAAAAATGGCCGAGACAGCGAACGACGCGACCAGCAAAATTGCCAGCAAGGCTGAAAGCACCGTGGATTCTGTACGAACGCTGGCCAACGAGGCGCTAGACAAAGCGGATGTCAAGGTGCGCACGCTGCGGGAGGACATCAAACCTGCCATCGACGCCATCTCTGGACGTGTCCAGAACATGGCCGAGCATGGTCGGGCCGCTTATGCTGAAAGGTCAGCACAAGCGCGCGAAAAGCTCAACACGGCGGCCGACAAAACCTGTGCCTATGTGTCAGAGCAGCCCATGAAATCGATGGCTATCGCAGCGGCCGCCGGCGCTGTGCTGGCCATGCTGCTGGGCCGCCGCCGCCGCTGAAGCACCGAAGGAGGGGTGCCCGTCTGCCTCCTCTGAGCACACTATTCGTAATTTAGCACCACGTGAGTTCCTGTTTTTCCGGTCGCATGGTGTTTGAGTACCGGATATTTGTGAGTAGGTTAGCGTTCTGAGAGGAGCGGCATCAGGTTTGTGTACATTCAGCTCTGGCGCTTCTTAGCGCCCAGCCCTGCAACCTACGGCAGCGGGGCTTGAATGTATAGCTATGCCCATGCTCCCTCGCCTCGCCCGCCTCTTTCCTTTCCTGCGTTGGCCGCGCCCCAGCGGAGCTCTGCTTCGAGGGGAGGCCATGGCCGGCCTCACCGTGGGCCTGATGGTTATCCCGCAAGGGGTAGCGTACGCCGCACTGGCCGGAATGCCTCTGGTAACGGGGATTTATGCATCCATGTTACCGGCGCTGATCGCCGCGCTCTTCTCAGCTTCCGCCCGGCTGTCTGTGGGGCCGACAGCACTCAGTGCACTGCTGATCTATGCCTCTCTGATTGGAATCGCAGAGCCCGGAAGCGCGCGCTGGGTTGAGTTGGCAGTGTGGTTGGCTTTGCTGTCTGGCGTGCTGCAGGTAATTTTGGGGTTTGTACGCTTTGGCTGGTTGCTCAACCTTGTGAACGCGCCCGTACTAATGGCCTTCACGCAGGCTGCGGCCGTGCTGATTATTACCTCGCAATTGCCCGCACTGCTGGGCCTGCAGGGCGGCTGGCAACTGGAAAACTGGCATGGTCTTTCCGCGATTTACGGCTTGCTTGTACTCGCACTGCTCATGGGCGCTCGAAAGTGGCGGCCAGCCTTCCCGACGGTGCTGGTGGTCGTCATCGCCGCGGCGGCGTTGAGCTACCTCACGCAATTCGAGGCCTCGGGAGGACGGGTCGTAGGCCCTTTGCCAAGCGGCCTGCCTTCGATCTACATACCCGGCTGGCCGGGCTGGGCCACTCTGGGCCAATTGGTCATGCCAGTGCTGATCATCACACTGGTCAGCTTTCTGGAGACTGCCTCCAGCGCCAAGGTGGACAGCGAGCGCAAGGGAGAGCGCTGGGATCAGGATCAGGACCTGGTCGGTCAGGGGCTAGGCAAGATCGTCTCTGGTTTTTCCGGGGCTTTTCCCACTAGCTCGTCATTTTCACGTTCGGCGCTCAATCTGTACGCGGGAGCTGAATCAGGCTGGGCTACGGTATTCTCCGTGGTGGTCGTACTGATCGCGCTTCTCACCTTTACACCGGTCCTGCGCTATGTGCCCCAACCGGTGCTTGCGGCCATCGTGGTGGCAGCCGTGGTCGGACTTCTCAAGCCACGCGAGTTCAGCCGTCTTTGGCGCATATCGCGTGTTGAAACCGTGATCTCGGCACTAACCTTCGTGATCACAATTGTGGCGGCACCCGCCCTTTACTGGGGCGTGCTGGCGGGCGTGCTGATGATGCTGTCGCTTTTTCTATATCAGCACTTGCACCCTCGCATCATTGAGGTCGGACTGCATCCGGACGGCAGCCTTCGCGACCGCAACCTCTGGCAGTTACCCCCTTGGCTCCGCACACCTACGCGCTGCGCATGGATGCGCCGCTGGATTTTGCGGCGGCCAGTCAGTTCGAGCGCACCGTGGGGGAATACTTGGCGGAGCACCGGGACACACGGCACGTGTGCTTGTTCGCGCAGCCGATCAACCGCATTGATGCTACGGGAGCAGAGGTATTCATGAGGCTCCTTCGGACCTTACATGCGCACGGCATCAGCCTGCATATCAGCGGCTTGAAATTGCCGGCTGAAAATGTGCTGAAGGCAGCAGGCGCGCTTGATGCGCATTCACTGCTGAATTTGTATCGGACGGAGGGCGAGGCGATCAAAGCTTTGCAGCCTCAGGCAAGGTCTGAGCCCATGACTGCCTGCGCGCCGGCACTTTTGATTTGAGTCGGCGGTGGTAAGTGAGGAGAGACCGCGGCCAGCTAAGGACGCACGGCCTCCCCGCCTTCGCGGCGGCCGGCGATCCGGCGGCCGGCGATCCGGGGGTGACGACGGCGCCGTGAAAGGGCCGGTGAGGATTCGTCAGTAACTCAAGTCGTTGTAGCGCCTACACATGCCCCACGACGCTTGCGGTCGCCATCAGTTCCTCGATCAACGCCAAGGAAACCTTGCCTGAGACGGCATAAGGATTGAGCTCTGCCTGTTCGCTGTACTTGAGGAGCGTGCTCGGGTTAATTCGGCTGGTGTCGACCAAGCCCATGGTCCAGCCACCGAACCGGCGCTCGGTGATTTCCTCGTAGTGCAGCAGCACGACGTCCTTGTGGCGCGGATCGCGCTGGATCACGCCGTACAGGTCGCTAATAATTTGCCTCCCGCCTTCAAGCGCCTGCATGAAGACTCCACCACCGTAGACAAGCACGCCAGTGACGCCGTGGTCGGCGTTGTGCTGCCTGGCGCTGGTGCAAATACCATCAACGGCTGCCGGGGTAGTGTCTACTGCACGGCTGGCATAAAGCAATCGGACGAGCATGAAGTCAACCTTATCTGGGAATGAGCGCCAGGAATTCGCGCCGCAGGTTCATATCCTTGAGGAACACGCCCCGCATGACCGAGTTGATCATTTTGCTGTCCATGTCCTTGACGCCACGCCAGGCCATGCAATAGTGCGTGGCTTGCATGACAATTGCCAGGCCATCAGGCTTGGTTTTCGTCTGAATCAGGTCGGCCAGCTGCACCACGGCCTCTTCCTGAATCTGCGGGCGGCCCATGATCCATTCGGCCAGGCGCGCGTATTTGGAAAGGCCGATCACGTTGGTGCGTTCGTTGGGCATGACACCGATCCACAACTTGCCCATGACCGGGCAGAAGTGGTGGCTACAAGCAGAACGAACGGTGATCGGGCCCACTATCATCAGCTCGTTCAGCGCTTCGGCGTTCGGAAACTCGGTGATGGACGGACTTTCGACGTACCGACCCTTGAAGACCTCATTAAGGTACATCTTGGCGACCCGTCGTGCGGTGTTGGCGGTGTTGTGGTCGCCCTTGGTGTCGATCACCAAGCTGTCGAGGACGCCCTGCATCTTTTGCTCGACTTCGTCCAGCAAGGCCTCCAGTTCACCGGGTTCGATGAACTCCGCAATATTGTCGTTGGCATTGAAGCGCTTGCGGGCGGCACGCAGCCGCTCGCGGATCTTCACTGAGACGGGGGTGCCGGCATCGTCGTCGGCACCGGCAGATGAAAGTTCAGGCAATGATTTCATGACTACCTGACATACTAACAGCGAACGCCCAGTACTTGGGCTTGCGGGGTGAAGGAGACAGCCCGGCGCTCATTGACCGGGATGCATTTTAAATTCGGCTATCAGCGGCAAATGGTCCGACATACGGCTCCATGCTCTTCCGCGAGGCGCAGCGAGGCTCAACGGCTGCATTCCACGAGCGTAAATGTGATCGAGTTGCGCCACCGGCAGGCGCGATGGGTAGGTATACGTGCGGGGCCCTTCAAAAGAATGCAACGCCTCGGCACGCAGGAGCTTGCGAACCTGAGTTCCCCAGTCGTTGAAGTCCCCCGCGACGATTACCGGGGCGTCTGGAGGCACCTCCCGCGCAATGTAGCGCTGTAGCTGCGCCGTCTGGCGGATGCGGCTGGCCGGAATCAAGCCGAAATGCACCACAATCGCGTGCACGCAAACCTCGCCCACCTGGATCTCTGCATGCAGCAGGCCGCGCTGCTCGAAGCGGTGATCAGACATGTCTTCATGCCGATGTCCGACGATCGGCCAGCGCGAAAGCAAAGCGTTGCCATGCTCGCCGTGGCGAGTCACGGCATTGGTTCGGTAGACCGCCTCATACCCTTCAGGCGCAAGAAACTCGGCTTGGGGCACACTCGGCCAAAGGGAAAAATAGTCAGCTTCTCGCCGGTTTTCCATGCGCACTTCCTGCAGACAGACGATGTCGGCATCGAGGGTGTCAACAGCTAGTGCGAGGTTGTGAATCTCCAGGCGCCGGGCAGGACCGATGCCCTGCACACCCTTGTGAATGTTGTAGGTGGCCACGCGCAGCACATCCAGGCTGTCGCTGTCAGTAGGTTCAGCAGACATGATCACCTAACGAACAAATCTGGGGAGCAATAAACAGGCTTCCGCATTGGACGGGGAAAAACAACGGTCGGCGGCTGCCGGCCAAGGCAACCAGAGAAAATCAGTGTGCTCGCGCGGATTGAGCCGAATAGTCACATCAGCTCTGACCTGCAGGCCGAAAACCTGCTCTGTGTTAAGCACCACACCGGGGGCGTAACGATGTCGCCAACGTGGATAGATATCGTAGACGTTCTGGAGTTCCCAATCCTGGAGCTGGCACGAAGGCCCGCTTGCATCTATGCCGGTCTCCTCGAAGACCTCGCGTACCGCGGTTTCTGTAAAAGATTCGCTTTCGGTATCTTTGCTGCCTGTGACAGATTGCCAAAATTCAACGTCAGTATCGGCACGGCGAATCAACAGAATGTCGAGCGCCGGGGTGTATATGACCACCAGGACCGATTGAGGAACCTTGTAGGCGTGCTGCTCTGCGGGCGCCTCGGTTGTCATGATCCTGGAAGGCAAATTACCGAAATTGGCGCAAAAACGCGTTGGCTATGGGGCGCACACGCTGAAACATTTGCCAGCCCGTCCAAGCGCGCAAGCCAAGCCCCACAACAGCCTTGGGCCGTGCCGCCACAGCCCCCAGCACCGCCGCACCCGCCAAAAGAATGATGGCCGGGTTCGACTTCACCCAGGAAGCCCCTTCGCGCACCCGATCGGCGGCCCTGAAAATGGGTTGCGTGACGTGCATCTGGTGACTCACCTGCTCGCGCAACTGCGCCGAACGCAGTCTGAGTTGCGCTCGCCGCTCTGCAAGCTCGGATCTCTGGCTCATGAACGAAGGCGCTCCTGATCGAGTTGCAACTCCCCACGGGTGCCGGAAAACATGCGCGCGCCTTCCTTGAATCGTGCCCAGGCCAACGCAGACAGAACCAACCCACCACAAAGAAAAACGGCCGTAAAAACGCCCAACGCCAGCAAACGATGCGTATCCCAGAAGAGTACCGTAAGAAAGATAGCCAGAAAAATCAAGGCGAAGCTCAACAACGTGATCGCGAAGGCCCCGAACATCACCATCTGGCTAAAGCGCAGCATTTCCTCACGCGCTTCGACGGTGAACAATTCGAAGCGAACCTGCGCCAGTTCGAGTATGTCCGCCATCAGCGCGCGCACGCGCGACGCACTGCTTGGCTGATCGGAAGCGGAAGTACGAGCCATACCGATCAGTCTTCTCTAAGGCGGTTCAAGGTCACCCCGCTCTTTCAGCGGCGGCCGAGTAGTACCCCGACCAGAATGCCCAGCGCAGCAGCCGCGCCAATGGACGACCAGGGATTTTCATGCACGTAATCATCCGTGGCGGTGGCCGCCTGACGCGCGCGGGCGCGCATGGCGGCCTCAGCATCGGCCAGCTTTTCACGGGCAAGCAGCAGGTTGTCCTTGGCCCTGGCACGCAGCTCGGCCATCTTGCTATCGGTCTGCCCAGCAGTGGCGGAAAGCAAGTCTTCGGCATCAGCGATGACGCGGCGCAGGTTCGCGACCAGATGCTCCTTGGTTTCGATGGCGGAATCGAGCATATCGGACATAGTAAAAGCTCTCTCTAAAAGTGGAGACAGGAATGAACGATCTATCGTAGCAGAGCGCAGGAGCCGATGGATGTAGGAAAACACCGGCAGCACGTGCTTACCATAGAGACCCGTCAGTCCATTCTTTGGCAACAATTTGCTACAATTTTGTTCCAGGCGCCAAGCGAAATGGCGGGAACGCCGCAGAACTGGTGATCCAATGGATTGCAAGTTCGGTGAATGTTGTGTCATCCACATGGCGCTTGCAACGGCCGCATCGCGCGCAAATTGAGTTCACGCCGGGTTACTGTCAGAAGCAAGGAAATTCTTTGAGAAACTATCAGAAAGTCGCTGCAGCCATGTATGCCGCGTATTGCAAAGCCGCAGGCGGAAGCACCTTGGACGGCCTACCGCTTCCCCCATGGTCCGCTTTGGGGGAAAACCGGCAGGCATGCTGGGTCGCTGCGGCCAAGCAAGCGGCCGCCGAATTGGCCCGGATGGGCTGACACAGATAAGTCCATCCGTCAGAGTTTGTTCACGATCTCGCCGAGGAGATCGTGAACAATTCTTAAGCTGCGGGCGTGGCGTTACGCAGGCGGATGTGCAGTTCGCGAAGCTGCTTTTCATCGACTGCGCTGGGCGCCTGCGTGAGCAAGCACTGTGCACGCTGGGTCTTGGGAAACGCAATCACGTCACGGATGGAGTCTGCCTTGGTCATCAGGGTGACCAGGCGGTCAAGCCCGAACGCCAAACCACCATGTGGGGGCGCGCCGTATTGCAGGGCATCGAGCAGGAAACCGAATTTCTGCTGAGCATCTTCGGGTTTGATCTTCAGCGCGCCGAATACCTTGGCTTGAACTTCGGCGCGGTGAATACGCACCGAACCCCCGCCCAACTCCCAACCGTTCAGCACCATGTCGTACGCCTTGGCAATGCACTTGCCGGGGTCGGAATCCATGTAGTCTTCGTGGCCGTCCTTCGGAGCAGTGAAGGGGTGGTGCACCGCGTTCCAGCGGTCTTCCTCTTCGTCGTGCTCGAACATGGGGAAATCCACCACCCAGAGCGGCGCCCAGCGGTCTTCGAACAGGCCCGTCTTGCGAGCAAACGGGCCATGACCAATTTTCAGGCGCAACGCGCCAATGGCGTCGTTGACCACTTTTGCCTTGTCAGCCCCGAAGAACAGGATGTCGCCATTCTGCGCGCCGCTGCGCTCCAGAATCTTTGCAATGGCCGCATCGTGCAGGTTCTTGACGATGGGCGACTGCAAGCCCTCGCGACCCTTGCTCGCGTCATTGACCTTGATCCAGGCCAGCCCCTTGGCACCGTAGATCTTGACGAATTCTGTATAGCCGTCGATCTCGCCACGGCTCATCTCACTGCCGCCGGGCACTCGCAAAGCCACGACGCGGCCACCAGGGTTGGTGGCGGGAGCGCTGAAGACCTTGAAATCGACATCAGCCATGACGTCGGTCAGCTCGGTGAACTCGAGCTTCACGCGCAGATCGGGCTTGTCTGAGCCAAAGCGGTGCATGGCCTCCGAATACGGCATGACGGGAAACTCGCCCAGATCCACGTCCATGGTGTTCTTGAAGACACTGGTGATCATGCCCTGGAACAAGTCGCGGATTTCCTGCTCGCCGAGGAACGAGGTCTCGATGTCGATCTGCGTGAACTCGGGCTGACGATCCGCGCGCAAGTCTTCGTCGCGGAAGCACTTGGTGATTTGATAGTAGCGGTCGTAACCTGCCACCATCAGCAATTGCTTGAACAATTGCGGCGACTGCGGCAGCGCAAAGAACATGCCGTCGTGAACGCGGCTTGGAACGAGGTAATCACGCGCACCCTCGGGTGTGCTCTTGGTGAGCATGGGGGTCTCGATGTCGACGAAGCCTTTGGCATCAAGAAACTTACGCACCTCCATGGCCACCCGATAGCGCAACATCAGGTTCTGCTGCATGTAGGGGCGGCGCAGATCCAGCACGCGGTGCGTCAGGCGGGTGGTTTCGCTCAGGTTGTCGTCATCCAGCTGGAACGGTGGCGTAACCGAAGGATTGAGCACCTGAAGCTCGTGGCACAACACCTCGATTTTGCCGCTCTTGAGCTGGTCGTTTGTGGTGCCCTCTGGGCGAGCGCGCACAAGGCCAACCACGCGCACGCAAAATTCATTGCGCAGATCTTCGGCCACTTTGAACATGTCGGGCCGGTCAGGGTCGCAAACCACCTGCACGTAGCCTTCGCGATCCCGCAGATCAACGAAGATCACGCCACCATGGTCGCGACGCCGGTTCACCCAGCCGCACAGGCTCACGGTTTGGCCGATCAGCTCTTCGGTCACTAGACCGCAGTAGTGGGAACGCATCGACATACGGTTTTTCGCTTTCAGGTATCTGATCTGGCGGCTCCATCGGCCGCCGATGTTTCAAGGGGGAGCTTGCTGCGCTCCGTCGGTGGGGCAATGGCCTCCGCTGGCGAGCCGGGAACGGCTGCAGACACGGGTGGAGCCACAACGCCCATGGAAATTACATATTTCAGTGCCTCATCCACGCTCATCTTCAGCTCGACCACGTCAGCGCGTGGAACCATCAGGAAAAAACCGGAGGTTGGGTTGGGCGTGGTGGGAACGTAGACGCTGATGTAGTCACCGTCAAGGTGCCGCGCCACCTCGCCGCCAGGACGACCTGTGAGGAATGCGATGGTCCAGGCGCCATGACGGGGGTACTGGAGCAGTACTGCCTTGGAGAACGCTTGGCCGGAACCCGAAAAAAGTGTGTCGGAAACCTGCTTGACACTGCTGTAGATGCTGCGCACCACGGGAATGCGCGTCATGATTTTGTCCCACTGGCGCAGCCACCACTGCCCGAACATGTTGGCGACGAAGAGACCTGTCCCCAAGATGACGAGCGCCACCAGGACGACCCCTAGGCCTGGAATGTGGCGCAGCCTCTCTGCCACCATGGCCAGCCCGGGAACCATGGCCTCGACGGCCGAAAGCACCCCAAGAAAAATGCCGTCGAGAATGCCGAGCAGCCACAGGAGTACCCACACGGTGACGCCCATGGGCAGCCACACGAGCAAGCCCGTGATGAAGTATTGCCGGAGGCGGGACATCATCGCGTGAGGGTTCTCATGGTGTATGCGAAGTCCTAGCCCGCAGATGGCGTGCTGGATGTGCCACCGCCAGCAGGCGCGGAAGCTGGTGCAGGCGCTGGTGCCGAGGCCGGCGCGGGAGCCGCAGCGGGTGCTGGAGCTGAAGCCGCTCCACTGGAGCCACTTTCAGAGCTCTTGGCTGATGAGTCGGTGCTCGGTGCGCTCTGCGAGCCACCCCGAAAATCGGTTACATACCAGCCGGAGCCCTTGAGCTGAAAACCGGCCGCGGTCACCTGTTTGCTGAACGCCGGAGCGCCGCAAGACGGACAGACTGTAAGTGGAGCATCGGACATCTTCTGCAGCACATCTTTGGCGTGACCGCAGGAAGCGCACTTATACGCGTAGATAGGCATGGCAACTAAACCCGGATTGAACCTGTACAGGCTTGAAGAAGAAAAACCCTCAATTATAGGCTTGAGGATATTTTTTCAACCTATGCCTTCAAACCAGGCATCGGAACAAAATACATGAACTGCCCAGTGTCCTGCATAACCCTCGCGAGTCGGGGGCAGTGCGGATCGCCCGAGGCCGTGCTGCCGCCGGCCGCATACCTAGAGCCTGCCACCACCGCCGGGAGCCAGATGTTCGAGCCACGCAAAGATTGAATCTGCGGTGACAGTCTCGATCTTGTCAGCAAAGCGCTGCGAATTCGGATGGTCGTCAAAGGCGACATTGCCAGCAGCCATTCTGCCTCCTAGGCGTGTCAGCGCGCGTATCTGCAGCACCGACGGCGTGTAGTCCTTCAGCTTTAGCCAAGCTTGTGCATGCTCCCTGCTGCGGACGGCCGGTTCCGCTGCCAGTGCGAGTGTCTCCAGAGCCCACTGGTTGGACTGCTGATAACGGGTCCCCCACGCGTAGCTGACCATGCTGTAGCGTGGTTCATGCAACGTTCTCAGACGTGCTGAATCTTGCAGCAAATTCCACAGGTTGCCCTGCCAGGCAGGTGGCACCGTGTGCCAGACCGCTTCGTAGCGCCAGAGATCATCGAGAAAGAAGTCGCCCAGGCCCTGACGTACCAGCATGGATTGGTCAGACTTGCATTCGTTCAGCTTGTGCACCACACGCCAACCGCCCTGTGACAAGCGATAGGCCCATGCAGCGTGCGACCAGTATTGTTGGTAGCGGGTCAGATCCTGCCCTGCGCGCGCCAGCAAAACCACGCGCGTCCCTGCTTCTTTGTACGCTTGCTCAAGAGAGTCAGCCGTGCGCTGAGCCAACACCAGACCACGCTCAATGGATTGGACGCTTGGCGGTGGCGCCTCGCAACGGCGGCCAGCTTGAGCGGCTCCACCACCCAAGGCGAAAAGCATGGCGGTGACCACTGCTTTTCCGGCCAAGGACCAGCCCACCCTGACTTGCTGACCTTCCTGCTCGCGAATCCGCGATGATGAAAAAGCTCGCTTCATGACGGCCCTATCAGGTGAGTTTTTCGTAATTCAAAAGTTCCCATCCGCTGGCGTTCGGCACAAAGGCGATGACCTCCCCGGCCGCAGACAGAATCGCGCCACTGGCAATGACCGAGACAAGTACTGGGGCGCCCACGCTCAAGGCGGCTGAGCGACTCACCCCCGATGCCACAGCTAAACCGACGGAGGCAGCGTCCCCGACGCGCTCCAGCACATAGACCACTGTGCCAGCAGACACTTCGACCGCCTTGACGGTGAGGATCGCTCCACTCACTGCCAATGCCGCAGGCACTACCACGGCAACGCTGGCGGCTGCACTGGCCATAGCACTCACGCCTACGATGGAGGCTACAGGCAGCGACGAAACACCTGCGGAAGTGTGACTTTGAGCGCTCGCAGGCCCACCTGCGGTCAGCAGCACAGCGCATGCAAAAAACAATGCGGCGACGGAGCGACCTGACGCGGAACGCGTGACATATTTGGAACGAAGATGGAGGACGCTCAGGTACAGCGGGGTAAGAAATCTTTTGAGCATAGGGGGAATACGGGTGCGCAAGTCAACTTGCTGCGAAACACAAAAAAGAACAGCCGAGCAGAGTCTCCTGAGCATGATCGCCGTTGCGTAATGATACTTTAATACTCATTTAAATCAGTGACCGCTACGAAACGTCGAACGATGCCATTCGCCCGCCCCCGACGTGAGGTATCGCTCGCAGGAGCGGCTTCAGCCGCGAAGGTCGGCCTCGATGAGTCACGGAACGCTGCCATCGCGGCTGAAGCCGCTCCAAAGGCAGGGATGATGGATGCCGCTTTGGGCTTTAGGCTTTTCTTCTCATGCGCCTGTTCAAAGTCTCTGCGCGGTCCTGTCACAACCTGAACGCGAGCGCATTCTTATATCGCGCCATCCAATCGCATGGATTCAATTTCATTGTCAGACATGCCCAGTTCTCGCAGCAGGCATTCTGTGTGCTCGCCTAGCGCAGGAATCTTGTCCATGCGAGGCATGTAAGCGTTGCTGAGCCCTGGAGGCAGGAGCGCAGCCAGAGCGCCGTGGGGCGTAGACACCTCGGTCCAGCGTCCTCTGGCCTTCAACTGCGGATGGTTCCAGACATCTTCCATGTTGTTCACACTGGCGTTGGCTATCTGGGCATCGTCAAGCCGCTGCCTGACCTGCTCGAGTGTGAGCAATGAAAACACCTCGACGATAAGCGAGCGCAGTTCTTCGCGATGAGCGGTACGCTTGGAGTTGGCTAGAAATCGATCATCCGTTGCCAAGTCAGGTGCCTGCAACACCACCCTACAAAAAGCACCCCACTCACGCTCGTTCTGCACCCCAAGCATGACCGACTTTCCGTCTCCGGTGGGAAAAGGTCCATAGGGATAGATGGTGGCATGGGCAGCCCCTGCCCGGGGAGGCGGCGCTGCCCCTTCAAAGGCGTAATACATCGGAAAGCCCATCCATTCGACCATGCTCTCCAGCATGGACACATCGATCCTGCTTCCCGCTCCAGTCTGCTGCCGCTGGATCAGTGCGGCAAGAATGCTCGAGAAAGCGTACATCCCCGCAGAAATATCTGCGATGGAACAGCCTGCCTTGGCGGGCTCGTCTGCGGATCCAGTGACCGACAGGAAGCCGGACTCGCTTTGAATCATCAGGTCGTAGGCTTTCTTGTCCCGATATGGGCCGCTGGCGCCATAGCCTGAAATGTCGCAAACGATCAGCTTGGGGTGTTTAGGGTGCAATTCCTCAAAGGAGAGCCCCAGGCGCGCTGCGGCACCCGGCGCCAGGTTCTGCACCAGCACATCGGCGTCTTCGAGCAGACGCGCCAACACGATCTGCGCCGAGGCTTGCTTCACATCCAGGGTCAGACTTTCCTTTGAGCGATTGGTCCAGACGAAGTGCGAAGACATCCCCCGCACACGCTCATCGTAGGCACGAGCGAAGTCACCCACCCCGGGACGCTCGATCTTGATGACCCGCGCGCCCAGATCCGCCAGTTGGCGAGTGCAAAAGGGCGCGGCAATGGCGTGCTCCAGTGTGATGACCTTGATACCGTCTAGTGGCCTGGACATGGGTTGAACCTTTCTATCTGGCAATGCGCCGTCACTAGACGGCAAAACGGTTTGAAGTCCGTTTGTATCTCGATTTTTTCTCTGTCGTGACCTTCGAATCGCCGGCCTCCGTGCAGGCGGATCCTGAGGGCGATTGAATGGTTTCACTGGGTTCACTGGGTTCACATAGAGCGCGAGCTTTCATGGTTTTCTTTCTCTATGTTGAGGCTGTATGCCGGGATGTGCTCCCGGCAGCGCAGTTACTTTTTTTGCTCCGCCAAAATAAGTAACCAAAAAAAGGCGGTCCCCACTGGCCGCGTCCCTGCGCTTCGCTCCGGGCAACCTGCGGTGCTCGGTCAAGGGGTGGCGCTCCGGAACTCACTTCGTTCACTGCGTTCTCTACGTTCAAACAACTGTAGCGAGCTAGTTCACGAAGCAAGGGCATCTTGGCAGTGCCCTTGCCCTCCCCTCGCGCTCCGTTCCTCGGCACATCCAGAGGGGCTTGGGAACCTGACTAGGGCCTTTGCTTCGCTCGGCCTAAGGGGACTTGAGGTCTATGACTCGGGAGAGCACCGTGGATCTTTAACCGCTGTGACCACCCCGCCCTTCGGGCACCCCTCCACTGGAGGGGAATTTGGGAGCGCTTCTCGGCACGTACAGAGGGGCGGCAGGCAAAGACGAAAGCGCGCAAGCGCCCAAAGGGCCGCGGAGCAGGCCAAGTCGCGGAACGCCGTGGCCGGACCTGCGCCGGCCAGTGGCGTTGTCCCCCTCCAGAATAGAGAGGGGGAAGGCGCGTAAGCGCCTCAGGGGGTGTTTCATCTAATACGATCGAGGTAACCCCAACACATGCTCAGCCACGTAGGCAAAGATCATGTTGGTCGAGATCGGGGCTACTTGGTATAGCCTGGTTTCACGGAACTTGCGCTCCACATCGTATTCCTTGGCGAAACCGAACCCTCCATGGGTTTGCAGGCAAACATTGGCCGCCTCCCAGCTTGCCTTGGCAGCCAAGTATTTCGCCATATTGGCTTGGGCGCCGCAAGCCTCGCGAGCATCGAAACGTCGGGCCGCCTCAACGCGCATGAGGTTGGCTGCTTCAATTTCAATGAACGCTTCCGCAATGGGAAACTGCACACCTTGATTCTGGCCAATAGGCCGATCGAACACGATGCGCTCACTCGCGTATTTTTTAGCGCGGTCGATGAACCAATAGCCATCGCCGATGCACTCGGCGGCTATCAGCGTTCTCTCGGCATTGAGGCCTTCGAGGATGTACTTGAAACCCTTACCTTCTTCGCCGATAAGGTTTTCCTCCGGAATTTCGAGGTTGTCGAAAAACAGTTCATTTGTCTCGTGATTGACCAAATTTGGAATGTGACGCACCTCCAGCCCCTTTCCTACCGCCTTGCCCAGTTCTACGATGAAGATCGACATGCCTTCGGATTTTTTCTTCACGTCTGCCAGTGGCGTGGTGCGGGCCAGCAGAATCATCAGGTCTGAATGCTGCACGCGCGAGATCCAGACTTTCTGACCATTTACCACCCAGCGGCCATCGCGCTTGACAGCTGTAGTCTTGAGCTTGGTTGTGTCTGATCCAGTGGTGGGCTCTGTCACTGCCATGGACTGGATACGCAGCTTGCCCGCCGCAATGGCAGGAAGATATTTTTCCTTCTGCGCCCTGCTGCCGCTGCGCAGCAAGGTACCCATGTTGTACATCTGGCCGTGCACAGCACCTGCATTGCCGCCGCTGCGGTTGATTTCCTCCATGATCACGGTCGCGGCGGTCAGGCCTAGGCCCGTACCACCGTATTCCTCAGGGATCATGGCCGCCAGCCAGCCAGCCTCCATGAGCGCGTCAACAAAGGCCTCAGGGTACGCTTCGTTCCTGTCGACTTCGCGGAAGTACTCGTCGGGAAATTGCCGACACAGTTGACGGATGGCGCCCCGGATTTCCTGAAATTCGTCGGCTTCGCTGAACATGGCTGGAACCTTTCACCAAGGCGAGTGAAGCCCGCCTTCGGGGCCTCATAGGGAATATGCCATCGCCTCCGGTATGTGGACGGCGACAATCAGCACAAAAAAGACATCAGCCCAGCCCTGCCAGCTTGTGGTGGGATGCCCGGGTATCGCGAAGCGCCTGAGGGCCGAGTGAACCAATGACCATGCCCACCACTGCAGCCAGCACACCGGCCAGCTGTGCCGGGAACTCCTCGCCCGCTGGCGTGGCCAGCAGGAGCAGCCAGGCCAGACAGCCGAGCACTATAGAGAAGATAGCGCCTTGCGTAGTCGCCCGCTTCCAGTAAAGACCGAACACCAGCGGCACGAATGCCCCCACCAAGGTGACCTGGTAGGCACCGGAAACCATCTCGTAGATGGAGGTTCCCTCCATGCGGATCGAGTACGCAAGCACAAAAACGCTGAACACCAGCACGGTGATGCGCATGGTCATCAGTTCCTGGCGATCACTCACGCGCGGGCGGAACTGGCGCCAGATGTTCTCCACGAAGGTGACGCTCGGGGCCAGCATGGTGGCCGAGGCTGTGGACTTGATGGCCGACAGCAACGCTCCGAAGAAGATGACCTGCATGGCGAACGGCATCTGCTCTATGACCAGCCGCGGCAGGACCTTCTGTGGGTCTTCCTGAAGCAACTGGGTAGCCTTTTCCGGCATGATGATGAGCGCACTGGTCACCAGGAACATCGGGATGAACGCAAAAATGATGTAGAGCACCCCCGATGATCGGGCCACGCGTGGCGGCTTTTTCAGAGTTGGCCGACATGACGCGCTGGAAAACGTCTTGCTGTGGAATGGATCCGAGCATCATGGTGATCGCGGCTGCAATGAAAAAGATGATCTCGTGCCAGGTGGGCTCGGGGAAGAACTTGAACATGTCCTGACTGATAGCCAGCTCCATGACTTTGTCCGCACCCCCTGCCTGGTTACCGGCATACACGGCAAGTATCAGGAGGCCGACCACCAGGATGATCATCTGAATGAAGTCGGTCACGGCTACTGACCACATGCCGCCGAACAGCGTGTACGCCAAAATCGACGCCACCCCCAGCACCATGCCCAGCGGCACACTGATGGCACCCCCTGAGAGCACGTTGAACACCAGGCCGAGCGCGGTCACCTGTGCGGACACCCAACCCAGGTAGCTCACCATGATGAAGAGCGAACAGATCACTTCAATGGTGCGGCCATAGCGCTCGCGGTAGTAGTCGCTGATGGTCAGCAAGTTCATTTTGTACAGTCGCGCTGCAAAGAACATGCCCACCAAGATCAAACAGAACCCAGCGCCGAATGGGTCTTCAACCACTCCGCCCAAGCCATTTTCCACAAACTTGGCCGGAATGCCCAGCACGGTCTCGGAGCCAAACCACGTGGCAAACGTGGTCGTCACAATCATGAAGAGCGGCAATTTTCGCCCCGCGACCGCGAAGTCAGCCGTGTTCTTGACACGTTTGGCGGCCACAAGGCCGATGGCGATGGTGACCAACAGGTAGGCAAAGACCAATGTCAACAGCACGGCAAGCGCTCCCAGTGAGGGGAATCCCCATGAAAAACGGCGATTCTAGGGCAACGCAGGAGAGATTCTCATGGTCTGAGGACATTGTGCGATCCGCGCCATGCCGTATGGACTGCGCATCAGGCAGCTAGATAGAGACCTTGCAGATGCCAATGGTGCAGAATCTCGCGCACCAACACCAAACGTGCAGCGCTGGCACCGTCTACAGCCAGCGTATCTTGAGACGCGGGCCTGCCCTCTGCACGCGCCACCAGGCGATTGAACAGATGCTCCACGGCGTCGATCGAGAGCCATCGTGCTGTCGCATTGGAGACATCAGAGTCTCCATCTTGAGCGGAATGCTCTTGGCCCGACAGGCTGCGAAGCTGCGGATCGGCACAGATGAGTTGGAAAGCCTCGGGCAACTGGGCGCGCACGGGCATGATCGCTTCTTCCACTATTTCGATGGCCCGCTCGATCTCCAGAGGTCTCGGCGGTGTGTGTCGAAGTACGTCGGCTGCCAACGCTCCGACGCCCACGGCCAGGTCAAGCTGAACAGCCACATTGCTCCTGGGCAACGATTGCACTCGCGTTTCGGCATCACCGAACTTGAGCACAAGGGGAGTTTGCATGCCGTTCATCCGCAACCCCTCAGCTCAGTTGTATCGGGCGTGATCAGTCGAACCGGAAGGCCGAAATCGTGGTGCGCAGGACTTCATCGGAGAACACCTTGCGCCCCTCGCCCTCGCCGGCGGCTCCCGCCACGACGTGCAAAGGCAGCAGGTGCTCCTCAGCCCTTGCGGGGTGTGACTGGCGCCCGGCAGAGCCGCTCGCGGTGTCCCAATTTGCCAGACGCTGATTTCGTTGCGACGCAGGCAGAGCGACCGTTTCGGTCAGCCAGCGATCGAACTCGGCGCTGATCGGCGTCGAGCGTGGATCCCCGTAGCCTCGCATGTTGTGATAACTCATGCCGCTACCGATGATCAACACGCCCTCGTCGCGCAGCGGCGCCAGCGCACGGCCGTAATCGATGTGCGCCTGAGCGTCCAGGCTGCCAAGCAGCGAAACTTGCAGCACCGGCACCTCAGCCTTCGGAAAAGCCACTTTCAGTGGAATGAAGGTGCCGTGGTCATAGCCACGCTCCGTGTCCACCTTGGCTGCAATCCCTGCCTCGGCCAGAAGGCCGCGAACACGATCGGCCAAGGCCGGCGCACCAGGGGCGGGATAGCGTAGCTCATAAGTGTGGGGTGGGAAGCCGTAGTAATCGAACAGCATGCCCGGCTGATCTGCGCCCGAAAGCGTGACCTGGGGCGTCAGCCAGTGCGCTGTGACGAGCACAATGGCCTTGGGCGCCGCCGGCAGGCTGCTGGGGATGCTGCGCAGGAAGTTGGCCGTCTTGTCCCAGGCGTCAGCGGGATTCCAGTCCATAAAAAAACACGGGCCGGCGCCATGAGGAATGAAAATGCGGGCATCCGCACAGCGGATGCAGATGTAACGGATGTTGTATTCATGATGTGCTGAAGTTTGAACCTAGATCGCCGTTTTTCAAAGAGTCAGAACCGGCAGTCTGTTTCAACCCAGAGTATGAAGTGATATCGAGTTCGCCCCAAAATGAAGAACCCTGCTGAAGCAAAATGGACTAAATGGGACTAATTCCGACAAAAAAGGCCGACAGATGGATCGTTTGACTAGTATGCGCGTGTTCACACTCGCGGCGCAGGCCGGCACCCTCTCGGGGGCGGCGCGCATTCTTGACATGTCCCCTGCCATGGCGACCAAGCACGTGGACGCGCTTGAGGCGCGGCTGGGGGTGAAACTGCTGCACCGTACCACCCGCAAACTGGTGCTAACAGAGTCCGGCGAGTCCTATCTGGACGCGGCGCAGCGCATTCTGGCGGATGTCGATGAGGCCGACGCGGCAGCCACCGCCCAACGCACGCGTGCCACCGGGTTGTTGCGCTTCAATATGCCGCTGTCTTTCGGTCAGCGCCATATTGCGCCGCTCCTGCCTGCGTTCTGCGAAGCGCACCCTGCCGTCACACTGGATCTGGGCATGAACGACGCGGCCGTCGACCTGGTGGACGAGCGCTGGGATATTGCCGTGCGCATCGGCCAGTTGCACGACGATACGCTGCAAGCTCGCCGGCTAGGCACCTGCCATATGTCGCTGTGTGCTGCACCCGCCTACCTGGATCAGCACGGGATTCCCCGCACCGTCGCCGACCTGGCCCAACATAACTGCCTAGGCTACACCTTGTCGCACACCAACACGCCCACCGAATGGCGGTTCGGAGAAAACGGTGACGTGAGGCAGTCCGTTCGAGGCAATCTGCGCGCGAACAGCGGTGAAGCGCTGCTGCTGGCCGCACTAGGCGGCCAAGGCTTGGTATATGAGCCCAACTTTATCCTGGACGAATCGGTGGCCAGTGGCGCCCTGGTCGCTTTGACGCTGGACCACCCCGCGCATGAACTGGGCGGCATTTTCGCCGTCTGGCCATCTAACCGGCATCCGCCGGCCAAAGTGCGAGCAATGGTGGATTTTCTGGTGGAGCAGTTGAAGACCTGTGGTGCTTGAGGGTCAGTGCCGAGCTGGAGTTCGGCGGTGCCTGAGGTATCGCGCTTACCCTGGTTAAAACTGGGTAATGAACACCAATGCCGCAAGCCCGATCAACAAAGTGACGCCTGCGCCAGCGATCACCTTCAGCAGCCGGTTGGTGCGCTGCTGCTCGGCAACCAGGGCTCTCATTTCTCCGCGCAGGTCATCAGGCGGGCGCCGCGACAGGTATCCGTAGAGCAGGCGTGGCATGTCCGGCAGCATCTTGGCATAGTAAGGAGCCTGATCCTTCAGCTCACGCCACATGCGCTTGGGGCCGATCTGATCCAGCATCCACTTTTCCAGGAACGGCTTGGCGGTGTGCCATAAATCCAGATCGGGATCGAGCTGCCGACCAAGGCCTTCAACGTTCAGCAGGGTTTTCTGCAGCAGCACAAGCTGAGGCTGAATCACCACCTGGAAGCGCCTCGAGGTCTGGAAAAGGCGCATCAGCACCATACCAAGGGAGATATCTTTGAGGGGACGGTCGAAGTAGGGTTCGCACACGCTACGAATCGCCGCTTCCAGCTCATCAACCCGCGTGGTGGAGGGCACCCACCCACTCTCGATGTGCAGCTCTGCCACACGTTTGTAATCACGCCGGAAGAAGGCCGTGAAGTTCTGAGCCAGGTACTCCTTGTCGTACTCCGTCAGGGTACCGACAATGCCAAAATCAAGCGAGATGTACCGACCGAAGGTGGCTGGCTCCAGACTCACCATGATGTTGCCGGGGTGCATGTCGGCGTGAAAAAATCCGTCGCGGAACACCTGGGTGAAGAAGATGGTGACGCCATCGCGCGCCAGCTTGGGAATGTCTACCCCCGCTTCGCGCAGCCGCTCGATCTGGCTGATGGGAACGCCCTTCATGCGCTCCATGACCATCACATCCGAACGACAGTGATCCCAGAACATTTCTGGAATCAGTACCAGACCGACATCGGCCATGTTGCGCCTCAGTTGAGCCGCACTGGCAGCTTCGCGCACCAGATCCAGTTCGTCATGCAGGTATTTGTCAAACTCCGCCACTACCTCGCGGGGCTTGAGGCGCTTGCCGTCGTCCGAAAGGCCTTCGATCCATCCGGCCATCATGCGGATCAGTTCCAGATCCTTTTCAATGACCCGGCGCATACCCGGACGCAACACCTTGACGGCTACCTCGCGTTCACGCCCGTTGGCATCGATCAGGGTCGCAAAATGCACCTGGGCAATAGAGGCGCTGGCCACCGGCTCGCGTTCGAAGCTGGTGAATATCTGGTCGATGGGCTTGCGAAAAGCGCGCTCGATCGTGGCTACTGCCACCTCGGCCGGGAATGGCGGGACACGGTCCTGCAACATGGCCAACTCGTCTGCGATGTCGGGCGGCAGCAAATCGCGCCGCGTTGAAAGCACCTGCCCGAACTTGACGAAAATGGGTCCAAGGCTTTCGAGTGCTTCCCGCAAGCGACGCCCACGGGGCGCTGAAAGATCGCGCCCGATGGATGCTATGCGCGCAATCAAACGCAACCAGGGCTTCTGGAAACTGGTAAGCACCAGTTCGTCCAACCCATAGCGCAACGCCACCCACGCAATGGTGGCGGCCCGCAGAAAACGCCTCATGAATCTGCCTTGTCAGCGGTAGCACCCGGTGCGTGCTTGCCAGCTTTGCTCACAAACTGCCGCAGGCCATCAGCCACGGTGCGCGCTACGTTGGCCACGGTGTGTGCCGGCGCATCCCCGATCAGCCGTGCCAAATCCTCTTCGGCATCCCAGCGCACGTGATCCACCAGCCAGTTGACTTCGGCTGCGAACTGCACGTCGCCCTCGATCCGCACAGCCGGCCTGTCGCCCCTAAGGGCGCCCTTGGCGAGGTCTAGCGGAGAGGTATCGGTCACGGTGAGCAACAGATCGGGCTTGGCTGCGGGGGCAAGTTCGACCAGGCCGGCAGGCGTGGCCGCCAACTGCATGATGAACGTGCGCCATTGCAGGCGCACGACGCGCCCTTTCTGGCGCAACAGGCGAGCTTGAGCCTCGGGCTCCTGCATCAGTACGTGATTAAGAAACAACACCGCGCGGTGCTGCATCTCGTCGACCAGCCATGCGGGTGGTGACAACTTCTCGGTGAGCTTGCCGAGTGCATCGGAAAGCAAGGAAAAAGGGGACTGTGTTGCCATAGTCCCCCATTATCCTTTGAGCGCAGCGCATCGGGCGATGAAACAAAAAACCGCCCAAGCTGGGCGGTTTTTTGCGAGCGGCGCTCTTTACTGGAGGGCTTGCACGCCAGCCACCAGCCAGCCACCGCGGCCATCGCGAGGCTTGGTCATGTTCCAGACTTCACGGAATGGGCTCGGACCAGCGGAGAGGTCTTCGCGAATCATGCCGCTGAACTCGACGCTAGCCATGTATTCGCCATCTAGCTCCTCAATGCCGAGCAACTGGGCTTCAAGCATGACAACCTCGGTCTTGTTGGCTTGGCCTGGGGCAGTGCGCTCACGCTCAGCCAACTGGCTCTGGATCTCGGTCAGCATGTCATCGGTCATCATGGCGCGCAGCGCCGGTATGTCTGAACGGTCCCAGGCGTCCTGCAGGCTGATGAAGTTACGCTTGGCAGCCTCGCTGAACCCGGCAATATCGAAGCCAGCCGGGACACCCCAGTTTTGAGATCCAGACAAACCCGAGCCGATCATGGAGCCACCGGAGCCGCCCGCGTTGAAATTGGCTGTTTGGCCTTCCCAGGGACGAGCGGAAGCATCGTTACCCACTTTGGCGGGACTGTATTGGGGCGGAGTCACGGGATTGGCGGCACCGGCACCTGCACCCTGGTAAGCCATGGTGTTGCCAGCCCTGGCTCCTCCAGCGCGACGGCGCAGCATGGCGAATACGACCACTGCTGCACCAACCAGCAGCAGGATCAGCAGCATGTTTCCAAAGGCCTCGCCGAACCCAAGCGAGTTCGCCAGCCATGCAAGACCCAGGCCGGCGGCCAGGCCGCCCAGCATGGCGCCCCATGGCTTGCGAGCGGCAGCGCCTGCTGCTCCGGCAGCGCCAGCGGCAGTAGCACCTTGGGCCGACTGGCCTGGTGCAGCAGCCGGAGGTGTGGCCTGGCGCTCGGTTACGTTACTGGATTGACGACCCGTGGATTTTCCGCCGCCCAGACGGCGCGCCTCGGCGTCGAAGGTAAAAACGCCAACCATCACCACTGCGAGAAGCAGGGTGAAGAAGCGCGAAACAATGGCGGAAAGGTTCATGTGGTCATATCTCCTGGTGATCCAAGCTGAATCGTTACGTAAAGAAAAGAAAAAGTAAAGCTGATGGCTACCCGCATTTGATGCCAACATGCAGCGCCACGACACCCCCGGTCATGTTGTGGTAATCAACATGCCCAAATCCATTGATCTTCATAAGCGACTTGAGTTCCCGTTGATCAGGGTGCATGCGAATGGATTCCGCCAAATACCGATAGCTTTCTGCGTCGCCGGCCACCAGTTTGCCCAGGCGGGGCAGCACTTTGAATGAATAAAGGTCGTAGGCTTTTTGCAACGGTTTGGCGACACGGGAAAATTCCAGCACCAGCAGCTTGCCGCCATCTTTGAGCACGCGGGCCATTTCCCTTAGCGCAGCGTCCTTGTGGGTCATGTTGCGCAGGCCAAAGGCCACGCTAACCACGTCGAAATAACCGTCGGGGAAGGGAAGCTTTTCGGCGTCGCACACCGTAGTGGGCAAGATCACTCCGGCATCTACAAGACGGTCTCGCCCAGTCCGGAGCATGGCCTCATTGATGTCAGTGTGCACTACCTGGCCTCGGGCGCCCGCCTTTTTGGCAAATGCCATGGCCAGATCGCCGGTTCCGCCGGCGATATCGAGCACGCGCTGACCCTCTTGCACGTTGGCGACGGCCACGGTGTACGTCTTCCACAGCCGGTGCATGCCGCCCGACATCAGATCGTTCATCAGGTCATAGCGCGATGCGACGGAATCGAACACGCCGCGCACGCGCCGTGCCTTCTCGCGCTCATCAACGCTTTCGTAGCCGAAGTGGGTGGTCGCCATGGTGGTGGTCAGTAAGAAGAATAGAGATGAACGGGGAGGTGGAAACTGAAGAATCGATCAGTGATGATGGCCGCAGGCACCGCCCATCTTTTCGGCCATGGGGGTGTCGCGGTCCACGCCGGCCGTGGCCAGACGTTCTTCGTACTCGCGCCATAGCTCCTCCTGGCGCGACCCCAGAAAGTATAGATATCCCCAGGTGAAGATACCGGATTCGTGGCCGTCGGAGAACGTGGGCTGGACCGCGTAATTTCCCACTGGCGCCAACTCAGCGATGGTCACCTGACGCTTACCGGTTTGCAGCACCTCCTGACCGGGGCCGTGCCCCTGCACTTCGGCAGAGGGCGAGTACACGCGCATCAACTCGAACGGTATGCGAAACCGGTCTCCGCTGGACCAGGCCAGCTCGAGAACGCGCGACTTGGTATGAACCACGAGCGATTCAGGGGCCGGCTTGGGTGGGGCGGGGTAGCTTGGCATGGCTGGAGAACTCTCAGAAAATCCGATCAGGCAACAACCCAATTGTGCCTGTCAGTTGATAACAACAGGGTTCATAGGGTGTCGAACCACAACAATACGCCCATTCGACCTCACGGCGAATAGCGGCGTCCCGGCACAGAACCTCAGGTTATAGTGAACGCGCCATGAAAACTCCCGCCCTGCAACGTGCCTTTTTCTTGCTGCTACTGTCAGTGGTTACGCTGGCATTTGGGTGGGTTCTGGCCCCTTTCTTCGGTGCCGTGTTCTGGGCCATCACGCTGGCCATGATGTTCGACCCGATCTATCAGCGCATCCAGACCGCCTTCCGGGGCCGGAAAAATCTGGCCGCCCTGACCACACTGCTGCTCTGCTTGCTGATCGTCATCTTGCCCATGACCCTCGTGGCTTCGACCCTGGTCGCCGAGGCGTCAGGCCTGACGCAGCGACTGAAGGCCGGCGATCTCAATTTCCGGGCCTATTTTCAGCAAGTCCTGGAGGCGCTGCCAAACTGGCTGACCGACTGGCTGGATCGGCTGGGCCTATCGAACATGCAGGGCGTCATAGACCGCATCTACAGCGGCTTGGCCCAAGGCGGTCAAATGCTGGCCACCAACGCCTTGGCAATCGGCCAGAACACGTTCGATTTCCTGGTCAGCTTCGTGATCATGCTGTATTTGCTGTTCTTTCTGCTGCGCGACGGCAGGGAACTGTCAGCCCTGGTTCGCAACTCTGTCCCCATGGCGCGCGACCATACCCATTACCTGTTCAACAAGTTCACCACCGTCGTGCGAGCCACTGTAAAGGGCAACGTGGTGGTGGCGGTGGTGCAGGGGGCGCTGGGAGGTTTGGCGTTTTGGGCACTCGGCATTCATGGCGCCGTGCTTTGGGGCGTGGTCATGGCCTTCCTGTCGCTGCTGCCCGCCGTGGGGGCTGCACTGGTGTGGGCGCCCGTTGCCATTTACCTGATTTCGACCGGTTCGCTCTGGCAGGGCGTTGGGCTCACCATCTGGGGTGTGGTCGCGATCGGCTTGTCGGACAACGTACTGCGCCCCCTGCTGGTGGGCAAGGACACCAAAATGCCGGACTACCTGGTGCTAGTGAGCACGATTGGCGGCATGTCACTTTTTGGGATCAACGGTTTCGTGATCGGGCCAACCATCGCGGCCATGTTCATGGCGTTCTGGGCGGTGTTCAATCGCAGCGAGTACGAAGACGCGCCGCTTGAAAACGGGCCATCCTGAAGAAGCTTGCGATCGCCCGGAAGTGGAAGGGGTCGATTTCGCTTGTCTTAAAATGAATACCTATGAATTCATTTTATTGAATTCATAAACCAAATTCATTAAAAACAAATGAAAAAGCTCAAACTCCCACTTCTTTGCACCTTGATTGCCGGCAGCATGATGACCGGCTGCGCTTCCTACCGCGTCGACTCCAATATTCCATCGGAAGAGCCTGTCGGCACCAGCACCAGCACCAGCGCCCCCATCAGGGCAGCCGAAAACGCTGCGCAAAAAAAGGCGGCGCGCAACAGAGTCATCATTTCCGAAGACTCATTACCGGGTAAGAAATACAAGGAAATTGGGCTGATTGAAGTCAGCGTCAAGAAGCTGACCGTATTCCACAAAGACCCGACCAAAGAACAAGCCAACGAAGCACTGCAGGAAAAGGCTGTTGCGATCGGGGCCGATGCAGTGGTCAACGTAACCTACAAGAGCGGAATTGGCTTCACAACCTGGGGCTTCATGGATGCGGAGGGCACTGGCGTCCGATTCGAAGAATAGAGCTCCCGCTTAGCCACCTGCCACCGTGGCTGGAGGTCTCACGTCACTTAGCGCTCAAAACCAGGGCGTGTTCAACTTAGGGGTGCTAGTGTCCTGAGGTATAAGCTCGTTGAAGAAAAAATTTGCCGAAATCGGTGTCAGGCTAGGAACAAAACGCAATGGCACCGAGTGGTATCGCGAGGCTTTGTGACGCGATATGACGCCGATTGTCGATAGATTTTTTCGACGAATCTGCAATTCAGGACACTAGATTCGATAGCTCTGCTTTTCCGCAGACTTTGTCCATTCGCGGTATGCCGCAGAGCCCCAGAGTTTGCACAGGCTGGCAACGTGCCATGCCAAATGCCTTGGGTTCCGGTGGCTCGCTCGCTGAGCTGCGTGCTCAACAATGGCATCATCGGCGCGCACCAGACTCCAGCCTGCCAGTTGCAGACGCAGGCAAAGGTCGACATCTTCACAGTACATGTGGTAGCTCTCGTCGAAGCCACCTATCTGCTCATAGGCCTCGCGCCGAAGAAGCATACAAGCCGCATTGACCCACTCCGGTCGGTCGCCATCTACCACTTCATGCCTGCGGCCTCCGAGGTAGCGCGCCAACAGGCGGCGTGGCGTAGGAACGAGGCGCTCACTGTCGCTAGGCGCGCCTGCTGTATCAACCTGCCGCGGGTAGACCGCACCTGCCAAAGGCATGTCGACCAAAGCTCGGGCCATCCCCTTCAGAGGGTTGCCGCGCAGATGCAGATCGGGGTTGAATACCGCGAACGCTTCGCTGGCGCCCAGGTCAGCATCACGGGCAAAGGCACGGTTGTGATTGGCGCCGAAGCCTAATGGGGAGGTGTTTTCAATCAGGATCAGCTCGTAAGAGTACGAGCGCTGGCGCACGGCCGACGCCAACTCAGGTTCAAGCTGGTTGAGCGTGAGCAGAAGGCGGCGAACGCCCTGACCCGTCAACGCACTCAGCTCATCCAGCAGCGCCAGCGCCTCGGCACCATGACCGTGGCTGACGATAGAGACAGTGATATTCACTAGGTGGTTCAAGCTTGAAACGACTTCCAGGCTCAAACGCCGGCTTGGCTCAAAGGCAGGCCGGCGCGGTCCTTGTCGGACAGAAGTGGCTCGGCAATGCCGTGGGCAGCCAAGGGCCAGTCGATGCCGATGGCGGGATCGTTCCAGGCAACGCAGCGCTCGTGCTGAGGAGCGTAGTAGTCGGTGGTCTTATAGAGAAAATCGGCCGTATCGCTGAGCACCACAAACCCGTGCGCCAAGCCGGCAGGCACCCAGAACTGACGATGGTTGTCCCCGCTCAGCTCCACTCCAACCCAACGGCCGAACGTGGGCGAACCTTTGCGGATGTCCACCGCCACATCAAACACCACGCCTTGCGTCACACGCACCAGCTTGCCTTGCGGCTGCTCGATCTGATAGTGCAGACCGCGCAGCACACCCTTGCGGCTTCGGCTGTGATTGTCCTGCACAAAATCGACGTCCACGCCTGTGGCAGTGGCAAAAGCTCGACGATTGAAGCTTTCCATGAAAAAGCCGCGTGAATCGCCAAAAACCATGGGCTCAAGTATGAAAACGCCTTCAATAGCGGTAGGTATAGCCTGCATTTTTGTGAAATCAGTCAATTAGATAAGGGGGCCGCGCCGGATGCCGTCGGGCAAGAACCTGCGGTAGCGGCCCAGAGATTCAAGCATGCGCTCATGGCCAAGGGTGTATTGAATTTGGCCGTTCACCTGTCCAATGCGGACCGCACCAAAATTCTCGTGGAAGCGCGACACGGCCACATTGCCTTCCTGCACCTCGAAATGGGCCGCTGTGAAACCCAGTTCGAGCGCATAGCAATAGACCACCAGCGCCGATTCAATGGCCGCGAAAGCTGGTGCGCCCGGCACCAGCATCCAGGAGCCCCAGCAAAACGAATTATCCCTTGCATCATAGAGGCGCACAGTGCCCAGGGGCACGTGTCCCGCTGCAGATTCGATAATGAAATATGCTTGACTGCCATCGGCTGCGTAGCGCGCCAGCCAGTTACGTTGATCTTCCAGCAACGGCGAAGTGGCGGACATATGGCGGTTGCGCTCAGGGTCATGGCGCAGGCCGAAAATGAACGCTGCATCGGCCTCTGTGGCATTGCGCAGCCTCAGTCGGTGGCCTTCGATCCAGGCTGACTTCACAAGATTAGTCATGGCGCACGCAGCCCGCAACCGATCCGCAGATCGTCGACCATGAAACGCGCGTCGCCCTGCACCGGATCGATCCGCAGCACGGGTTCGAAGCCCCGCAAGTTTTCAATGGCAAAGTGCAATTCCTGGGGTGTGTCGACACCGGCAGCGACCGGACGTACACGCGAATGCGCCTCCGAGAACGCTTGCACTCCGCTTGGACGATAGAACACCTGGGCGATGCTGGCCTTGTCGCTGCGAAGCCGCAGACGCACATCCAGCATGAGGCAACTGGCGTAAGCCCGGGCTTCACCGCCACCCTCTATGAGTAGCTGCGGATCGGTGCGGCCTTGACGCCAACCGTCACCAGCCTCATCGGCATCGTGCCAACTCACCCCTGGCCTCGCATCAGGCACGCCGTCAAACATCCAGTGGCGTGGAGGTTCATGCTCCACCAGCGGAAAATACTTGGTAAATGACGCGCCAATTTCACGGGCGTGCAGAAAAGCGGGCGTCCAGTCTGTCCAGCCGGGCAAGGAAAACTCTGGGCACATGATGGGTTCGCCATTGCCCAACTGCTGACTCAGGCAGCGAATGGTGTTGGCGCGGGTTTGCCTGCCTTGCTCGTAGTAAGTACTCACATCGAACACACCGCGCGTGCCAGCAAGTCCCCAACCAATCACCAGTACCGCCAGCGCTATCCATAGCGGAGGGTTCCAAGGCGGGTTGCCAGTCTGAGCTGTCCCTTTTGCGGGGAGCATGCTCAGCCATGCTGCCACGGCCCAGGGGAATAGGAGCGTGATCCAGAAAAAATGGAAACGCTGATAGGCAAACTGAAAGACGTAGGCCAAGGACTGGATCGAAGCGTCTCGAAAGCCAGACCGCCCGAACGCCACCAGGCTAAGGTACACCAAGACCGCCCCTGCCAACGGCAGGTAGATGCAGGAGATACGGTACAAGCCGTTAGAGGCCGTGCTCTCGGCGCATCGATTGACGAGGCGCGTCAGAAACGCGATCAGGACCGCGGCCAGCGCCAAAGCCACCGCGAACGCGAACGCCATCTCGTGGTTGACACTCTGGAATGCACTTCCAAAGCTTCTGCCCACCTTACCCAGCAGGTAAGCCCAGAAGTCCGGGTGCGTCGGCCAGCGAACCGGAAAAGCCTCGGAACGATCTGCGCCGCCGACGATGCGGGTGGCGTAGAACTGGAATGCCGTGATCGCCGCGCCTACCAGCAGCAACACGAGACCGCCAAGACGCACCCGTGCCTTCAGCATCGCAGCTTGAGAAGCTTGTGAACCTGCGGAATCTACAAAGGCGCTTATGAATAAAAGAATGCCACCCATGACCAGTGCAGACACGGCACCGGAAATGTAGGAGAACCCTGCCAGCAAACCGAGCCAAGCCACCAAAATGCCAAGAGCCCAAGGCCGCAACTCTCTGACCAGAATGACATAAAGGGCGCCAAGCAAGAACAAAAGCGGCAGCGCCTGCTGATACGCCAGATTCTGCTCCCCCAGTACGTGGCCGACTGAAGCATGAACACCGTGAACGCGAACGACACCGCGCGCACCAACGGATTGGGCACTGCCCAGGCCAACAATTTCCACTGCAGCCAGAGGAGCCCCCCAGCACCGTCAGCATGGAAAGCAGCTGATAGGCGACCGTGTTGCCGTCGAGCCAGCGCTGTGCCAGCGCATCGAGCGCAAACCCGACAGGCGACATGGTGTTGTTGACCACCTGGAACAGTCGCTTGGGATCCAGCGACTGAATGTCTCCGCTGGCGTAGGCCCGCCAATCGTCAAAAAAGGAAAATCCGTGCCGTAGCGCAGCCACGACAGCGCGTTGGCAACCAGCATCAGCAACGGGATGAACCAACACAGACGTATGAGTGCGCTTCTCACCGGCCGCTCCCGCTCGATTGGGATCTCCCAGACCCTTCATCCTCTCGGGATCGGCCACCACGGCCGGAGGACATGAAAATCCAGCGCTGCACCAGGAACATCAGGGGTACGCACACTGCCACCGCCGCGAGTGCTGCCAGCTCGGTCGGGCCCTGCAGCCACATTACCCAGAGCTCGACGACCGCCAACCCCAGGGCCAATTGCATGAGATGGCTGGCAGCGACCCACAAGGATGAAAACCGTCGACCAGGTGACTGAAATACTGCGAAGCGCATGAGAACGTACGAAAGTGCGATGCCCGCCACGAAAGACGCCACATAGGCCACGCGATACCCCGAGACTTGCAGCAGTGCCAGGTACAACAAGTAGCTGGCCACCGTGTTGGTCGCGCCAGCGAGCAAGTAACGCGCAAAGGTGGATCGCAGGTTCACGCTGCTCCCGCTCCCGCGCGCACCACCCGCTGAAACTCCGCGTAATCGCGAATGTAATCCTGCGGGTCGTACGGATCAGAAGCGAGCACCATCAGTACGGCGTCTTCAGAGTACCCGTACTGAATACCCCAGGTCATGGGTGGCAAGTACAGACCCAGGTTGGGTCGATCCAGCCAGAATTCTTCGCGCCGCTCGCCGTCGTCGGCGACGACACGCAGGCGCCCCGTCACGGCCACCAGGTACTGAGCACATTTCAAGTGGGCATGCTCGCCGCGAATCTGCTGATTGGGCACAGCGTACACCCAGAAGCAACGGCGGGGCACGAATGGCAGGTTGCGGTCAAACTCCGCCGCGCACAGAAAGCCCCGCATGTCCTGCACCTCGGGCAAGCGATGCAACTGCACGCCGCGCACCACGCTGGCACTGACACCGGGTGCGTTCTGTAGTGCTGCGCCCGCCAGGGTTTCCGGCAACGGAGCCGGTGCGTCAACATAGCCCACAATCACTGCCGGGTGCCCTTGCACCACAGCGTTGGGCGGTACGTCGCGCGTGACCACCGCGCCTGGTTCGACACGGGCCTGCGCACCAATGCGAACACCGGGGGCCACCACAGCCCCCTCGCCCACGCGCGCTCCATCGCCCAGAATGGCACCCGCCGCGACGCAGGCGAGCGCGGCCACTTGCACACCTGCCCCGACAGACTCGGCCAGCACGACAGCAGAAGGATGGATGGATTTGTCGGTCATAGCGAGGTTGCGGCGCGCTCGGTCGGCGGATGGAAATGCTGCACGTTCAGCGCCACGGCTTGGGGGCGCTGCTTGGTATTTTCATAGGCGCGCCAAGCATAAGCGCCCACGATACCCAGGCTTAGCAAGTTCAGCGCACCGAAGAAGAGAATGGCCACAAGGGTCATGGCGTATCCGGGCACCGCGATCAGCCCCAGCAAGCGCCCCACCACCGCAGTGGCACCCAGCCCCAGTGCCGCGAATACCCCCAAGGTGCCTGCGAGCAGCAGCCAGCGAATGGGCAGGTCGGTGAAAGAAAACACGCTGTCGGCCAGATAGGCCACTTTCTTGCGCCAAGTCCAGGCGGAAGTGCCATGCTGGCGAACTTGCCGCTCGTAAGGCACCTCGGCACGGCGAAAGCCCAGCCAGAAGATCTGTGCAATGAGCGAACTACGGCTCTCTTCCAGCCCCAGAAGTGCGTCGCGGAAGGCACGGTTGCAGGCGAATATGTCGACACCGCCAGGCGGCATCTGCGGCACCACCCAGCGCCTGTAGCACGACCAGAATAGGCGGGCCTGCCACTGCTGCAAGAGCGGGTCGCCACGCCCTTGCCTCACGCCGACCACCACATCGGTGCTGCCAGTCTCCAGAACGCCGAACATTTCCGGCACGAGTTCGGGAGGTTCCTGCAGATCGGCGGCCATAACTGCGAACAGCGAACCCGTGGCATGAGCCAAGCCCATGCGCACCGCCGAGAAGGCGCCAAAATTTCGAGACAACAACACCAGCGTGGAGGCAAACGAATAGGCCGGAAGCTGCTCACGTAACAACTCGTGGCAACGGTCCGGGCTGCCGTCGATCACGAAAACCACTTCCAGCCTGCCAGCCAGACTGGCGTCAAGCGCGCTCAGCGCCGCCAGCAGATCGGGCAGCGAGGCCTCGTTCTTGTAGACAGGGATGATCAGACTGAGATCGCGCGCGGTCGTGGTGTGCATATCATGCCGGCATTGCACGCTCATGAAAGCTGGAGACAGCAGCGATCACGCGGTCAGCCTGCTCGTCCGTCAGGCCGGGGAAGCAGGGCAGCGTGAGCACTTGGGCGCAAGCTGATTCTGTCACGGGCAGGTGCGCGCCGGCACATGCGGAGGCCTGAACCGGCTGCAGGTGATCGGCTATGGGGTAGTGCACGTCGCTGGCGATGCCTTGAGCCGTGAGGTGAGCACGCAAGGCGTCGCGCTGGGCACTTCGCACGACATAAAGGTGCGCCACGTAATCTTCTGCTTCGGCCCGTGGCGCCTGCAGCGGCAGGTGCGCAAAGGCGGCCCCATAGCGCGCCGCAATAGCACGGCGGCTGGCGTTCGCCGCATCCAGCAGCGGCAGTTTGGCAGAGAGCACGGCAGCCTGAAGTTCATCGAGCCGGCTGTTGCTACCGCCCCCCATCACGACTTCATACTTGGCGCCCCATCCATACTGGCGCAAGGCCCGCATTCGTTCGGCGAGGACGGCGTCTGCCGTCACCAACGCACCACCGTCGCCCAACGCGCCCAGATTCTTGGTGGGATAGAAGCTGAAGCAGCCCACATCACCCCATGCACCCGCAAGGCGCCCATCACGCCGCGCGCCATGTGCCTGCGCACAGTCTTCGATCAAGGGTACGCCTGCGGCACGGCACAGCGCCGCAATGGCGGGCATATCGGCCAACTGGCCGTAAAGGTGCGTGACAACCACGGCTCCCAGAGGTGGCCCGGCGAGTGCCTCGGTGAGCACCGCCGGGGACAAATTGAGGGTGGTTGCATCGACATCGGCATAGACGGGTTCAGCGCCTATGGCACGGATGGCGGTGCTCGAATAGAAGCCGGCATTGGCGACGGTCAGCACGCGCTGGCCTGGGCCCAGCCCCAAGCCGCGTAGGGCAATGGTCAGTGCGTCGGTTCCGTTGGCCACGCCAATGGCATAAGGCACACCCACGTAAGCCGCAAAAGCCTTCTCGAAAGCTTGCACGCAGGGGCCCAGCACGTAACGCTGGCTTTCAACCACCTCGCGCAAAACAGCTGTCAAATCCAGCCCCTGCGCGGCCGCAGCAGCGCAGAACAGCGGCACATCGGGCAGATCGGTGCCAGAACGTGGAGTCATCAGGCGCGCCCGCCTGCGGGCGTGAACTCGCGGAGCAGTTGCAGGAGATACTGCCCATAGCCGCTCTTGGCCAGCGGTTGGGCCAGGCGTTCTAGCTGCTCATTGCCGATGAAGCCCTTGCGCCATGCGATTTCTTCGGGGCTGGCGATTTTCAGGCCCTGGCGGTGCTCCAGCGTGGCGATAAACTGACCGGCTTCCAGCAAGCTCTCGTGAGTGCCGGTGTCCAGCCATGCGTAGCCACGCTGCATGATCTGCACACTCAGTTGGCCACGCTGCAAGTAGGCGTCATTGACGGCGGTAATCTCCAGCTCGCCTCGGGCGCTGGGTTTGACCGACTTGGCAATGTCGACAACCTGCTGGTCATAGAAATAAAGACCCGTGACCGCATAGCTAGACTTCGGTTGAGCCGGTTTTTCCTCGATGGAAACGGCCTTGCCCTGCCCGTCAAACGACACCACACCGTAACGCTCAGGGTCGTGGACATGGTAGGCAAATACCGTGGCACCATCAGGCTGCGCATCGGCGCGTGCCAGCAGGGTTTCAATATCGTGGCCGTAAAAAATATTGTCACCTAGCACCAAGGCGCTCGGTGAACCGCCCACAAATTGCTCGCCAATGATGAAGGCCTGCGCCAGTCCGTCCGGGCTGGGCTGCACGGCATATTGCAGGTTCATGCCCCACTGGCTACCGTCGCCCAGCAATTGCTGAAAGCGAGGCGTGTCCTGCGGCGTGCTGATGATCAGGATGTCGCGAATGCCGGCCAGCATGAGTGTAGCCAGCGGGTAGTAAATCATGGGCTTGTCGTACACCGGCAGCAATTGCTTGCTGATAGCCAGCGTGGCCGGGTGCAAACGCGTGCCGGAGCCGCCCGCGAGAATGATGCCTTTGCGTTGAGTCATGTTGTTGTTCTAAAGGGCTATAGGATTTCTGTCAGCATTCGCTCCACGCCCTGCTGCCAGGGCGGCAACACGAGTTTGAATGTCTGCTGCAGACGCTCGGTATCAAGACGCGAGTTACGGGGTCTTGGCGCTGGCAATGGAAAGGCTTCGGTGGGCACGGCGGCAACCTCCTTCACCGCCAGTTGAATCTCTGGCGACACGGTTCGCGCAAAAGCCAGCACATGCTTCGCGTACGCAAACCAGGTTGTAAAACCACCTGCGGCGAGGTGATAGGTTCCATGATCTTGCGGATGATCCCCCAGATGACGGATGGCGTGCGCAGACACATCGGAGATGAGATCAGCGCCCGTAGGTGCGCCCCATTGGTCGTCTATGACGGTGAGGCGTTCACGCTCAGCCCCCAGGCGCAGCATCGTCTTGGCAAAATTGCCTCCGCGCGCAGCATAAACCCAGCTTGTCCGAAAAATCAGGTGCCGGCAACCACTGGCACGGATCGCTTGCTCACCGGCCAGCTTGCCGCGTCCGTAAACGCTCAAGGGGCCCGTGGCATCAGCCTCTTTCCAGGGCTCGATACCGCTACCGTCGAAAACGTAGTCCGTGCTGTAGTGCACCAGCGTGGCACCCAGGCTGGCGGCCTCCCGCGCTAAAACGGCGGGAGCTTCAGCATTCAAACGCTCCGCAAGAGCAGGCTCACTCTCAGCTTTGTCAACGGCAGTGTGAGCCGCGGCATTGACGATCACATCAGGGCGCAACGCGCGCACGGCGGCAGCCAGGCCATCCAAGTCAGTCAGATCGCCGCACAGGCCGTCGGCACCGTGCCGATCCAGCGCGGTCACGCGGCCGAGGGAGCGAGCGAGCGCTGCAACTCCCAGCCTACTTGCCCGTTCTTGCCAAGGAGCAGTATGTTCACGCGCCCTGCCCTTCGCCGCCTTGACCGTACTGCGCTGCCACCCAGTCCCGGTAGGCGCCGCTTTGCACGTTATTCACCCACTCCGGGTTGGCCAAGTACCACTGCACGGTCTTGCGGATGCCTGTTTCAAAGGTTTCGGCCGGCTTCCAGCCCAGCTCGCGCTCAATCTTGCGGGCATCGATGGCGTAGCGCCGATCATGGCCCGGACGATCGGTGACGTGGGTGATCTGAGTGCGATAACTTTGCCCGTCTGCACGGGGGCGAGTTCGTCCAGCAACTCGCACACCGTGTGCACGATGCTCAGGTTGGCTTTCTCGTTCCAGCCGCCAACGTTGTAGGTTTCGCCCAGACGCCCGGCTTCAAGCACGCGCCTGATGGCACTGCAATGGTCCTTCACGTAGAGCCAGTCGCGCACCTGTTGCCCATCGCCGTAAACCGGCAACGGCTTGCCAGCCAGCGCATTGACGATCATGAGCGGGATCAGCTTCTCGGGAAAATGATACGGGCCGTAATTGTTGGAACAATTGGTGGTGAGCACCGGCAGACCATGCGTGTGGTGCCAGGCACGCACCAGATGGTCGCTGGCCGCCTTGCTGGCCGAGTAAGGGCTGTTGGGCTCATAGACGTGGTCTTCAGCAAAAGCTGGCGCCTCAGGGGCCAGCGAGCCATAGACTTCGTCCGTGGACACATGCAGGAAGCGGAACGCCGCCTTTTCCTGCTCCGGCAGGGTGCTGTAGTAGCCCCGGGCGGCCTCCAGCAGACGGAAGGTTCCCACGATGTTGGTGGCAATGAAGTCTTCCGCGCCATGAATGGAGCGATCAACGTGACTTTCCGCGGCGAAATTGACGATGGCGCGTGGCCGATGTTGCTTCAGCAGGGTGTCCACCAGCGCAGCATCGCCAATGTCGCCTTGCACAAAAATATGCCGGGCATCGCCTTGCAGCGCGGCCAGGTTGCCCAGGTTGCCGGCGTAGGTCAATTTATCCAGGTTGACCACCGGTTCGTCGCTGCCGGCGAGCCAGTCGAGCACGAAATTGGCGCCAATGAAACCGGCGCCGCCGGTAACGAGAATCATGAGTCAGCTCCCAGCGCAGCGGCTACCGCTCGCGATGTAATGTGGAAAAGCGGCCAATTATTTCATGATCAGGATTGAACCCCGCAACAGCGACGGCGCCATAATCCGAGGTTAACGACAACGTATCGCTCGCCGGAGATTCCAAGGGACACTTTCGACTGATCGATACACGCGCAGGAGAATCACCGATGGTCACGAGAAAATCAGCCTCTTCGACCGGGTCACCCCGGAAAACGATGCCGAGTCCGACGCCAGCGAAGCCGCGCGCCACAATATTTGGCTAGCGGGGCTGGGGGCGTTTGCCAAGGCGCAGGCCGAAGGCACCAAGGCTTTCGAGGCCTTGGTCAGTGAAGGCGTCGCGCTTCAACGCAAGACGCAGACCCTGGCACAGGAGCGTTTGACGGAAGCCACCCAGCAATTTGAAACCCTGGCAGCCCGCGCGAGCAATGTTGCCACCGAGCGCCTGGACAAACTCGAAGGTATTTTCGAGCAGCGGGTATCCCGAGCACTCACGCGCCTGGGCATCCCCACGTCAGCCGATCTGGAGCGACTGTCGGAGCGGCTTGACGCGCTCGAGCGCGCCATCAAGTCCAGCGAAGCGGCCCCAGAGGCAGCCGGAGTGGCCAAGCGGCCGCGCGCTGCCCGCAAAACAGACTGACGAAAATTCAAACCCTGGCCATTTAGCCGGCCCCGACCTTACTGGCGCATCTTGCCTGCAGCTATCCTTCGCCCTCTCTCTCAAGCCCCCCAGTCACGTCGCCTGATGATTTGCACGGCGGTCGTCATGGCGTTTCATGCCTTGTTGATCGTCGGACTGCCCCGATGGGGAAGTATCGGCAACCCTGGCTTGGGAAATGCCACGTTCATTACACGCATGATCGCGCCTGTCGTCTCCGAGCCTCCCGCCGAGGAGCCGCAGACTCCCGCGCCGCCCACGCCTGCCGAGTCTGCACAGCCACCCGAACCGACGGTGGCGCCTCAACCCGACAAGCCCACGCCCGAAACGCCCAAGCCTGTACCGCCCAAAGCGCAGAAAACGCCTCAAAACCAGCCGGTTACCAACGAGGTCACGCCACCGGCTTCCGGCGGCATGGGCCAGGCAGGCGCAGGCTCCGACCGCGAGCCGTCGATTCTGGCCATGCCTCCGCCGCCGCAGTTCGGTCCGTTTCCTGGTGTGACGCCTATCGCACTCAGGCCAACCGACGCTGAGGCGCAGTCCGTGCGCCCGAGCATCAAGAGCGCGGGCGATGCGCCCACTTTGATGCCCCACCCAGCAAACATCACCTTCATGACCACTGGCACTGTGGCCGGCATCCCGGTGGTGGTGCCTTCCACCCTGGTCTGGCGGCACGACGGCAACTTCTACGAGGCGAACTGGGTTTTCTACCACGTCAAGGCCGGCGAGCAGAGCCACTACTCGAACGGCCTCGTGACGCCACAGGGGCTCGCACCACTCGCGAGCTCGTACCGAACCAAGGTCCGGCAGGAGATGCGGTTTGACCATGCGGGCGAGCGCCTGGAGTTCACCCCGGAACTCGCTGAGTGGAAAATGCCTCCCGGCACACAGGATCGCCTGAGCCTGATCATTCAACTGGCCGCGCTATTTGCTGCGGATCCAGACCGTTATCCGCCCGGCAGCACCATCAGCCTCCCGGTGGCCACGGCAGCCCCTCCTTCGGTACAAACGTGGTCTTTCGTGGTCGGTCCGGAAAAGCAGAACATTGAGGGTCTGCGAGGCACGCAATTGCAAACCGTATACCTGGTGCACGAGCCGGCGCAGGACACCGACACACGCATGGAACTCTGGCTAGCGCCGGCCCTGGAATACCTGCCTGCGCGGGTACGCATTGCCCAGCCCAATGGCGACAACTTCGACTTCACGGCCGACCGCGCCTTTGGTACGCAAGTCCAGCGATCTTTACCGCAATGAACCAGGCCCGAAGCGCGCCCCTGTTGCAGGGAGCGCTCGCGCTCGTAACTCTCTCATCCTATGATGTTGACAATCTGATCGGCACGCCGGGAAGTGAATGACCATGTGATCTGGGACAAGATCGTAAAAAGCGACCTAAACGATTAGCGATCGACCACCTGAAGAGGAGACATCAGCATGGCCCGAAAAGCGCCACGACGTACCGCCGAGCGCATTTTGCTGACCACACTTGAGCTGTTCAACCGCTTCGGGGAGCCCAACGTCTCCACCACCATGATCTCGGCTGAGCTGAACATCAGCCCTGGCAACCTTTACTACCACTACCCATCCAAAGACGAGCTGGTGAACACCCTGTTCGACCGCTTCGAGGTTTCGCTCCAGGAACTCCTCGGCGCGGCCGAGGGGGTGCGCGATGTAGAGGATGCATGGTTTTTCTTGCACTCTTTGTTCGAGCGGCTCTGGGAATACCGATTCTTCTACCGCGACCTGAATCATCTTCTTTCGCGCAACCGGCGGCTGGAAGCGCACTTTCCGGCCATCATGATGCGCAAGCGCACCGCCGTCCGCACGATTCTCGACACTCTGGTGCACGAAGCGTCAGGCCCCGCCCCCTCCTCGGAAGTGGAGCGGGCCCATGAGGCCGTGGCGGCCACCATGGTGGTGGTGCTCACCTACTGGCTAAGCTATGAATACGTGCTTAACCCCCGCAGCGCGATGGAGCCCGCGAACGCCCAGGACGCGCCCGTGCGCGGTGCCTACCATGTACTCAGCATGCTGGCGCCCCACCTGGACACCGAGGCCAAGGCACACCTGCTGGCACTCATTTCCGCCTATGGTGCGGGTGACGCTCTAGGTCTCTGAAATGAAACACCCCGCGACCCCGCCGCCAGATGCCAGCACGCTGCCCGCGCAGTGGCAACGCCTGCATGAGTTGGATGGCGAGCCCCTGCCGCAAGAACCAACGCTCTTGCATGGATGGGCCCTGTTTCATGCCGGTCACTTTGAGGAGGCTGAGCTGGCAGGCCTCGCCGTGGGTCTGTCCGGCCTCTCTCTGGCCAATCGTGCAGCCGCTACCCGAGCCACGCTCTTGGTGCCGAGCGAGAAAGCGAGACTGGACCTGTTTCAGCGCATCCACGCACGTGGTCGTGCGCACGCCGCGGAAGATCAAAACAACCCTAATGCCTGGTTCTGGCTGGCCTACGCCCTGATACGCTATAGCCAAGGCATTCATGTAGCGCGGGCGCTGGCGCAAGGCCTGGGCACGCAGATCCGCGCAGCACTTGAGAAAACGCTTCAACTTGCCCCCCATCATGCATATGCCCATCTGGCGCTGGGCGGCTTTCATGCCGCAGTGATCGGCAAGGTCGGGCCGCTCGTCGGTGCCATGACTTACGGCGCCCGTGCCGAGGAAGCCATGATTCATCTGCGGGAGGCATTGCGGCTGGCGCCGGATTCGGCGGCGGTCATGGTCGAATACGCAGACGCACTGGTCGCGATGGAAGGTGAGCCGCGTCTGGCTGAAGCCGTGCGTCTTTATGAGCAAGCGTCCAACGTGACCGCGCGCGATGCGGTGGAGCAGCTCTGGGTTGAACTGGCTCAGGCGGGATTGGCTCTCTGATACGCTCCAATATTCACTAATATGTACCCTTTTTGATCAAGAAACGTAATTTATGTCAGACCTCAAGACCCGCTTCGATGAAGCCGTTGCCAATTCCAAGACCCTGAGCGAACGCCCCGACAATGTGACCTTGCTGCGCATCTATGCGCTGTACAAGCAAGCCACAGAGGGAAACAACGAGGACGCCAAGCCGGGCTTTACCGACCTCGTGGCGCGCGCCAAGTGGGATGCATGGAAAAAGCTTGAAGACACCTCGTCCGACGATGCCATGCAGCAGTACATCGATCTGATCGAAGAATTGCGCAAGGGCTGAGCCTTAGAACCTGTTCCAGTAGCCTGTTCTAAGAACGAGGGCTGTTAGCGGCTTCAAGCAGGCGGCGGCGCTCCTCTTTCGGTAGTTTTGCCAAGTCGGCCACGGCGGCATGAAAACGCCGCCAATCGCGGCCATGCTGCTCAAACAATGCCTCGAAGCCGGGCACCAGTTCGTCATAGACGGCCTGCAAGCCAAAACTGGCGTTGTTGGCCTGCGCCACCCAACGGTCGTAGCCGTCGAATGCGGCGCCTGCAGCAACCCACTCCTGCTTGAGGGCTGCATAGTCCGCGCGAAAACGCTGCATCACTTGCGCCTTTGCGGCGCCCTGCGCAACGGCATCCTCACTTGATGCGGGCTTTCTTTCATACACCGCGGCCAATTCACGGCGCGTGCGCCAGGTGAGCCCACGGAACGCGCGGCGGCGGGCCTCGTAGGCCGCATAGTCGCTGCGCGCCGCGTCACTCGCCTTTGTAGCCAGCCATTGGGCCACACCCAGCCGCTCCACCGCCGTGGCGTACGACTCGTTGAACATCGTATCGTCATCTACGTAGACGACCTGGTGCGCCAGCTCATGAAAAATCAAGCGCGCAAGCTCGCCCTCCGGGTAGCGAATGAACGTCGACAGTAGCGGATCGCCCCCTGCCCAGTTGAGCCAGCCCAGGGTTGAATAGGCCGGAACGCCATACACAAACACCTCCAGCCCATCTTGCTTGCTCAGTTGTCCGCCGAGCTCGCGCGCCTCCCCATCGTCGTAATAGCCCCGGTAACCCACACAGCCGACAAACGGGAAGCACCAAGTCTTTAGCGTCAGTGAGTCAGGCGGCGCAGCCGCCACGCTCCAGACTGCCGCGCTGCGCTTCAGATCGGCATAGCGGTGGTAGCTGGCATTCTCTGGCAATGCCAGTTCACTGGAAGCATACGCGCGGATTCGGCTCGCCAGCTCCAGCCGGTGGCGCAGATCAGGCGGCGTGGCGGCGTCATTCAACCAGTCATTGATCGGACGGGCCGCGTGCATCAGCTCCAGGTGCCCCTGAATGGATTGCGCGTAGTACGAAATCGAAGAACACCCCGCCACAAGCCACAACGCGAACGCCACGGCAATGGCTTTAGCGCTTCGGCTCAAGAAGCGAGGGCGGTCTAAACAGAGTAATTTAGGATTCATGAAACCTTGATGACGATACCGCGGGTTTAACCTTTCGCACCTGAGCCATGCGGATTGACTGAGATGCGTCATCGATTAAAACCCCACTGCCAAAATCCTTTCATCCGGGCTAGACTGAGAATATGAAGATCATAGATGCCGTTCTCACCCACGCTGGAGAAATCGCTGCCATCCGCCGCGATCTGCATGCTCACCCCGAACTTTGCTACGAGGAGGTGCGCACCGCCGACCTGGTCGCACAAAAGCTCACAGAATGGGGCATTCCCATCCACCGCGGCATGGGTGTGACCGGGGTGGTGGGAATTGTGCACGGGCGCGACGGCGGCAAGAGTGGCCGTGCCATTGGCCTGCGCGCCGACATGGACGCGCTGCCAATGACCGAGTTCAACACCTTCACGCATGCCAGCAAGCATCACGGCAAAATGCACGCCTGCGGCCACGACGGCCACACCGCCATGCTGCTGGCGGCAGCGCAGCATTTTTCCCAGCACCGCGATTTTGACGGAACGGTCTACCTGATTTTTCAGCCCGCGGAAGAAGGCGGCGGTGGCGCACGCGAGATGATCAAGGACGGTCTGTTCGAGAAGTTCCCCATGGAAGCCGTCTTCGGCATGCACAACTGGCCCGGCATGGCGGTTGGCACGTTTGCCGTCAGCAGCGGTCCTGTCATGGCTTCTTCCAACGAGTTCAAGATCACGATCACCGGCAAGGGCGGCCATGCGGCGCTGCCGCACACCGGCATCGACCCGGTGCCCGTTGCCTGCCAGATTGTGCAGGGCTTCCAGACCATCCTCACGCGCAACAAGAAGCCTGTGGATGCAGGCGTGATCTCGGTCACCATGATCCATGCCGGTGAAGCCACCAACGTCATTCCCGACTCGTGCGAGATTCAGGGCACGGTGCGAACTTTCACCTTCGAGGTGCTGGACCTGATCGAAAAACGCATGCAGGAAATCTCGGAAGGCGTGAGCGCGGCCTTTGGCGCACAGTGCGATTTCCAGTTCCGGCGCAACTATCCGCCCACCATCAACACTGCCTACGAAGCTGATTTTTCCCGGCGCGTCATGGCCGGCATCGTCGGCGAAGAAAAAGCGTTGCCCCAAGAACCCACCATGGGCGCAGAAGACTTCGCCTACATGCTGCAAGCCCGGCCTGGCGCCTACTGCTTCATCGCCAACGGCGACGGTGCGCACCGGGGCCAATACGAAGGCGGCAGCCACGATGCCGGTCCCTGCACGCTGCATAACCCGCATTACGACTTCAACGACGACCTGATCCCCCTGGGCGCCACTTACTGGGTTCGGCTAGCTGAGCAATGGCTGGCGCATCAGCCTCCCGAAAACCGGCCCCTGCCCGGAGCTCAGGCGTGATTTCCATCCCGGATGCCTTTGCATCCAGCTACGCGAAAGCCCGCGTCAAGTTTCTGGAAGCAGCCGCCACCGCCAGTGCTCAAATCGAATCCGTCAAGCACCCGCTACCCGGCCGAGAGGGTGAGCAACTGGCCCTCGACGTGGCCCTGGATGGCGACGCGCAAAGCAGGCGTCTGCTCATTGTCAGCAGCGGTTGCCACGGCGTTGAGGGATTTTGCGGCTCAGGCGTGCAGGTGTTCGCACTGCATGACACCGAATGGCGCGAAAAAGCCCGCTCGGCGGGCGTGGCGGTGCTCTATCTTCATGCGCTCAACCCCTACGGCTTTTCGCACTTGCGCCGTGTGACACAGGAAAACGTAGATCTGAACCGAAATTTTCTGGATTTTTCCAAGCCACTGCCAAGCAACCCTGACTATCGCCGCGTTCAAGCCCTGCTGCTGCCTGCCACCTGGCCACCGGACGATGCCAATCGCAAGGCAACGGAAGCCTTCATCTCTAAAAATGGCGAGAAAGCTTGGCAGGCCGCCATTTCGGCCGGCCAGTATGAATTTCCAGACGGCCTGTTCTACGGAGGCCATGCGCCCACCTGGAGCAATGGCGCCGTGCGCCAGCTGCTGTGCAAATACGCCGGGCATGCGACCGACATCGCCTGGATTGACCTGCACACCGGCCTGGGCCCACAGGGCGTGGGCGAGCGCATATTCGCAGGCCGCAACGACGCTGAATCCATCTCGCGGGCGCGCCAGATGTGGGGCGACAAAGTCACATCGATCTACGACGGCACCTCCACCAGCCCCCTGCTCACTGGCCCGATGTGGGAAGCCATACATGAAGCTGCACCACTGGCAAAATACACAGGCATCGCGCTGGAGTACGGCACCGAACCGGTCATGGAAATTCTGGATGCGCTGCGCGGCGACCACTGGCTGGCACTGCATCCTGAAGCCCCGGCGGAGTTGGCTGAAGCCATCAAGACACGGCTAAAACGCGCTTTCTATACCGAGTCCGACGGCTGGAAGGGTCAGATCATCAGTCAGGCTCGCCAGGCGATGTTTCAGAGTTTGCTGTAGACGGCTGAAGGCAGGCAGTAGGCGGCGCCCGCTTCTGGCAAGCTCCCGTTAAAGGGAGCACCCCGACCACGTTCCAACCACAACTTGATTTCGACTTCAAGGACACGACACATGGGCAACACGATCCTGGGGATCATCGGCTTTGGCGAGGTAGGCGGCATATTTGGACGCGGCCTGCGGGGTAAGGAAGGTGTGTCTGCCATACACGCCTGGGATCTGAAGTTTGCAGGCAGCGAGGGTACGGCTACCCGTGCCATGGCTACAGCCGACGGCGTCACCCCCTCGGACGGCATGGCGGGGCTGTGCGCCGAAGCCAACTTGTTGATCTCAGCCGTCACCGCCTCAAACACCCTGGCGGTGGCCGAGGAAGCTGCGCGACATCTGCGTCCGGGCACGCTGTTCCTGGACCTTAACTCTGCCTCCCCGGAACCAAGCAGCACGCTGCCGCGGCGATTGAAGCTGCGGGTGGACACTACGTGGAGGCAGGAGTGATGACTTCCGTGCCACCCTACGGCATTCGGGTGCCCATGCTGCTGGGCGGCGCGCAAGCCGTCGAACTTTCGCGCACCCTGACCACCTGGGGCATGGATGCCAAACCCGTGTCTGAAAAGCTGGGAGTAGCCTCGGCCATCAAGATGAGTCGCAGCATCATGATCAAGGGGCTCGAAGCGCTGGTGATCGAGGCCTACACCAACGCCCGAGCCTATGGCGTAGAGGACTATGTCCTGCCCACCCTACAGGAGACCTTTCCCCAGATCGACTGGAGCAAACAGGGTGCCTACTTCTTTAGTCGCGTGGCTCAGCACGGAAAACGCAGGGCCGAGGAAATGCGCGAATCAGCCAACACGGTGAAAGAGGCGGGCTTCGCGCCCATCATGGCCAGCGCCATCGCCGAAAAACATGACTGGGTCGCCGGGCTGGCACGTGAAGGCGTCTTCAGGGACTTGACCGGGCAATCGCCCTGGCAAGAATACGCTGACCGCTTGCTGGCGCAGCGCGAAGGCGAAGGCTAACCCCAATACTGATTGCATAGTGACTTGTGGTTCCCATACAGGAGCGGATTTAGCCGCGAAAAGCTTATCGCGGCTAAATCCGCTCCTACAGAAAATGGGTTGGCGCACCTAAACGAACGGTATTGAGGACAGCCCAACAACCCACCTCACAAGAAAATTCAACGGAGACATCACATGAGCAAACACCGTAAAAATCCCGGCCAAGACTCCTTCAAGGTAGACACCCGCCGCAGGAGCCTGATCACCGCCGTTGCCGCCGGAGCTGTGGCTGCGCCCTGGATCAGCGCCCATGCCGAAGACGCCAGCGCCTACCCGTCCAAGCCCATCCGCCTGGTCGTACCCTTCACTCCCGGAGGCTCCACCGACATCCTGGGCCGAACCATCGGCCAGCAGCTTACCCAGGCCTGGAGCCAACAGGTCATCATCGACAACGTACCCGGCGCAGGCGGCTCGATCGGCGCGGACAAGGTCGCCAAAGCGCCGGCAGACGGCTACACCCTGCTGATGGGCCACATCGGCACCCTGGCGGTTACCCCGTCGCTTTACGCCAAGCTGCCGTACAACCCGACCACGGCGTTCGCGGCAGTGGCCTGGGTCGCCAGAGTTCCCAATGTGCTGGTGGTACACCCCTCGGTGCCCGCCAAGACCGTGCAGGAGTTGGTGGCCTATGCCAAGGCCAACCCGAACAAACTCAACTACGGCTCCGGAGGCAACGGAAGCGCCGCCCACATTGCCACTGAATACTTCAAGCTGCAAACTGGCACGCAGATTCAGCACGTTCCGTACAAAGGCACGGCACCAGGAGTCACCGATTTGGTCGCCGGCCAAATTCAGATGATGTTCACGGGCGTTCCTGCGGTCATGAACCAGGTCAAGGCCGGCCAACTGCGAGCGATCGCAGTGTCGTCGCCCCAGCGCGTAAAGGCATTACCCGACCTGCCCACCGTGGCCGAGAGCGGCTATGCCGGCTTTGAGGCCGACCAGTGGTACGGCGTGGTGGCACCGGCCAACACACCCAGGGAGGTGATCACGAAGTTGAATCGGCAGATCAACCAATCGCTGTCCTCGCCAGACATTGGCGGGCGCCTGTCCAGCGAGGGAGCGGAAGCCACGCCCAATCCGCCTGAAGTGTTTGCCAAGCTCATCACCAGTGAAATTGCACGTTGGCGAACGGTGATCGAAAAGGGCGGCGTCAAGATCGAATAGCCCGGGCTGCGCGAGAGCCTGGGTAACCCTAGATCCGGCAGTTGACCGCTTGCAATCTCCAAGAAAGCCGCGTGGACACTCAATTTCGATGCTCCGATAACGCTCACCCTTTAGGTGAGAGCGCTACGCACCCGATCAGGCCGCCCTCGGGCACGCTGGCGGCGTTGCTCGTTCTTGCAGGCACGAGCCTGCGGCGTCCTCACGCCTTGCCAGCGCACCCGATGACGACCTGTTCGGGCGCGTCCAACTGCCGGATCTAGGGTAACCAAAGTGGGCGCGCTGACTGCGAAATGGAAACGGGCCTTATAGCCTGCCCAGCAAAGCTTCGCGCTCTTGCGCAATCACCAGCAAGCCGTCAAAAATCAGGCTCTCCACCAGATCAAACGGCCTGCCCATGCTTGGCAGCATCTTCCAGCCAGCGCCACCGGTCATGATGCACATCGGCTCGGCGCCGCAGTGCTGGCGTACGTGCTGCGCCATACGCTCACAGGCCCCGGCAATGGCGTAGGTGCCGCCGCTGGTCAGCCCATCGCTGGTGTTGGTTGGAAATTCGCACACTTCGCCTGTCGGCACATGCAGTCCGGCGGTACCGGATTCGAGCGCGCGCAGCATGATACCGTGACCGGGCAGAATCAGGCCGCCCAGAAACCGCCCGCTGGCATCCACAGCCTCCACGGTGACTGCGGTACCCACCATAACGACCACCATGGGCCGAGCCGGCCCCTGCGCCAGCATGCGATGGTAGGCACCGATCATCGCCACCCAGCGGTCTGCGCCCAGTCGAGAAGGAAAATCATAGCCATTGGTAAGCCCCGCCTCGGCGTTGCTTGCCACCACCCAGCGCGGCTCGACGTTCCAGATGTCCATCTGCTCCTGAACCCTGTGCTTGACGGCCTGCCCCGCCACAATGCACCCGAGCATGCAGTCGGGTTCAGGCAGATGTGCCCAGTCACCTTCAGCGAGGCGGTCTATCTGTTCCAGAAACTCAGCGCCAGACGCCAACGCCACAGCGCCGGGCGCAGGGTGCTCGTATAGTGTCCACTTCAGTCGCGTATTGCCGACATCGATTGCCAGGAATGTCATGGAACGGCAATATAACGGCTTTGTCCTACGCCGGATGCAGAATGGGCATATAAAAGTGCCGCAAACAACGGTTAAAGTGAGTTTTCTGTTCACCAACACCAAGGAGATATCGCATGGGATTGTTCAGTTTCATCAAGGATGCCGGGGAAAAGCTCTTCGGCACCAAAGAGGCACAGGCCTCCACCCCCGCCGCTGGCGCTCCTAATTTGGCCGATCTCAACGCGAAGGCGGCAGACGCCATCAAGACTTACATCGAAAAGCAGAACCTCGGCGTTTCCGGCCTGGCCGTCACATTCGACGGCGCTACCGGAAAGGTAACGCTGGCCGGCAGCGCCCCCACGCAGGAAGCAGCCGAAAAGGCCGGACTTGCCGCCGGCAACGTGGCCAGCGTGAGCGACGTGGACAACAACCTCGAGTTCCCGGCCGGCACTGCGTCGCAGTTCCATGACGTGGTACGAGGCGACACACTCTCGGCCATTTCCAAGAAGTACTATGGTGACGCCAACAAGTACAACGTCATCTTTGAAGCCAACAAGCCGATGCTGAGCCACCCGGACAAAATCTACCCCGGCCAAAAGCTGCGGATTCCTCCGCTGTAAAAAGCTGCAAGCCCTCCGATCGACGGCGCCTCAGGGCGCCGTCTTCAGTTCTGCTTCCACGGCATCCCTGCGTGCCGCCAGCCATTCTTGTGACCGCGTTGAGCGTGTTCGTCTGGATCCCCCTCAAAGCCCCCCAGCACGTTGTAAGCGGTCAGCCCCAGTTCTGTCGCGCGCTTGGCAGCTGCAATGGACCGCACCCCGCTACGGCATAGCAGGGCCAGTGTCCTGCCCCCTCCGCTGCCGTTCGGATGGCGCTGTCAAAATCAGGATTGAGCGCCATCTGAGGCCACTGCTTCCAGGCCACCGCCACCGCCCCAGGCACAAATCCGACCCACTCGCGCTCGGCATCAGTGCGCACATCGACCAGCACCGCTTGCCCCATGCTCATCCATTCGTAGGCAGTCTGCGGCGTAATGTCGCCCGCATAGCCTTCGGCGGGCCTAGGAGCGCCTCCACTGCCACCTGCATCTTGCCGCAGGCCGGAACGCTGGTTGGCCGGCACGGCCTCGCCAATGCGCTGTGGAGGTGGCAGATGGAGGTTATTCATCAATGCCACAAATTCATCCTGCGTCTTGCCCGCAATACGCGGGTTGGTGGCTCTTTCAAGCGCGATCGTCGATTGCGTGCGCTCCTTGTAGTCATGCCCGGGCCAGACGATGGTGGCATCCGGCAGCTTGAACAATACCTCGGTGAGGCTGCGATAAAGTTGCGCCGCATCGCCAGACTGAAAATCGGTACGGCCACAACCGCCGATTAGCAGCGTGTCTCCGGTGAACACATGGCAAGTGTCGCGGCGCAGATCGGGACGCATCTCGTGCCCAAGCTCAGTGGTAGCCGCCTCTCTCGGCATTTCTGCGTGACCTTCTTCGGCAGCAGCACGCTCCCAGTAGTAGCAGACGCTGCCTGCGGTATGCCCTGGCGTGTGCAGCACACGCACGCGCTCGGCGCCGAATGCCAGCTCGTCGCCGTCTCTGAGCTGAGTTGCAGCAGTACCTACCTCGCAACCAGCCGGAGCAGCCATGTGCGCACCGGTCAGCTCGGCAAGCTTGGCAGCGCTGGTCACATGGTCTGCATGGGCGTGCGTTTCAACGGCCCAGCGCAAAGTGAGGCCCAGTCGCTCCAAAACCGACATGTCGCGGTCAAGCTGCTCTTCAACCGGGTCGATGATCAACGCTTCGCGCGTCTTCTCGTCAAAAAGAATGTACGTATACGTGCAGGACGCGGGATCAAATAGCTGGGTCGGGTTCATGTGCATTTCTCTCGCAAGAGGTTAAGGAAGGTATTCAAAACTCGTGACGACGCGCGAATCCGATGTCAGGGCACATCGCTGCTTTGGCTTTTATCGCCAATAGCTGAGCAATTGGCAACAAAATCCGCCTTGCGCTGCATCCCTGACATCGGCCCGCGCTTCCCGCCAGAGTTTTGAACACCTTCCTTAGGCGTAGGAACGAACGGAAGTTTGACGCGCAAGCAGGTCTTCATCGACAGCATGGCGCAGTGTTCGTATTCTGACGCCTTGAAGGAAAACTACGCAACATGTCGTGCGTGAGAGTGAAGACCATATCTGAGGTACAAAGAGGGGCGCTCGCAAAGAGCAAGGCGCAAGCTTATCCGGCAACTCACGGACTGGGAATTTGGCATGGCATCCAAGAAGAATGGCAACGGCAATGGAAACGGCAATGGAAACGGAAACGGCGCGCGACTGGCGGGTTTGCGACCGGTCAAAGGAAAATCGTTTGCGCTCAAGAGTTGCGACCCAGGTGCCAAGCCATTTTCAGTAGGAGAGAAGTCTGCGGATCGCGCGGTGCTGGAGTCGCTAGCGACCGAAATTGACGCACTACAGGATCACTTCTGGGCAGACCGACGCTACAAACTGCTCGTGGTGCTGCAAGGCACGGACACCTCCGGCAAGGACGGCACTATCCGAAGCGTATTCAAGGAAACCAGCCCGCTCGGCGTGCGCGCTGTCGGCTGGAAGGCCCCTAGCGAAAACGAAAAAGCCTACGACTATCTTTGGCGCATTCACCGGCAAATGCCCCATAGCGGTGAAATAGTGGTGTTTAACCGAAGCCACTATGAAGACGTGCTGGTGCCCGTCGTCAACGGATGGATCGATGAAAAGCAGACCCGTGAGCGATACGCACAGATCAACGATTTTGAGCGGATGCTGGTAGAAACCGGCACCGTGATCATGAAGTTCATGCTGCACATCAGTTTCGATGAGCAAAGCCAACGCCTGCAAGATCGCCTGGACGATCCAACCAAGCGCTGGAAATTCTCCATGGGCGACATCGAGGTGCGCAAGCAATGGAATGATTACCAGCGGGCCTACGAGGCCTTGCTGAACGCTACCTCCACCGAACATGCGCCATGGACCGTGGTGCCCGCAAACAGCAAGACGCACCGCAACCTCATGATCGCCACCTTGGTGCGTGACCGCCTGAAAGCCCTCGATCTGCGTTATCCACCCGATGACCCAAAGCTGAAGGGGCTGATCATCAAGTGATTTCCCACGAATTCCAATGAGGCCAGGCTTTGCTGATTCGACAAGTGGACCGATACTGACGGTCTTTGCGCCTACCAGCCATGCTGGTATCGCCACAGGTAACTGGCCGACAAGAGGAATCACATGCTCACCCAGACAAGAAACTACCGCTATCGCCTGCTGATCAGCGGCATCGCCCTGGCCGCACTCACAGCTTGCAGCACAGCCACCGCGCCGGCCATACAGTCTGCCCCTCCCGCCACGCAAGCTGCAGCGGCCGCCTACGACCACGACATGGACGTGTTCCACCCAGTGATCGCGCGCAACGGCATGGTGGCCAGCGAGCAGGAACTGGCTTCACAGATCGGGTTGAACGTGCTCAAGGGCGGCGGAAATGCGGTAGATGCCGCTGTCGCCATGGGGTTCGCGCTGGCAGTCGCCCTGCCCAATGCCGGCAACCTGGGTGGTGGCGGCTTCATGATGGTCCACGACGCCAAGACCGGCAAGGACGTTGCGCTGGATTTTCGCGAAGTGGCCCCCCTCGCCGCTTCGCGCAACATGTACCTGGATGAGAAGGGCAACATCATCAACGGCAAGTCTCTCTTTACCCACTCGGCGATTGGCGTCCCCGGCACAGTGGCCGGCATGGCGCACGCAGCGCAAAAATGGGGCACGCAGCCGCTCGCGAAGCTGATCCAGCCCTCCATCGACCTGGCAGAAAAAGGCTTTCCTGTGAGCGAGACCCTGGCCAAAGTGCTCAGACAGGAAACCAGGAACATGGGCAAGTGGGAGGCAAGCAAAGCCATTTACTGGAAAGACGGCGCTCCGCTGAAACCCGGTGATCTGCTGATCAACAAGGATCTGGGCAACTCCCTGCGCCTGATTTCGCGGGACGGTGCCAAGGCCTTCTACGAAGGCGAAATCGCCCAGAAAATCGTCGCCGATATGGCCAAGAACAACGGCCCCATGACCGCGCAGGATTTGCGCGAATACAAAGTAGTAGAGCGCGAACCCGTGCGCGGCACCTACCGCGGCTACCAGATCGTGACCATGCCGCCTCCCTCTTCGGGCGGTGCCCACTTGGTGCAAATTCTCAACATGATGGAGCGCTGGCCCCTCAAGGACTGGGGCCACAACAGCGCGCAGACCGTGCACCATATGGCCGAGGCCATGAAGCTCGCCTATGCCGACCGCAGCGAATACCTGGGCGACCCTGATTTCGTGAAAATCCCGCTAAAGGGCCTGACTTCAAAGAAGTACGCGGACGAACTGGCCAAGACCATCGACCCGAACCGCGCGCGCCCTGCCAAGGAAATCAAGCCGGGCAAGCCGCAGCCGTACGAGAGTGACCAAACCACGCACTACTCGGTCATGGACAAGGCTGGCAACATCGCGGCGGTCACCTACACCCTCAACACCAATTTTGGTTCAGGCATCGTGGCCCCCGGCACCGGCATCATGATGAACAACGAGATGGACGACTTTTCAGCCAAACCGGGCGTGCCCAATGCCTATGGCCTGGTGGGCGGCGACGCCAACGCCGTCGGCCCCCGCAAGCGCCCGCTTTCTTCCATGACGCCCACATTCGTCCTCAAAGACGGCAAGCCCTGGCTCGTCACCGGCAGCCCCGGCGGCGCCCGCATTATCACCACCGTTCTGCAACAAGTGGTCAACGCCATCGACTTTGGAATGAACCCAGCCGAGGGCGCTGCGGCGCTGCGTTTTCACCACCAATGGACGCCTGATGAACTGCGCCTGGAAAAAGGCTTCTCGCCCGACTCCATTGCGCTGCTGAAGCAACGCGGGCAAAACGTCGCCGTCAAAGCTGCCATGGGCCGTACGCAGAGCATCCAGATCCGAAACGGCGAATTTTGGGGGTACTCCGATCCGCGCAACCCGGATGGCAAGACGCTGGGGTATTAAGGCCTTCGTTTTAAGCTGATCTCATGAGAAACAAAAATTTTTCAGCGCATATTCATCGGCATTTCGCTCCCCTCGTCATCCCCGGATCGCCAGCCGCCGCGCAGGCGGGAATGACGAGATAGAGGACGGTGATGCATGGGTCAGGGGTTCATGAGAAACAAAAAATTTGAAAGCACAAAACGGCCTCCATGATCCCTGCCTTTGTAGGAGCGGCTTCAGCCGCGAAGGGTCACCGTCATCCATGACGTCTTGTGCTCGGAAGGAAACCGTTCGCGGCTGAAGCCGCTCCTACATGCACCCCCTCTTTGTTTCTCCCCGGAGCGCCGGGCGCCCCCAAGGGGCCTGGGAAGCTCATGAGCAAGACAAGCCAGGCCAGACCAATCCTGCTGTCTGGCCGAATAACCGAAAGAGCAAGGATAGATGGCCAGAGTCACGCCGCCCATTCACACCATCAAGGCCATGAGCCATGGTGAGTACACAGAAATCAGTGTGCTTCAAAGTCTGGCCGACGAGTTGCCTGACACGTTCGAACTCTTTCACAGCGTCGACTGGACACAAGTTCACCCCACCAGTGACCGCCACGGCGAAATCGACATCATTGTGCTCAACCAGAGCGGTGATTTGGCACTGCTCGAAGTCAAGGCTGGTGAACTGAGAATCACCGATCAGGGCCTGTTCAAGAGCTACGGCAACGATCTGCGCAATGTGGGGTCACAGGCGCACTGGCAGTTCAAGGGCATACAGCATCGCTTGCGCAATGCCGGGCTTGATGTGCGGCTGATGCACTTTCTAGTGCTGCCCGATGCCACCGTCGGCACCGAAGCGGCCACCATTGGCTTCCCACGCGAGAGGCTTCTTGACAGCTCGGACTGCCAGAACCTGGCTCGGGCGATCCTGGCTCGGCTCGGTTCTGGCCAGCCTAGCGACCTCAAGGAACGGGTGCAGGCCTTCCTGCAGGACAGGCTTCAATGCAAGGTGGAAGTTGGCACGCTGGCAGGCGCACTGCAAAGCTGGACCCATTTCCTCTCGGAAGGGCTGACCGAGTGGGTGCCGCGCATCCACGCGCCCAGTCGCATTGTGCGCATTCAAGGCACCGCCGGCTCCGGCAAGACCCAACTCGCACTCAGTCTACTAAGGCAAGCGGTCGCTCAAGGCCGGCGCGCAGCCTATGTCTGCTTCAACAGACCCTTGGCCGACCACATGCGCGAAATCGCCCCGGCCCGCTGCGAAGTTCAAACGTTTCACCAGTTGTGTTGGCATGAGACAGCGGCAAAAGAATCGTCGGCGCAAGGCGAACCTCAGGCAGCTGCCGTATCCTCCGCGGACTTTGCCGAAGCGGTGAATCACTATAGACGTCACCTCGCAGAAGCCGGGGCAGATCTTGACCTGCTCCTCATCGACGAGTTGCAAGACTTCACAGCCGATTGGCTTCAAATTCTGGTGAGCCGGGTGCGCGTGCTGCAATTGCCAGAAGAAATCCGCCCACCCGGCCATGGCCCTGAAGGTCTTTACCTGCTCGACGACCCCGATCAATGCCTATACCCCGACCGGGAGGAGCTGGACATCACCGAAGCGGTGATCGTGACCTGCCGGGACAACCACCGGAGCCCTCGCCTGGTGGTGGACACCATCAACCATCTTCAGCTGGTGCAACCGCCCATCACCGCTCGCTCACCCTTCCCCGGCGAAATGCCCACCTTCCGCACATGGAAGTCTGCCTCCGTAGAGGCCATGAAAGCCAGAACCACGGACGCCGTTCAAGCGTGCCTGGACAAAGGCTTTCAATTGAACCAGATCGCCGTGCTGAGCTGGCGCGGTATGGACAGATCTCAGTTGCTGAAGCTTGACCAACTTGGCGCCTGGCGTGTGACGCGATACTCAGGCCAGTTCGACGACCAGCAACGACCCATCCATACCCAGGGCCACCTTCGCATTGAAACCCTACGCCGCTTCAAAGGCCAGTCCGCTCCGGCCATCGTGCTGACCGAAATCGACGAAGAATCCTGGACTGACCTGCACCGCCGCATGCTGTTCGTCGGCATGACCCGTGCCAGCATGCACCTTGAAATGGTGCTGAGTGACAGGGTTGAACAACAATTGATGCAGCAGCTGGAGTAAGCGATGCAGGCGCAGAGGTCGGCTGGTAGGGCACCATTGAAAAATCCTCCAATCTCCAGTCCTGAGCCCAAGTCAGGCCATCACGACCTGAGCGCGCACCTCGACCCTCAGAGCACGCTTGATGGCGGCGAAGATCGCGGACACGTTCGTCATCGTCGGGTTACCCGAACTCGCACCTTGGCTGCGGCCATGGCCTCCAGTGAGCCGAATCAGCCACAGAAAGGGCCGTCGCCACCGTCCAGCAGCAGTTCTTTGATCTGCAAGCTCACTAATCTTATGGCAACTTATACGTCACCATTTCGACAGCATGGCTGGTTGGATATCTGCGCGGCTCCCATGCTCGACCAAGAATAAGCGCGCGGAACTTGTTGATTCGCGCCTACCCGCAGGCCAAACGGAGAAGAAAGACAACTCTGCTGGTGGGAGTGGCAGATCCCGGAGATTTCGGCAGGTCGCCACCACAGCACAGGCGACCCGAACCTCGCATGAAGCGGGGATCCTGGGACATTGAAAAGGGCTATCAGACTATCCGACCCCTTTTGTATGGTGGCGGACGGACGCCGGTTCAATTCCGTCTCCGTCACTTGAATACCAATGCAGCGGGCGTAAGCGGCAACGGGCGGATCAAAGTACCGCCTCCAGCCCTTTGCGCTCAAGGATGTCTAGCAGCTTCTGCGACGGCCCGCTCGGGCGCTTGTCGCCCACCTCCCACTTGCGGACAGTGGACGTGCTGGTGTTCAGCACGCTGGCCAGCACGGCCTGACTCAGGTGCAATCGCTCGCGCAGCGCCTTGACCTTTTTGGCGTCGTAGTCCTGTACCGGTTCCAGGCACAGCGCGTCGTATTTCTGCATCTTGCGCTTGTCAATGAATCCCAGGCGATGCAGATCGCTGGCCGATTCGTGAACGGCTTCGAGGATGCGGCTCTTGGTCTTGGTGGTCATTGGCAAATCTCCTGCAAAGCGCCGTCGGCAACGGCTTCATCCAGTTGCGGGCCTGTTCGAGCCAGCAGGTCGGCGGCTATGGTCTGCAAGCCTTCGAGCTACTCGTCGCTGACGTTCGCCCGTTCACTCTTCTCGAAGCCGAGCACGAAAAACCAGCGGTTGCCCTTGTTGGTGGCTACCAGCGTGCGCACGCCACCACGCTTGCCGCGCCCCGCCAACCCGACGCGTTTTTTCACCACGCTACCGCCGAGGTCAGCGTCGATCAGACCAGCCGCCATCTCCTGAACGGCTTTGCACAGGACGGCTTCGGTGAGCTCTGTCTTGCGCATCCATCGCTGGAAGTGGCGAGTTTTGAAAACTCGCGTCATCGCATCTATTGTGCCACTGAGTGGCACAATATGTCTACCCGCCTGTTCCGGCACCCTGCCCAGCCGACATCACCATTCGAAACGGCCTACAGACGGCGCACCCGAATCGATGCGATACCCCATCGCCCGATAGCGACGCTGGGGCTTGTCCCACATCCGCAGCAGGGCCGGATGCCCCGTGTCTAAGAAGTCGATGATGCGCACGTCGGTCTTGCAGACAGTCTGAGTCTGTGTGTTGGGTGTTTTCTCGACTATTGCGTCACTCTGCGGCGACAGCGAGAGACCGCAGCCAGGGGTCGAGGTGGGCGATGTCGAACGCGCCCGAATCGAACTCTGCACCTACCCGCATGCCAAACGGAGAAGAAAGACGGCTCTTGCTCGCAACTTGCAACCGTTCTGCTGAAATGCTGGTCTAGCGTAGACAGGTCAATGGCGTTCCGAGACGGCGTCTCGGAAATAAGTGTCGGCGCGGATTCTCCAGGCAGTGTCTGAAGAATTGGGAGGGCTGGAGATTTCGCAAACAGTTTGTGCGAAATCTGGTCGGTTGGCCAAGCGAGGTAGAACGCGCGCATTTGGGTCAGATTGCGCCAGCCAAAGCCGCGCCCAAGCTGGCGACTTAAATCACCACCGAGCCGCTTGATCAAAGCTTCGCCACAGGTGGCACGATCCTGCCCCAGCTGACCTGGTCAGCAATGCCAACCCAGTCACTCGTTCTACGCAGTAAATATAAAATATATTTGTTTTTTGCTCTTCTCAGTCATAATTAAACTTTATTTTAGAAAGACGAGGTGAATTCAATGCTGATCGAATTCCGCGTCAAGAACTTCCGCAGTCTGCGCGACGAGCAGGTGCTCAGTCTTGTTGCGTCCAAGGACAAGACTCTGCAGGACACCCACACTCAGGCGACCGGCATCAGTGCCGCCCCCACCCTGGTAAGCAGTGCGGTGATTTATGGTGCCAACGCGAGCGGCAAATCCAATCTCGTCAAAGCCCTGCAATACATGCGTGGCATGGTGACCGAGTCCGCAACAGCGATCCAGCCGGGTCAGACCTTCGCCGTTCAACCCTTTCGACTCGACGCCGATTCCGCCAGCCAACCCAGCGAGTTCGAGGTCACATTCCTGCTCGATGGTGTGCGCTACCAGTATGGCTTTTCCATGACAGCTCAGCGGATCGTCAGTGAGCACCTGCTGGTTTACAAGGCGTTCAAGCCCCAGCGCTGGTTCACACGCCACTTTGACACCGCCACCGGCAAAGATCTCTACGACTTCGGTCCCGGCCTGAAAGGTCCCAAGATCCTGTGGGAAGGCGCCACCCGACCAAACTCCCTCTTTCTGTCAATGGCCGTACAACTCAACAGCGAAGTATTGCGACCTGTGTTCGACTGGTTTGCGAGTCGCCTGGTCATCTTCAATGAGCAAGCCCAGCTCAGTCCGCAGACGTCCATTCATATGCTCAGGCAGGCCGACAGCCGCAGGGAGATTTGCAACTTCCTCTCTGCTGCGGACATCAGCATCGCTGACATTGACGTGGAAACACGCAAAGTCCCTGGGCAGTCCGTTCACTTTGACCTGGTAGCCGGCAAAACTGAAGTTCGTTCGGAAGAAATGGAAGAGCACAAGTTGCGCTTCCATCACGTCACTGAACAAGGCAAAGCCGTGTTTGACTTGATGGACGAATCCAACGGCACGCGAAATCTGTTGTTTCTTGCGGGACCACTACTCGACATCTTGAGCAAAGGCCTGACGCTTGTCATCGATGAACTCGACACCAGCTTGCACACCCTGCTAGTGCGCGAACTTGTGCGGCTGTTCCACCGCCCCGAGATCAACACCGGCGGCGCCCAGTTGATCTTCACCACGCATGACACTTCGCTGCTAGACGCACCAGATCTTTTTCGACGCGATCAAGTGTGGTTCGTGGAGAAAGACCGTGATCAAACTTCAGCCTTGGTCAGCTTGTCCGAGTTCAGCCCGCGCAAGAACGAGGCACTGGAACGCGGCTACCTGCTGGGAAGGTACGGTGGTGTGCCGTTCCTCAGCCACGCGATTGGGCTGAAACACTGATGGCCCGCGACAACTCCCCTAAAGAACGCCAAAAGAAACAGCTTGAGCGAAAACAGGGACGCCGCGCAAGTTACGACCGCGTCCTGATCGTTTCTGAAGGCAGCAAGACCGAGCCGAATTACTTTCGCGAGATCCGTGCGGCCTATCGCTTGCACACTGCCAATGTGGAAGTTCGTCCCAGCGAATTGGGCACTGCACCTGTTCAGGTGGTGCAGTACGCCCAAGCTTTGTTTCAAGATGGCGACCGCCACAAAAACATCCAAAGTCGCGCATTCGAGAAAGTTTATGCAGTGTTTGACCGTGATGACCATGAAAGCTATCACGAGGCCTTGACGCTAGCTGCATCGCTTGATGGCAAGCTCAGGAACGATACCAAGCAGCCTGTAGTCTTCCAGGCCATTCCTTCTGTACCAAGCTTCGAGTTATGGCTTTTGCTGCATTTTGAGGACATTCGGACTCCGCTGCATCGTGATGAAGTGATGCGTCGCCTCAAGCTCCACATTCACGGATACGACAAAGGTGCGGGCAACGCGTTCGCGATCACCGGCAGATATTTATCTGTCGCCACCCAGCGCGCAGAACGATTGGCGGAGAGTTTCACGGCGTACACAGATCCCGAACCGTTCACTGCCATTGCTGAACTGGTGAAGCTGTTGACAACACTTCGTGGCTAGCATCGCAGCGGCAAGGGGAATCGTTGCAGAGCCCACCGTCGGACCATTTCCTCGGTATTTCTATCGAAGGGAATGAACAATTAGTTGGCCGCTTTGCGTTCCCGCCCATCGGGAAGGCTACTCCGGACGCATCCAGATCCAAACCGCCACGCAGCCCATCACCACCGGCACCCCTATGCGCAACCACAGCGGGATGGTGCCAAAAAACTGCATGCCCACGGCACTACTGGCCATCATGAGCGTGCTGAACCACTTGGCACGGCGGGATATGGCGCCCTGCTCGCGCCAGCGTCGAATGAGTGGGCCGTAGTGCTCATGATTCAGCAGCCAGCGCTCAAAGCTGGGCCAACCCTTGCCAGCAGCCCAGGCTGCCACCAACAAGAAGGGCACGGTGGGCACCACCGGCAACATCACCCCCACGAAACCCAGCAACCCGGCCACGACGGCGACTGCGCGCCACACAAGCATGGTGATGCGCCTGCGCAAAACCACGCGGGCTTCGTCAGGGATGATCGGATCTGGGCGGGGCATTGGATCAATGTATGGTCAGATCAGCACCAGCAAGCCTACAAACACTGCGGTGTGTACCAACTGCCCAGGCACGAACGCGCGCGCATAGGCCGCACCACCGGTCAAGCCCGCATTGACGCACTTGGCCAGCGCATGCACCACCACACCCAGCGCCACGGCTCGCACGAGTGCCGCGCCCCCTGGAGCATCGGGCGGGCCTTGCACGAAGATGGCTGCCATGGCAGCGTGCACCTCAAAAAGAGACGCCAGCAGCGTGCCAGCCAGCAGCCCGGCCTTCCCAAGCCACAGGCTCAGCCCATGCACGCCAGCCTGAATTCCCGTGAGCAGTGCCGCAATCAAAAAGGCTTCACGCAGACTGAACATGCGCCCCTGCGCCGACGTCGTCTCGCCCGCCACGCCCTTGGCTTCTGCGGAGCCTGACCGAACTATCCAGACACCCCACAGCAGCGCGACCACTGCGCCGCCCAGCGTCGGCAGCCATAGCAACTTCAACCAAGGCCCGCTCACGCTGACAGCCACCACCAGGAGCTGCAACAAGGTTGCCACGCAAGACAGCAGGGCCGCCCCTGCGCTTGCCTTGGCCGGTGCGTTGGCTTGCCGCACCTTGAGCCCCAGGCTGGCGACGGTTGCCGTGCTGGAGGCAAAGCCAGATGCAAATGCCGACAGCGCGAGCGCGTGTCGCGACATCAGTAGCCGCGCCGCAAAATGCGCCAGCGCCTGAATGCCCAGCAACAGCACCAGCAGCCGGGTCATGACGTAGGGGTTGAGCACCGGCCCCCACAATGGCCGGTCTGGCACCAGGGGCAGCGCGATCAGCGCCAGCGCCCCCAGTAACAGGCCGTCGCGTATTTCTGCCTCAGACAGCCAGTGCAGGGCGAAGCGATGCATGGGCTCGCGCGCAGCCAGCAATGCTGTCATGCCGACCGCCAGTGCCGCTGCCAGGGGTAGAGACTGCACACAGATCGCACCCGTCACGAACGTCAGCAGCAGGGCTATTTCAGTGGTCACGCCCGGGTCGCCCGAACGGCTTCGCCAATACGCCGCCACATTAAGGCCGGCGACCATCGCTGCGCCCACGGCAACCAGCAGAAGCCCCCTGCCAGCATGCAGGCGCAACCCAGTACGGATGCCAGGGTAAAGCTGCGGATGCCCGCAAGAGCCCTGTCTGGGCCCTGCCCTTTCCGACGCTCGCGCTCGGTGCCCACCAGCAGACCACAACCCAGCGCCGCGGCGAGCCGTGCGCCGGCGTCAAGCCAATTGGAATCCAGGATTTCAGCCGCCATGAATAATATTGATCAAATATCTTTGCGCTTGGCGACAATATCTCATGATCTCCCTGCCTTCATTCGTTCCCCCAGAATCTTTTACGGATCCGGCCGCCGCACTGGCACAGGCCAAGCGCATCTATGACGCTGGCGTGGCGCATCTGCGCACCGCCCTTCATGCCTATGTCGCGCAAGGAGAGGGCGACCCGACGCCCACGCGCGTAAGGGCATGCTACCCGTTCGTACGCCTGACCACTACGAACAACCGGCTTCCAGACACGCTAACCTCCTATGGTTTTGTCTCGCATGCCGGCCGCTACGAGACCACTCTGACACGGCCAGAACTGTTTGCCGGCTATTACCTGGAGCAGTTCCGCCTGCTGCTGAAAAACCACAACGCGTCGCTGGAAATCGGCACCAGCCATCAGCCGATCCCGCTGCCTTTCAGCTTTTCTGACGATGAATATTTTGAGGGGGGCATGAGTGCAGTGCAACGCCAGCGGCTGTCGGAAGTGTTCGATCTGCCTGACTTGACCGCGATGGACGACGGCATCGCCAATGGCACACACCGCACCCCGACAGGCGAGCCCGAACCGCTGGCGCTTTTCACGGCGCCTCGCGTGGACTATTCGCTCCATCGCCTGCGCCACTACACCGGCACGTCTCCTGAGCATTTTCAGAATTTTGTGCTGTTCACCAATTACCAGTTCTACATTGACGAGTTCATTGCCCTGGGCCAGGCCGAGATGCAAAAGCCTGACAGTGAATACGTTGCCTTCGTGCAGCCGGGCAATGTGGTGACACGGCGCGTAGGCTTGCCTGAGCGCCCGGGGGACGACAAGGGCGTTCCGCCGCCGCGCCTGCCCCAGATGCCGGCCTACCACCTGATACGCGAAGACCACTCCGGCATCAGTTTCGTGAACATTGGCGTAGGCCCCGCCAATGCCAAGACCATCACCGACCACGTTGCCGTACTGCGCCCGCATGCCTGGATCATGCTGGGCCATTGCGCGGGCCTGCGCAACAGTCAGCAACTCGGGGACTACGTGCTGGCCCATGGCTACGTGCGTGAAGACCACGTACTGGATGAAGATCTGCCCTTGTGGATTCCAGTGCCGGCACTGGCTGAAGTACAGGTGGCGCTCGAAACCGCGGTGGCCGACGTCACGCAACTCCAAGGCACTGAACTCAAGCGAGTCATGCGCACGGGCACCGTGGCGTCCACAGACAACCGCAACTGGGAGCTGCAAGGCAACAATGCGCCGCAGCGGCGGTTTTCTCAATCCAGAGCGGTGGCGCTAGACATGGAAAGCGCCACGATTGCCGCAAACGGGTTCCGGTTCCGCGTGCCCTATGGCACCTTGCTGTGTGTTTCAGACAAGCCCCTGCACGGCGAGATCAAACTGCCCGGCATGGCCAACCATTTTTACCGCGAGCGCGTGAACCAGCACTTGCTGATCGGGCTGCGCGCCATTGAGCGCCTGCGAGAAAACGGGCTCAACCGGCTACACAGCCGCAAGCTCCGCAGCTTTGCGGAAGTGGCGTTTCAGTAGGGGCTAGTGTCCTGAATTGCAAATTCGTTGAACAAATCCACCGACAATCGCCGCCATGCTGCGTCACAAAGCCTCGCGATACCACTCGGTATCACTGCGTTTTGTTCCTTGCCTGACACCGATTTCGGCAGATTTTTTCTTCAACGAACTTACAACTCAGGACACTAGAACCTTTTCCAGGCTAAGCGGCTCCGAACAGCTGCACCATGAGCTGGCGCAGCCAGGCGAGGGCCGGATCATCGTCGAAGCGCCGGTGCCAGTACATTTTCAGATCGAATGAGGGGAACTTGATCGGCGGTTTGATCAAATGCAGCGGCAGATGGTCTGCAATCAGTTCGGCCAAATTGTTGGGCACCGGGGACACGAGGTCGGTTTCTGCCACGATAGGGCCGATGCACAGGAAGCTGCGCACGCGCAGTGCCACGGGCGCACGCACATCACGGCGCATGAGCACGCGTTCCACCGCAGTCAAATGGCTCGTTCCGGGTGGGCTGGCCAGCACATGGGGCGTGCGTATGAGCTCTTTGGTGTCGCCACCGCTAGCCAGCAGCGGGTGGCCCTGCCGGGCCAGATAGACAAACTGCTCTTGAAACAAAGTCTCATGGAGCACCTGCGCGCCCAGGCCAGGAAAGAACCCCACCGCCAGATCGATCTCGCCGTTGGCCAAGCCATGCTGAAGCTCATCGAGCCCTGGTGACAGACATTCGCAGGTGACACCAGGCGCGTCTTGCGCAAGCCGCAGCCACAAGCGCGGCATGAAGAAGCGCTCGCCGATGTCGCTCATGGCGATTCGGAAGTGTCGCCGGGTGCTGGCCGCCTCGAAGCTGGGCTTGGCCAGCGTGGAGCGCACCACCCGCAGCGCCTCAGCCACGGTGGGAGCTATGGTTTCGGCAAAGGGCGTGGGCTCCACCCCCTCTGCATCCGCACGAACAGGGCATCTCCATAGGCTCGCCGCAGTTTGGCCAAACCATGACTGACCGCCGGTTGAGACAAAGCCAGCCGTTCGCCCGCCGCGGTGAGGTTGCGCGTGCGCCAGACCGTGTCGAACAACTCCAGGAGGTTCAAGTCAAGCTGACGAGTGAGGGGGCGGGATTTGCTGAGCATTTCTTGTCATTATTTTGGCGAATAACTGCCGCACTATATTTTCATTTGATCTATCTCAAAGCTTAGCCTAAATTCGATTCCCAACGAACACCGCGATTTCGCGCAGGAGACCTGACTTGATCAACCTTTGGGACATCCGATACGTGCGCCTGGGCACGCCAGATGTGGAGGCGGCCACGCGCTATGCACGCGACATCGTGGGGCTGGAGCTGGGCCGAAGAGAAGGCAAAGCTGCCTATTTCCGCTCCGATGACCGGGACCACACGCTGGTCTACTTTGAAGGCGACCCCAGTGATCACACTGTGGGCTTTGAGTTGCGCAGCAAGGAGGAGCTTCAAGCGGCGGCCGCTGCGCTGGACGCTGCCGACATTGCCGTGCACGCCGGAACAGCCGACGAGTGCGCACGCCGCGCCGTGGGATCTTTCATCAATTTCCGTGACCGTAACGGAAGCTCGATAGACCTGGTGGTACAGCCCCACCACAGCGGTCAGCGCCACTGGCCCTCGCGGGATGGCGGCATCACCGGCTTCAGCCATATCGGCCTGTGCAGCGCCAACCCCTCACGAGACGAAGCGTTCTGGACGCAAACGCTCGGCGCCAAGGTGAGCGACCGGATCGGCGCTGCTCCACTGCTGCGCATTGACGAAGTGCATCACAAGGTCGCCCTGTTTCCCTCGCAACGCGTGGGCGTGCAGCATATCAACCACCAGGTTGAATCGATCGACGACATCATGCGTGCGTGGTACCGCCTTCAAAGGGCAGGTGTGCGGATTGTGTTCGGACCTGGCCGGCACCCAACCTCAGGCGCCATGTTCCTGTACTTCGAGGGGCCGGACGGCATGGTGTATGAGTTTTCCAGCGGGGTGCGCCTAATCACGCCCGAACAGGAGCCTAGCTACCAGCCGCGCCAGTTCCCCATGGCCGACACTTCATTTTGCATGTGGGGCAGCAAGCCCGACATTCCGGAATTCAAAGTCTGATGAGCGAGCTGACCACGCAAGCGCTGGATGATCTGCAGCGCCAACTGAGAATGGCTGCGCGGGCGTTGGGTAGGCATGGCCTGGCCCACGCCTATGGCCACTGCAGCGTCCGGCTGGATGCTGATAGCTTCCTGGTATGTGCGGCTCGACCGATGGGCCTCATTGCTCCCGGAGAGTCAGGGGTGATAGTGAACATGGAAGGCGCTTTGCCAGACGGCGTACTGGGCGAAGTGCGCATTCATCAGCAGATCTACCGGCGCAGGCCAGAGGTGCAGTCCATAGCCCGCACCATGCCCCGCCATGTGATGACACTGGGCACCGCGCGCCGCGTACCCAAGCCCCGCCACGGTTTTGGAAGCTACTTTGGCGCGGGCATATCGCTGTGGGACAACCCGCAACTGGTTCGCAGCGACGAGGCCGCGAGCGCGCTGGCCGATCAACTGGGTGGGCGCCATGCGCTGGTGATGCGAGGCAACGGCGCGGTGGTGGCGGCCGATTCGCTGATGCAAGCCGTCGTGCTCACCTGGTATCTGGAAGACGCGGCCAAGCTGGAGCTGGAAGTTCTCTCCGCCGGGCTGGAGCAGGAATCCGTCGTTCTAAGCGAAGTCGAATGCAGCCAGCGCGCCACTTCTGCAGGCTTGATTTTCGAGCGCATGTGGGAGTACCTGACAGCAGGTGATCCTGAGGCACCGCCTGAACCACATCACTGAATACAAAAAAACACCATGCTGTTTGCCTAGTGGCCTTTGCTCACCTTGTAGGAGCGGCTTTAGCCGCGAGCGGCCTTTCGCGGCTAAAGCCGCTCCTACAAGGGATGAGGTCTTCACACTTCAGCGAACTGCATTGTTCACAAGCCCCAACTACACCAATCCCACTCAGATCCGGAGACAACCATGACTCGTGCCTTTCGTGCCACCTCGGTGTTCATCGCCACCACCCTGCTCTGCTTGGGCGGCGCACAAGCGCAAACACCGAATTTCCCGACCAAACCTGTAAAGATCGTCACTCCCTTCTCGGCCGGCAGCGGTCCCGACGCGGCGATGCGGGCGTTGGGTGATCTGCTGAGCCGGAAATGGGGCCAGCCTGTCATCATCGACAACAAACCAGGTGGCAACGGCTTCGTGGCCACGGCGCCCTTCAAGCAGGCGCAGCCCGACGGCCACGAATTGATCGGACTGGACAGCAGCCACATCACCACGCACCCCCACACTTTCAACAAGCTGCCCTATAACGCGCAAAAGGACTTCGAGCCCATCCGCCCGATACTGCTCACCGACTTCTACGTGGTCGTCGCGAAGGACAGCCCTTTCAACAGCTTGGCCGACATCGTCGCTGCAGCCAAGGCCAAGCCTGGTCACCTCACTTATGGCTCCTGGTTCGTGGGCTCCCCCGGCCACCTGGGCGCTTTGAGGCTGGAGTCACAGACCAAGATCAAGATGACACATGTGCCTTACAAGGAAATGTCACAACTCTACGCAGGTGTCTCTAACAAGGAGGTAGATTGGGCTTTAGGAAGCGCCGCGAGCGCCGGCCCCATGGAAAAGGCTGGCAAGCTCAAGTTCATTGGGCTCGGCGCTTCCAAGCGCTCCAGCATTTATCCTGACGCTCCATCGACCGATGAGTCGCCTGTGACCAAGGGCTTCGAGAGCAGCGCCTGGGTGGGTCTGTTTGCGCCTCCCGGCACGCCGAAGGCGGTCAAAGAGAAGATCAGCGCCGATATGCGTGAAGCCTTGGCCACGCCGATGATGCAAGACCGTTACCGCACTCTCGGATACGAGCTCATGGATCTCGGGCCGGAACAGTTCGCCGAGCGCATCCGCAAGGATGGCTCGATCTGGAAGACGGTGATTCAGGAAGCGGGCCTGAAGCTCGACTAATTCAGTGATCTCAGCCTAGAACCAATCTAGGCTCAGTCGTCAGACGCGTCGGTTTCGGAAGTGGGTTCCTCGGCGCTGGCGCCCTCACCCACCGGGCGCCGCTGCCGCACACCGGGCTTGGCCAGCAACTCCACATAACACTGCTCGCCACCTGCGGCTACCAGCGCGTCAAGCTGGTTGATCAACTCGGCCGGGTGCACTGTCTGTGCACTTTCCTTGTCTGCGCCGAAGCGGCAATCAAAATCCCAGAAGCTCGCGCCTTCGGGCAGATCGCGACGACGCTCGCGCTTGATGTATTTGCGGATGTCGTGTTTGACAGCCTCGAGAACGCGGTCAGGGTTTTTGCCTTCAGGCCGCAGTAGGTATATTTTTCGCATGGGGAAATTCTTTCAACTTGGGCCGGCTGCACGGTAGGTTGGGTAGAGCGCAGCGAAACCCAACAATCGGGTGCACTTAGAACGTGTTTACGATCTCCTCGCGCGGAGATCGCAAACGCGTTCTGAGGATACGTTGCCTGTTGGGCTTCGCTGCGCTCAGCACCAACCTACGAAGCCTGGAAAGCAAAAATTTGGCACGGTGCGCCGAGCGGAGCATTGCGCAATGCTTTGATTATCGCCTCGATACCCAGAAGCCACCTCATGGCTGCCGTCTCCCCATGGCGGGCAACGATGCGCTGATAGGCCACACACATGAACCGCCAAAGAGTCAGTGCAACAGGGGGTAATTTTGTAATACTATAATATTACTTTTTTCGAATCCCAACCTGCACACATTCAAGGCCTCCGGTTCAAGTCTCCTTCGTGCAGCGAGGGCTGTTTGGGCTGCACTCATGTTCGCTCAGCCGGCTCACACAACGCCCTACTCATGTGTTTTTCGTGGGTTAGTGCAGATCGGCGCCACTTCCCCTGAGGAGGCTTACCCAGCCTGTCTCCAAGCTTGAAGACCCAAGCGGTCACACACTGGTCAAGACCTACCTTGATCCCGCGCGTGCTGCGCGAGGAAGGCTCAAGACCATGTTGGACGTGGCGCTGGATCAGGCGTCGGAGTCTTGATCCTTACGAATCAACTGGCATTCGCGTTACCACTAGTCAATTGCATGACATATTCTCCTATCCGCTCACGATTCCTCGGCGCCCTATTGCTGCTTTCAACGTCTATCTTGGCCGGCTGCGGCGATCCTGACAGCGTCATACGCGAAGCAGCTTTCAAAATAGCCGAGTTGGAAAACTCCGGTCAAGTTCCGCGGTTTGACCAAAGTACTAGCGTGGTTGGCACGGACACCAATGGAAATGGTGTGCGAGACGACATCGATGCTTTCATTGCCGAACAAGCGATCAGCGAGCCACAGAAAAAAGCATTGCTTCAGGCCGGCAGAGCCCTGCAGCTAATGCTGACGACACCATTGGACGATAAAACGGCGCTCAATCGAGCAACCGATCTGGGATCGAGGGCCATGCGCTGCATCTACAGCGTCTTCAAAGACGGCAACGCGAGTACATGGGCAACCAAAATCGAAGCGATCACCGCCAACACCAGGCAGCGAACCCAGCGCTACCTTCAGTACAACAAAGCCATTTCCGGCTCAGTGATTCACCTGCCCAATGGTGACACCTGTGAGCCCTGACGCGATTTTCTGAGGGGTCGCGCGAGAGGGCGCTGATTATGTCTGCAAGCCGATCTCGTAGCCGCCTTCATCAAGGTGACGGTGTGCGCCGAACACGGCCTCAAGCGCAGCACTCTCGGCCAATTGCCAGTGCTCCAGCACCATGCGTTCTTCAGTGGTGAGGGCTTCGGGGTCGGGCGTCTCGCCGTGTTGGGCCACGATGCGCTGGTAGGCCGCATAGACGGGGGGCACCAGGGCGGCGTCGCCGAGCGCGGCTTCAAGCGCCCGCCGAAACAACTGCTCGGCTGCCCGGCGTTGCTCGGGCGCGGTATCGTCGGGCACGTAGAGTTTGAGAGAGTAGGTCATGGAATCCGCGGTGAGGCAGCGCAGCGCGTTGCACAATGAGCCCATTATCGATCCCGCCCCGGAACGCGAGCCATCTTCCTAGTTCATGCCCCCAAAACACCTCACCCCCACCAAAGACGAGATCGCGCTGCTGCCCGAATTTGGCCGGCTGGGCCTTGAGCACATCACCCTGGTTAACAGCGGCGCGCAAGCGGTAGAAGCCTGCGCCGCCCTGCGCGATCATGCGGCCTGGGGTTTTGATACGGAGTCCAAACCCACCTTCTTCAAGGACCAGTTGTCCGACGGGCCACACATCGTGCAACTGGCCACACTCCGGCATGCCTGGGTGTTCCAGCTGTCGGATCCAACCTGCCGGGATCTGGTGGCTGGCCTGCTGGCTGAAGCAGCTCACACCAAGGCCGGCTTCGGCCTGGGCGACGATATCAGCCGCATCGTCTCCAAGCTGGGGGTAGAACCCGCCAGTGTGCTCGAACTCAATTCCGTGTACCGAAAGCTCGGCTACCGTAAGGATATTGGCGTCAAAGGCGCCGTGGCAGTTGTCTTCAACCAGCGCTTCATGAAATCAAAGAAGGCCGCCACCTCAAACTGGGCCAACCCACGCTTGAGCGAATCCCAGCTGATTTATGCCGCGAATGACGCTTACGCTGCGGCACGGGTACTCGATGCACTGAAGCTCGGTTGAGAACAATGCAGTTCAACCAAGCATGCAATCCCCTTCGCTCTTGACGCGGCTTTAGATACGAGAGGCACTTCGCGGCTAAAGCCGCCCCTACAAAGATAGCATCTATCTTTGAGTATCCGGTGTTGCGGCCAAGGCTCAGCGCGGCGACCGCAGCGGCCTGAGGAGGTCGCGCAAGCCGTTGTGGTCGATCTCGTGCATGAGTTCCAGAAGGCGGCCAATCTCGCCCGGTGGGAATCCCTCGCGCGCAAACCAGGTCAGGTAGTTTCCGGGCAAGTCTGCGATCAGCCTTCCCTGGTACTTGCCGAACGGCATTTTCAATGCGACCAAACGCTCCAGATCTTCGGGTTTCATGTCATACGCTTGATGCAACAGGCTACTGAACTGAAACGGTTCCAGGTTTATGCCGAAGTGTGCTGGTCGAGCCATGCTCGCAAAATGGCATGGAACTGACCCGGCTTCTGACGCATTATCCAATGCCCCGCATCCATGCCGTGCACGGCGCAGCCAGGCGATGCGGCCAGCGACTCCAGCCAGCGAGCAGAGTGAAACATGAAGGGCTTGCGCTGACCGAAGAAAAACAGCGTTGGGATGACCGGGCCCATCAGTTTGTCGACCCGAGCCACGCCGCGCAAGCCCCCATATGCGCCAAACCACTGCATCGCATACGGGTAGTTCATCTGCCAGCCGATGAGCTCGGGCGCATTACTGCAACCAATGGAGCGCGCCATGAAGCGTGTCATGCGGTTGGCCAACTTTGGCAGCCAGGAGCCCAGCTTCCAGGCCAACGCGAGCCAGAGCTGGTAGCCCGCGATCAGGGCTTTTTCCTTTAGCTTCAGCGACCTGAGGTAGGCACCCGAATTGGTGTCGCCAATGTCCACGCCGACCACCCGCGCTACCCGGTGTGGATTTCGTGCAGCATATTCATAGCCGAAGAAGCAGCCCCAATCGTGTAGCACAAGCGTGACAGGCTCGTTCGGGCTCACGGCATCTACTACCGCACCCACCAGCTCACACATCTGATTCACAGACACCGGGCGCGGTGGCCTGGAGAGGTCGAAGCCAGGCAAAGGAATTCGTACACAACGGTAACCGTCCCGCAGAGCAGCGACGCAGCCGTCCCACAGCGCTGGAGAATCGGGCCAGCCATGCAACATGACCACAGTGAGACCGCTGCCTTCTATGGTCACGGCCAGACCCTGCACGTCAAGGGTAGTCTGCATAAGCTGGTCTCCGTCTGTTTGTGTTTGAGGAGATAGTAGCGCGCCGGGCCAGGGTGTGGTGCTCAGCGCACGTCATTCAACGGCGGAGTACCCCACAGATTACCGGGCAAACCAGAACACTTTCCCTTGAACTCGCCTTGAGCAATCATCGTTCTGTAGAATACGCAACGGGTGTTAGCCACATGTCGTGGCGAGACAGGTTCATGCGATGGTCGGGCCGCCACGCGGAGTTTTCACGACCATGAACCGCAACACCCCGCGGCAAGATCTGCCACGCGCTCAACTTTTGGCTGAACGCGCTTTCGCCACACTCGAACGATTCCTGCACATCGAAGCCGCCAGCGGTGTTGTGCTGCTCATTGCAGCCGCCGTAGCTTTGATCTGGGCCAATTCAAGCTTCACCGACAGCTACCATGCGCTCTGGCATCTGCCCGTCACGTTTGGCATCGGCGACCTGACCTTCTCCCAGTCGCTGCACTTCATCATCAACGATGGCCTGATGACCATATTTTTCCTGGTCGTCGGCATGGAGATACGCCGCGAGATCCATGAGGGAGCCTTGAGCAACATGCGCCAGGCCAGTCTGCCGATCATGGCAGCCTTGGGAGGCGTGGTCGTTCCCGCATTGATCTATGTGGCCTTGAACACGGAGCCCTCGCGCCTTCGAGGATGGGCCGTACCCACCGCCACCGACATTGCTTTCGCGGTCGGTGTTCTCGCTTTGTTAGGACGAGGCATTCCTTCCAATGTGCGTGTCTTTTTGCTGGCACTGGCAATCATCGACGACATCATCGCTGTGCTGATCATCGCGCTGTTTTATTCGGGCGGGCTCGATCTGTCGGGCTTTCTTGTTGCGGCCATGGGCATCCTGGTGGTGCTGAGCTTTCAGCGCATGGGGATTGGCTCAGCCTTTGCATATGTCCTGCCCGGCGGGATCGTCTGGATCGGCTTACTCATGACCGGTGCGCACCCCACACTGGCTGGTGTAGTGCTCGGCATGCTGACACCTGTGCTGTCACGGCCCACACGAGAGCGCCCGCTGGACATGGTCGAGTACGCGGCCCAGAAGTTGCGCGACCACGACGACGAGAAGGACGCACACCACCTGAACATGTCGATCAAGCAACTGCGGCTGGCACAGCGCGAGCTGCTGCCGCCTGTGGTGCGTGTTCAGACGGCCCTGCACCCCTGGGTCGCCTTCGGGATCATGCCCATCTTTGCACTGGCCAACGCGGGCGTGAGCATCGATGGTATCGACCTGTCCGCCGCCGGGCCTCAATGGGTGATGATGGGCATCGCCTTGGCTCTGGTGCTGGGCAAGCCCCTGGGCATCGTCGGCATTAGCTGGCTGATGGTGCGCTTGGGCTGGTGCCAGCTGCCACCCGGTGTGTCGTGGGGCAGTGTGTTGCTGATCGGTCTGCTGGCTGGCGTGGGATTCACCATGTCCATTTTCATTGCCATGCTGGCGTTTGAGAGCGAAGCACTACTGGGTGCCGCCAAGCTCGGGGTGCTGGCGGGCTCGCTGGTCGCAGCCTTGCTTGGCCTCGCCTGGGGAGCCTTCTACCAACGCCTGAGGCCAACAACATGACACTTGCAAGGAGGCTGAATGCATCTGGTCAGACCTCCTTGCCCTCACACCGAACCCACTATCACAAAGGGCATAGGAATCTACACACGATGCACTTTCTCGGAAGGCTTTGCTGCGCCGGCCGCCCCATGACTGAGCGTGGACTTTGATTCGCAAATGAAGGCACCAAGCCCGCGTTGCCTACTAACTTCAAGTTATCAGCTGCAATGCCTCCTTACCAGCGCGGCTCAAAACGCCGGATGGCCTCCTTCACTTCATCACTCAGCCGGAATCCGTCTCCGTGCCGTTCGGCCAACTCCGCGCAGCGCTTCTCGAACGCCTCAACGCCCTGCCCGTAGATGAATTGCATGGCACCGCCAGACCATCCCGGAAAGCCGATACCGAAAATGCTTCCTACGTTGGCCTCATGCACGCTGGTCAACACACCTTCGGCCAAACAGCGGGCGGTCTCCACCGACTGACGGTAAAGCAGGCGATCCTTGATCTCCTGGGCGCTCCAAGTCGTGCGAGGCTTCTCGAACAGGTTCTTCAGTTGCGACCACAGGTGCTTCTTTCCAGCCTGCGGATATTCGTAGAAGCCACCTCCCCCGGCACGGCCCGGACGATTCAGCTCCTTGACCATGCGCTCGACTAGCAATTCACCTGAGGTCGCCTCATAGCGCTTGCCCTCGGCGGCAAAGTCAGCCCGGGTTTGATCCAGCACGTGCACCGACAGCGACAGCGCTGTTTCATCCATGACCGCGAGTGGCCCGACAGGCATGCCGGCCTGAATGGCGACGTTCTCGATCGCCGCCGCAGGAATACCCTCACCCAGCATGGCCGCACCCTCCATGATGTAGGTGCCAAACGTTCGACTTGTGTAAAAGCCTCTTGAGTCGTTGACTACGATCGGCAATTTGCCCAGTGCAAGCACGTAGTCATAAGCACGCGCCACGGTTTCATCGTCGGTTTTCTGGCCGCGAATAATCTCGACCAGTTGCATTTTGTCGACGGGGCTGAAGAAGTGGATGCCAATGAACTTCTCGGGCCGCTGGCTGGCCTGGGCCAAACCGCTGATGGGCAGCGTGCTGGTGTTGCTTGCGAAGAATAGTGGCCCCCACGCTTCCCCGCTCTGCGAGGTCCGCTGCCCCCCAAGGGGGCTTTTTTCGCCTTGGGGCGGCCCGGCGGCAAAAAAACCATTCTCCGCCAGCACTGCCTCTGCTTCCCGGATAACCTTGGCCTTGAGATCACGCTGCTCGAACACCGCCTCTATGATGAGGTCGCAGCCTTTAAGATCCGTCGCTTGCCCTGTGGGCGTGATGCGATCGAGCAGCGCCTGCCGCGCATCTTCGCTCATGCGGCCTTTCGCGACCCGCTTGTCCGCCAGCTTCTGGGAATACGCCTTGCCCTGCTCGGCCTTCTCAATCGACACATCTTTGAGCACGGTGGCAATGCCACGGCTGGCCTGTGCCCAGGCGATGCCGGCGCCCATCATGCCTGCCCCCAGAATGCCCACCTTCTGCGGCTTGTACTTCGGAATGTCTTTTGGACGAGCTTGCCCGCTCTTGATAGCGTTGAGGTTGAAGAAGAACGTGTTGATCATGTTCTTCGTGACCGGGCTCGCGAGCAGGCTGGCGAGGTAGCGGCTTTCTATGCGCATCGCGGTGTCGAAGTCCACCATGGCACCTTCGACCATGGCGGAGAGTGTGGCCTGCGGTGCGGGGTAGAGTCCGCGTGTCTTTTGCTTAAGCAAGGCCGGCACCACCGGGAGCGCAGCAGCAATCTTGGGATCTGTGGGTGCGCCGCCTGGCATGCGATAGTTCTTGCGCTCCCAGAGGTGCTGCGCGGCCTCGGGTTGAGCTTGCACCGATTCGATCCAGGCCTTGGCCTGATTCAAGAGTTGATCAGCACTGCCAACCAGCTCATGCACCAGCCCGAGCCGGTGTGCCTCGGCGGAGTTGAACAGCTTGCTCTCCAGCAGGTACGGTTGCGCTGCCATCAGACCCAGCAGACGAGTCATTTTGGTAATGCCGCCGCCACCGGGAAGCAGGCCAATACTCACTTCCGGCAGGCCGAGCTGAATCTTGGGGTCATCAACTGCGATGCGGTAATGGCCGAGCAACGCGACCTCCCAACCGCCTCCCAGCGCTGCGCCATTGAGGCAGGTGACGATGGGTTTACCCAGGGTTTCGATGGTGCGGAAGTTGCGCTTGATGCGCTCGATTTCGGTGAAAAAGCGCCGCGGCGCCTCTTCCATGTCCATGCGCATGACGCCTTTCAGGTCGGCACCGGCAAAGAATGTTTTCTTGGCCGACATAAGCACGATGCCTCGGATGCTGTCTTTTTCAGCCGCCAGTTGCGCAGCGAGGGCATCCATGTCGGCCTGCCACACTTCGCCCATGGTGTTCACTGGGGAATCAGGCGCATCGAAAGTGACAATGACGATGCCGTTCTGGTTTTCGGTACGGATAGTGTTCATGATCGAATGGTTGTTAGCGGGTCAGGCGGCCGTGGAGCAGTCCAGGCACTTCATGTCAAACTCGCTCGACGATGGTGGCAATACCCATGCCGCCGCCAACGCAGAGTGTGGCCAGGCCGTAGCGCAGTTGCCGACGGTGCAACTCGTCAATGAGCGTGCCGAGAATCATGGCGCCGGTCGCTCCCAGTGGGTGGCCCATGGCGATGGCTCCGCCATTCACATTCACCTTCTCGTGTGGCACGCCAAACTCCTGCATGAATTTCATGGGGACGGCTGCGAAGGCTTCGTTCACTTCGAAAAGATCGATGTCTTCAATTTTCAGGCCTGCCTTGGCCAGCGCCTTGCGCGTGGCAGGCATGGGGCCAGTGAGCATGATGGTGGGGTCTGCCCCTGAAAGCGCCGTGGCGACAATGCGCGCGCGCGGCTTGAAGCCATGCGTCCTGGCGGCCGCTTCGTTGCCAATGAGCACAGCGGCCGCGCCGTCGACGATGCCACTGGAGTTGCCCGCATGGTGCACGTGGATGATGCGCTCCACTTCCGGGTAGCGGCTGATGGCGACTTCATCGAAACCCATGGCACCCAGCTGCTCGAAAGAGGGTTTGAGCGCTCCCAGGCTTTCAACAGTGGAATGTGGCTTGATGAATTCGTCGTGTGCGAGGATGGTCTGGCCGAGCATGTCGGTCACTGGCACCAGCGAGCCCGAGAAGTAGCCAGCTTCACGCGCGCGGGCTGCCCGGCGCTGCGATTCAACGGCGAAGCTATCGACGGCTTCACGCGTGAAGCCGGACAGCGTGGCGATGAGATCAGCGCCGACACCTTGCGGCACGAAATCAGTCTCGGCATTGGTTTGCGGGTCTTGCGCCCAGGCTCCGCCATCTGAACCTATGGGCACGCGGCTCATGCTCTCTACGCCACCGGCCACCACCAAATCTTCCCAACCTGAGCGTACCTTTTGCGCTGCCATGTTCACGGCTTCCAGCCCCGATGCGCAAAAGCGGTTGAGCTGCACTCCCGCACAACGCCAATCCCAGCCGGCCTTGAGCGCCGCGACCTTGGCGATGACCGACCCCTGCTCGCCATGGGGCGAAACCACACCCATGACCACATCGTCCACCGCGGCAGTGTCCAGATTGTTTCTGTGCCGCAGCGATTCCAGCGTGCCCGCCAGCAGGTCAATGGGCTTGACTTCGTGCAGGCTGCCATCTCTCTTGCCTTTGCCACGCGGCGTGCGAATGGCGTCAAAAACATAGGCTTCGGTCATTCCAGTGTCTCCGTTTAGATGATTGTGTTTCTTGAGATGAATATAGCCGGCACAAGCCAAGCCGAGGGGCCAATGCACTTTTAGAACGTGCTTACGATCTCCTCGCGGGTCCTTTGCGCCAGTTGCACTGCGCCCGCAAAAGCCGCGTCTGCCGCGTTGAAACTCCTCGCGATACCACGAGGTATCCCTGCGGTTTTCGTCGCATCGGCGCACCGCTTGCAGCCACAGCCTTTCGAACACAACGGCCCTCGCGCAGAGATCGTAAACACGTTCTTAGGGTTTTTCGGGGGACGAAATATGACTCTAGATCGCTAGAGTCTGAACATCGACAAAACCCAACCATTCTGGGAGAAAACTTGCAGTTCATGCAACTGGTGATCAGCGGTATAGCGCAAGGCTGCATCTATGGCTTGATCGCACTCGGATTCGTGTTGATCTACAAAGCTACCGAAACCGTCAGCTTCGCCCAGGGCGATCTGATGATGCTCGGCGCCTTCTGCGGCCTGGCCTGCATGACCTTCCTGGGGTTTCCGTTTTGGCTGGCAGTGCTGTCGGCCATCGCGGCCATGGCCCTCTTTGGCATGTTGCTGGAAAGGATCGTGATCCGCCCGATCCTCGGTCAGCCCGCGTTCTCGATCGTGATGCTCACCATCGGCATCGGCTATGTGGCGCGCGGCCTGATCACCATGCTGCCCGGCATTGGCACGGAGACGCACACGCTGCCCGTGCCGTATCAGGACGAAATGTGGAGCGTGGGCTCACTGGTGATCAACGCGGTACAAGTGGTGGTGATCGGTGTCACCGCGCTGCTCTGCGCCGGGTTGTATGCCATGTTCAGGTACAGCAAGCTCGGCATCGCCATGCAGGCAGCTTCGCAAAACCAGCTCGCCGCCTATTACATGGGCATACCAGTCAAGCGCCTCAATGGTCTCGTGTGGGGTCTGGCGGCGGCAGTTGCCGCAGTGGCCGGCCTGCTGCTGGCGCCCATCACCTTCGTGCACGCCAACATGGGCTTCATTGGCCTGAAGGCGTTTCCGGCTGCGGTGGTGGGCGGCTTTGGCAGCCTGCCGGGCGCCATTGTCGGGGGCCTGGTCATCGGCATTGTGGAGTCGCTCGCGGGGTTTTACCTGCCCGAGGGCTTCAAGGACATCGCACCCTACATCGTGGTGTTGATCATGCTGATGGTCAAGCCCAACGGGTTGTTTGGCGAGAAGCTCCGGAAGAAAGTATGACGCCGCTATTGATCCGGACTCAAGTTATCCGCACACGTTTTGTCGTGTCCTCTCCATCTCCCTCCCACTGGGGAAAAAAGTCATAGCAATGGCCTGAAATGCGCTTCATCTTCAAAACCAGCTACGAGCAAGACATTCGCCTGGCCAAGCATGGCGGGCACGTGTTCTGGTATTCGGCGCTCGTGCTCTTCATGATGGCCGCACCATGGCTGCTGCCGGAGTACTGGCTGGCCCAACTGACCTTTGTGCTGATCTACGGCATTGTGGGCCTGGGGTTGATGCTGCTGGCAGGCTTCACAGGCCAGTTCTCGCTCGGGCACGCGGCGTTCGTGGGGGTGGGGGCCTACGCGCAAGGCATTCTGACCAACGCCGGCGTGCCGTTTCCTCTGGCCATGGTCGGCTCGGCATTGCTGGCGGCGGTGGTGGGCGTCGTGGTGGGGCTACCGGCCCTGCGGCTCAAAGGCATCTACCTGGGCATTGCCACCCTGGCGTTCGGCTTTATCGTCGAAGAAGGCTTTGCTCGCTGGGAATCAGTGACGGGGGGCAACGCCGGGCTGCACGTGAAGGCGCCCGGCTTGTTCGGCTGGCACATCGAGTCAGGCAACGGTTTTTACTTCATCTGTCTGGTCACGGCGGTGTTGGCCACGCTGGCTATTTTGAACCTGCTGCGTACCGCTACCGGACGCGCCTTCGTGGCCATTCGCGACTCTGAAATATCGGCGCAGAGCATGGGCATTCATCTCGCCCGGTACAAAACCCTCTCATTCGCTCTTTCGGCTGCACTCGCTGGTATAGGCGGTGCGCTATATGCGCACAAAATGCGCTTTCTCTCTCCAGACCAATTCAGCATTCTGCAATCGATCGACTTGCTGCTGATGGTGGTGATCGGCGGCCTGGGCTCTGTGCACGGTGCCTTCCTGGGCGCGATTTTCCTGATCGCCATGCCGCAGATCATCTCCATGATCAAAGATTACCTGCCCGATGCCATTGGCCAGGCGCCGGGCCTGCAGTCGGTCGTTTACGGCTCGGTGCTGATTGCGTTCGTCCTGTTTGAGCCACTAGGCTTGTACGGCCGCTGGTTGAAGATTCGGGCCTGGTTCCAGATGTTCCCGTTCTATCGCCAAGGGATGTTCAGGCGGCAAAAATCCTTCCAGAAATCCGATAGGTTGAAATGACCCAAGACATTCTTCTGTCGGCTAAGAATCTGAGCGTGCGCTTTGGCGGTGTGCTGGCGGTGAACGACGTCAGCTTTGACGTGCGGCGCGGCGAGGTGTTCACGCTGATCGGTCCCAATGGTGCCGGAAAGACCACCGTGTTCAACCTGATCAGCCGTATCTATACCCCCACCAGCGGAAAGATCGAATTCGCCGGCCCGAATGGCATGCTCGATCTCACCGCGCGGCCGCCGCATCAGGTGGCGTCGCTCGGCATTGCACGCACTTTTCAGAATATCGAACTGTTCGAGCACGCCACGGTCCTGCACAACCTGCTGATCGGCCGCCACACGCACCGGCGCACCGGTTTCTGGAGCGAAGTGTTTTTTACGCCAGCCACCCGCGCGGCGGAAATCGAAGCGCGCGAGCATGTCGAACGGGTGATAGACCTGCTGGATCTGCAGCACCACCGCGACTCCATGGTGGCGGGCCTGCCGTATGGGGTGCGCAAGGTGGTGGAATTGGCGCGGGCGCTCTGCGCTGAGCCCCGCCTGTTGCTGCTTGATGAGCCTTCCTCCGGTCTGAACGTGGAGGAAACCGAAGACATGGCTTTCTGGATCCAGGACATCGTGAATGAACTGGGTATCACGGTGCTGATGGTGGAGCACGACATGAGTCTGGTCTCCAGAGTGTCTGACCGGGTCGTGGCCATGAACCAGGGGCAGGTCCTTGCCATGGGCACGCCGCGCGAGGTGCAGGCCGACCCTGCAGTCATCGAAGCCTACCTCGGTTCCATCGACGACGTTTCTTCACTGCGGAGGGTGGCATGAGCGAAGCAGCGGCGCCAGAAACGATGCTCCGGTTGCTCAACGTCGAGAGCGCCTATGGTCCGATCAAGGCCATTCGCGGGGTCAGCCTGCAGGTACGAAAGGGAGAAATTGCAGCTGTGCTCGGCAGCAATGGCGCGGGCAAGAGCACCATCTTGAAAACCATCTCTGGCATTCTGGACCCGCGCAAAGGGTCGATCGAGTTCAAGGGCCAGAACATCACGGCGAAGGACCCCGCCTTCGTGGTGCAGCAAGGCCTTTCCCATGTGCCGGAGGGGCGCGAGGTGTTTCCGCTGCTTTCAGTGAACGACAACCTGCTGATGGGCGCCTACACCCGCAAGGACCGCGACGGCGTGGCCCGCGACATGGCGCAGGTCTACACCTATTTTCCGATTTTGAAGGAACGGTCTGCGCAAGATGCCGGCCTGCTCTCCGGCGGACAGCAGCAGATGCTGGCTATCAGCCGCGCGCTCATGGCCGCGCCCGACCTGATCCTGCTCGATGAGCCCAGCCTGGGTCTTTCACCCCGACTCACCAAGGAGATCTTCGAGATTGTGGTGCGTATCAACCGTGAGCGCGGCACCACGATTTTGCTGGTCGAGCAGAACGCCAACATGGCCCTGAACGCTGCAGACTACGGCTACGTACTGGAAAACGGCCGTATCGTCATGGAAGACACTTGCGCCCGCTTGCGCGAAAAGGAGGACATCAAGGAGTTCTACCTGGGCATGAAGGATGCCGGCGTGCGGGGCGAACGGCGTTGGAAAAAAGAAAACCTGGAGATAAGAAGATGTCCAACCTCTGGGATCTTGACCGCTTCCAACCCAACGCCGAAAGCGTGCTCGCCGGTGACACGCTTTCAGCCATGTTCTGGAATGCCGTCGAACAGCGCGGCCCCGATACGTGGTTGCGCGAAAAAGTTCTGGGCATATGGCACAGCTGGAGCTGGACGAAAACGGGAGAAGCGGTCCGCGAAATCGCTGGCGGGCTGATGAGTTTGGGGTTCGCGCCGGGCGACACCTCCTCCATCCTCTCCAACACCGTCCTCGAATGGGTCCTGGCCGATCTGGCCGTGCTCAGCTGCGGTGGCGTCTCCAATGGCATCTACCCGACTGATGCATCCTCTCAGGTTCAGTACCTGTGTGAAGATTCAAGTACCAAGGTGCTGTTCGTCGAAGACGATGAGCAGCTGGACAAGGCGCTCGAAGTGCGCGATCACTTGCCGCTGCTGACCAAGATCATCGTCTTCGACATGAAGGGCCTGCGGGAGCTGGATGACCCCGGCGTCATGAGCCTGGACGCCCTGCGGGAAGCAGGCCGGGCGTACAACGCGCAGCATCCGGAAGAGCTGCGCCAGCGCGTGGCCGCCTGCCGACCGGAAGATCTGGCCATTCTGGTTTACACCTCCGGCACCACCGGCAAGCCCAAGGGGGCCATGCACACGCACGCCGGCCTAGTCTACACAGTGCGCGGCTACAACACTCTGCTCACACGAGAAGCTGCCGACGAATGCATGTGTTTTCTGCCGCTTTGCCATATTGCCGAGCGCATGGGCGGCGAATATTTTTCACTCTACACCGGTGCCAAACTCAACTTCGTCGAAAACCCGGATACGGTTCCTGAGAACGTGCGAGAGATCGCCCCGACGGTGTTTACGGCCGTGCCCCGGGTGTGGGAGAAGTTTTACTCCGGCGTCATGATCAGCCTCAAGGAGGGCACCCGGCTGCAGCGGCTGGTCTACGGCTGGGGCATTGGAGTGGGCCAGCGCATCGCTGAGCGGGTCATGGCGGACCAGCCCGTTTCAGCTGGTCTGAGAGCGCAGTTCACCCTGGCCCGCTGGCTCGCGCTCGACAATGTGCGTAAATTGATTGGCATTCACCGCGCGCGGTTTCTCGTGACTGGCGCGGCGCCCATTTCGCCCGAGCTGGTGAAATGGTATTTGGCTCTGGGCCTGCCCATGCTGGAAGTGTGGGGCATGACTGAGACCTGCGGCGCTTCCACGGGCATGCCCATTGACCGGATCAAGCCCGGCTCCATAGGCCCCGCTGCTCAGTTCAACGAGGTTCGGCTGGACCCGCAGACCAACGAGATCCTGGTGCGCGGGCCCAATTTGTTCGCCGGCTACCTGAACCAGCCCGAAAAGACCGCCGAGGTTCTTGACGCCGATGGCTGGCTGCACACTGGCGATGTCGGTACGGTGGACGATGAGGGTTTCTTCCGGATCACCGACCGCATGAAGGACATCATCATCACAGCCGGCGGCAAGAACGTGACGCCGAGCGAACTGGAGAACGAGCTCAAGTTCAGCCCCTACGTGACCGACGCCGTGGTCATTGGCGACAAGCTTCCCTATCTCACGGTGATCATCATGATCGACCAGGAGAACGTGGAGAAATACGCACAGGACAATGACGTGCCATTCTCCAACTATGCCAGTCTTACGCGCACCCCCGAGGTGCAAGCCTTGATTCAGGGCGTGATTGACGACGTCAACAAAAAGTTTGCACGTGTTGAGCAGATCAAGAAATTTTTCCTGCTCGACACCCAGCTGACGGCCGAAGACGAAGAGCTCACGCCCACGATGAAGCTCAAGCGCAAGCTGGTGCAAACCAAGTATGCCGCGCAGATTGAGGCTATGTATGCGCCCGAGCCTGCAAGCCGAAGCTGAGAGCATCGAACATGTTCACGATCTCAGGGTAATCACTGCGCCCGCTCAGCGAACCCTGTGCACACAATTGGGTTCAAACCAGAAATACATTTCCAGGTTCAATTAGCTGTTCATTCTTGCCCCGAGTTCAACATCGCTGGAAAAAGGAGACATCCATGGCACTGAAGCACGCTTTAACGGTCTTGACCGCCACACTGATCGCTGCGGGGCCTGCATTGGCACAGCAGGGTGTCACCAAGAGTGAGATCACTCTTGGCTCCATCCAGGATCTTTCGGGCCCATTGGCCGGCTTCGGCAAGCAGATTCGCATGGGCATGATGCTCCGCGTGGACGAGATCAACGAACAAGGCGGCATCAACGGACGCAAGCTCAGTCTGAAGATCGAAGACTCCGGCTACGACCCCAAACGCGCTGTGCTGGCCGCCCAGAAGCTTGTGAACCAGGACAAAGTGTTTGCCATCGTCGGCCATATTGGCACGGCACAGAACGTGGCGACCTTTCCGGTGTTGTTCGAGAAGAATGTGGTCAACTTCTTCCCCATCACAGCCGCGCGCGAAATGTACGAGCCGTTGCACAGGCTTAAGTACTCGTTCGCTGCGACTTATTATGACCAGACACGCCTTGCCGCACCCAAGCTGTACAAGGAAAAAAACGCCCAGAAAGCCTGCATCATCTACCAGGATGATGAGTTCGGCCTGGAAGTGCTACGCGGCGCCGAGGCAGGTCTGAAGACCATCGGCGTGGAACTTGCGGAAAAAACCAGTTTCAAGCGCGCAGCCACAGACTTCTCATCGCAAGTAGCGCGCATGAAGGCGGCCAATTGTGATTTTGTGGTTCTGGGAACGCTCATCCGCGAAACCATCGGCACAGTCGGTACAGCGCGCAAGACGGGCTTCAACCCGACTTTCCTGGGTTCTGCCGGGGCCTACACCGATCTGATTCACAAACTGGGCGGCCCAGCCATGAATGGTATCTATGCGGCCATGACCGTTCAGAATCCCTATCTGGACGAAACCTCGCAACCGATCCGCTTCTGGGCCAACAAATACAAGACCAAGTACAACGAAGACCCGGCTGTGTTCAGCATCTATGGCTACAGCGTGATCGACGCGTTCATTCGAGGCGCCCAGAAAGCAGGGCCGAACCTCACCACCGACAGCTTCATCAAGGCCATGGACAGCATGACGATCCCTCCCGACATTTTCGGCGCACCCGAAATGACTTTCAGCGCCACCAAGCGCCTGGGCAACGATTCTTCCAGAATCTCCCAGATTCAGGACGGCAAGTGGAAAGTGGTGTCTGACTACATGAAGTAATTTCTTCGTAGGTTGGCGCTGAGCGCAGCGAAGCCCAACGGACGGCGCTACCTAGGTGACGCTGCTTGTTGGGCTTCGCTGCGCTCAGCGCCAACCTACAAAAATCCCTCAACTCTCCGCCAGCCATCGGAGAGCCTGCTCAAAGGAAAAACATCCTTAAACCCAGATTTCCCATTAGGGCCTGGGATGGCAGCGAGGGCAGTTGCGAGGCAGTTTGGTCCCGACTGAGGAGCCCATAGCCGTAGCTATGGGCGACGAAGAGGGGCCGAAATGACCGCAAATGCACCGCTGACGCCCAAGCAGCACCGAAGGTGCGCCTAATGGAAAACCTGGGTTAAACGCCAGCGCGTTTTGCCATACCCATGGTCTTGGCGATGATGCCCATCATGACTTCGTCAGCGCCACCGCCAATCGAAGCCAGGCGCCCATCGCGATAAAGGCGGGAAACTCGGTTCTCCCAGGTGAAGCCCATACCGCCCCAAAATTGAAGGCAAGTGTCGGCCACTTCGCGCATGAGCCGCCCAGCCTTGAGTTTGGCCATACTGGCCAGTTGCAGCACATCCTGCCCTGCCACGTAGAAGGCCCCCGCGCGCCAGGTCAGAGCACGCAAAGCCTCGACCTCAGTCTGCAATTCGACCAACTTGAACTGCACCCACTGCTGATCAATCAGCGTGCCGCCGAAAAGACGCCTCTGTTGCGCCCATTCGATCGTTTCCCGAATGCATTCATCTAATGCGACCAGACTGTTGGCAGCTGCCCAAAGGCGCTCTTCCTGGAATTGCTGCATCTGGTAGATGAATCCCTGACCCTCCTGACCGATCAGGTAACGCTGCGGCACGCGAACCTCATCAAAATAGATCAGGCCCGTGTCTGACGAGTTCATGCCGATCTTGCGGATCTTCTGCGCCACCTCGATGCCTTTGGTCAACTGCCCGCCACGGCCTTCTCGCATGGGCACCATGATGAGGGACTTATTCTTGTGTACCGGGCCGTCTCCGGTGTTCACCAGCATGCACATCCAGTCGGCTTGCAGGCTATTGGTGATCCACATTTTCTGGCCACTGATGACGTAGTCGCCGCCGTCCTTGTGCGCAACGCTGCGAATGCCGGCCACGTCGCTGCCGGCCGTGGGCTCGCTCACACCAATGCAGCCCACCGTATCGCCGGCGATGGCGGGTGCCAGAAACTCACGCTTCAGTTCATCGCTTCCAAACCGTGCCAGCGCTGGCGTGCACATATCGGTCTGCACGCCAATGGCCATAGGCACGCCACCGCAACGAATATGCCCCAAGGTTTCAGCCATGACCATGCTGTAGGAGTAATCCAGACCAGAACCACCATATTCCGGCGGTTTGGTCAGCCCCAGCAGGCCCAACTCACCCAGCCCCTTGAACACCTGGTGGGCAGGAAAAATCTCAGCCTCTTCCCATTTCTCCACGTGTGGGTTGATGTGCTCGTCTATGTACCGTTTGAGCGTCTTGCGGATTTCTTCGTGCTCGTGGGTCAACTGCATGCGCCTTCTCCTGAAAAGGCGTTTATCGCCTGACGCGGTCTCGTCGTGCACTAGGGCATGCCCTCGAAAGGCCAACTCACACTTAGGAAAAGGCTAACCCAATGCCTTACCCATGGGCTCGCCCATTCGAACCGCACCTCCTGCCGACCAATCAGGATTGAATTTGATTGTTCCTTGCGGCCACAGCATGACCACCGTGGAGCCCAACAGGAAGCGGCCCATTTCTTCACCCTGCTTGAGCAACACCTCCTGCCCCGAGTAGTCCCAGCGGCGCACCTCGCCCAATCTTGGCGGATTGACCACGCCGTGCCAAACCGTGGCCATGCTTCCGACAATTGTGGCCCCTACCAGCACGAGTATGAAAGGCCCGCGAGCCGTCTCGAACAGGCACAACACCCGTTCGTTGCGCGCAAACAGCCCCGGAACACCTTGGGCCGTGGTGGGATTCACGGAGAACAGGTCCCCAGGCACATAAACCATGGAACGCAGTTGCCCGGCGCACGGCATATGGATTCGGTGGTAGTCACGCGGGCTGAGGTACAGAGTGGCAAACTGGCCATGTTCAAACTCGGCGGCCAACGCCGCGTTGCCTGCCAGCAATGCCGTGGCACTGTAGTGGTGTCCTTTGGCCTGAAAAATCTGACCCTTATCGATCGGACCAAATTGGCTGATGGCGCCATCTACAGGGCAGACATAATCGGCCACCGCCAAAGGCCTGGCCCCCGGACGCAACTCGCGCGTGAAAAAATCGTTGAAGCTGGCGTAGCTTTCGACACGTGGATCGAGTGCTTCCTTCATGTCCACGCCATAGCGCCTGATGAAGTGCCGAATCGCCGCATGGCTGACCTGACCCAGTTGCGCACGCGCGAACGCTCCCGCCATCTGCGTCAATACCCGCTTGGGCAGAAAATATTGTGGGAGGACAGAAAGGCGGTTGGACAAGTCAGTGAACACGAAAAATGCCGCGTGCGGCGAAAGGACTGAGGTGGCGCGCTATTTTAGTGACCGGAGTGTCCTCACGGATGCCCACAAGCCATTTGCACGCCACATTGGTAGAAACTACCCCCATGCCCCTCACCTTCGAAATCCGCGACTTCGTCGCTACTGTCACCCTGAACCGTCCCGAGGCCATGAACGCCATAGACCCCGAGACTGCGACTCAGTTGCACCAAGCCTGGCGCGATATATCCGTCCGAAGCGATGTGCGCGTAGGAATCATCACCGGTGCAGGTGAGCGTGCCTTCTGCGCCGGCGCTGACTTGAAGAAAACCATGCCACCGGCTGAAAGCTTCGCCGAACTTCACTTCGGCTCTCGGATTGACGCACCGCCCATTTCAACGCTGCAGACACACAAACCCATGATCGCAGCCATCAACGGGCTCGCGTTCGGCGGCGGCCTGGAGTTGGCCATGCTTTGCGACATTCGGGTGGCTGCCAGCACCGCAATGTTTGCTTTTCCCGAGGTAGGCCTTGGGAGTATTCCGGCGGGCGGAGGCACCCAGCGAATCGTGCGTGCTATTGGGCAATCGGACGCCATGCTCATGCTCCTGACTGGCGATCGGATCGACGCGCAGGAAGCCTTGCGCATTGGGCTGGTGAGTCGGGTGGTCGCCCCTGAGGATCTGGCGGCGGCCGCTAGCTCTATTGCCAGCCGCATTGCGGCCAATGCGCCCCTGGCAGTCGTCGCTGCGAAGAAACTTGCCCAGATTGGCGGAGAACTTTCGCTCGCCGCCGGGCTGGAACTGGAGCAGCAGAGCTTCGGTAACCTGCGCAACTCGGAAGACCGGATCGAGGGCCGCCGCGCTTTCGCAGAAAAGCGCAAACCGAATTTTCAAGGTCGGTGATGCGCCCCTCGCGGTCGCTTTCTTCATAGGCGACCGCGCTAGCAACTGGCCCGACTACTCCGGCTGGCCAATGGTCAGTTCGATCTCGCCCACGCCATCAATCTTGCCGGTGATCCGATCACCTGGCTTTACCGCGCCCACACCCTCAGGGGTGCCGGTGTAGATCAGATCGCCTGGCTGCAGGTGGTAGTACTCTGAAAGGTTGGCCACGATCTCAGGCACGCTCCAGATGAGATCCTTCAGGTCCGCGTTCTGCTTGATCTGACCGTTCACCAACAGCTGAATGTTGCCGCTTGAAAGGTGGCCGATCTCGCTGGCGGGCACGAGCGGACTCATGACGGCGGCGTTCTCAAAATCCTTGCCGAAGTCCCACGGGCGCCCCATTTCACGCGACTTGATCTGTAGGTCGCGCCGGGTCATGTCGAGCCCGCAGGCGTAACCCCACACGCATTCTTGCGCTTGCTCAGGAGCCACCCGGAAGGCCGGCTTGCCGATGGCGATCACCAGCTCCATCTCGTAGTGGAAGTTCTGCGTTCCCAGTGGGTATGGAATGGTGCTACCGCTGATCACCAAGTCTGCCGGCGTTTTATTGAAGTAAAACGGCGGTTCGCGGTCAGGGTCGAAGCCCATTTCTCGGGCGTGCGCGGCGTAGTTGCGGCCCACGCAGAAAATGCGGGTGACCGCGTACTGCTGGTTTCCGCCACGGACGGGCACGGCGGCTTGGGGTGCCGGGGTAAAAACGTAGTTACTCATTTTGCTTGCGTGGGTGCGAATGAAAGAATACGCCAGTCTGGATGAAATCAACTGGATAGCGCTGCGGGGTACACGCACCCGACTCGCTATGGCGGAGCCTCCATTTTGCATGCAACCGGATTCTGTCTTGCTCAACTGGATTTGACACTCCCGACTGCAGAATGCGGGCAAAATGAGCGGATGGATTCTCCTCTGCTTCTGGATGTGGAAGGTTTGGTCAAGCACTATGGCCAGACTCGTGTGGTCGACGGCGTGGATTTTTCCATTGCGCCGGGCGAGTGCCTGGGGGTGATCGGCCCCAATGGCGCGGGCAAGACGACGACGATCCGGATGTGCCTGGGGCTTACAGCACCAGATGAGGGCGAGATTCGCTACTTTTCGCAGCCGGGTGGTAGCGCTTTGCTCATGCCGCGTGATGCGCTGGAGATCAAGGCGCGCCTGGGAGTGGTCAGCCAGTTTGACTCGCTGGACCCTGATTTCACATGCGCGGAAAACCTGCAGGTCTTCGGGCGCTATTTCCGCATTGGGCGCGCCGCCTTGGCGGAGCGCGTGCCGCAGTTGCTGGATTTTGCCGCCCTCGGCCACAAAGCCACGGCCAAGCCGGGCGAGCTTTCGGGCGGCATGAAGCGGCGCCTCTCCCTGGCCCGAGCGCTCATCAACAACCCGGACCTCCTCCTGCTCGACGAACCCACCACCGGACTTGACCCTCAGGCCCGCCACCTGATGTGGGAGCGTTTGCAAATGCTGCTGCAAAGCGGCAAGTCGATACTGCTCACCACTCACTTCATGGACGAGGCTGAGCGCCTTTGCCATCGGCTACTGGTGCTTGACCATGGGCGCAAGATTGCCGAGGGGAGGCCCCGCGAGTTGATTGCACAGCACCTGGAACCCGAGGTGGTGGAGGTGTTTGGCAATGGTGCACTGGCGCTGGCGGAATCGCCACTGGCGCAGCATGCTGCACGGGTGGAGCGCAGCGGGGAGACGATTTTCTTTTATACCCATCATGCGCGGCCATTGATGGAGGGGCTGGAGGCGTTTCCTCAGTTGCGGACGCTGCACCGACCTGCGAATTTGGAGGATTTGTTTCTTAAGTTGACGGGGCGGCAGATTCGGGAGTGACGGACTGTCCCCCATTGCCCCCTGCCCCACTGCTCCCCTGCTCCCCTGCTCCTTGCCCGGCTCTCCACTAGTTTGAGGTTGTGCGCGAATTGGGGCGCCTGCTTTTTAATTGAGGCTGTTTGCCGGGATGTGCGCCCGGCAGCGCACCTACTTTTCTTTGCTCCGCCAAAGAAACGTAGGCAAAAGAAAGGCGGCCCCACTGGTCGTGTCCCTGCGCTTCGCTTCGGGCAACCTGCGGTACTCGCACGAGGGGATGCACTGTGGAACTCTCTTCGTTCACTGCGTTCTCTACGTTCAAACAACCACAGTGAGTCAGTTCACGAAGCAAGGGCATCTTGCAGTGCCCTTGCCCTCCCCTCGCGCTCCGTTCCTCGGCACGTCCAGAGGGGCAGGGGGACACACCCGGGCCTTTGCTTCGCTCGGCCTTGGCCTTTTCATGGGGGCACATCATCCTCGTGCTCTTGGGGGGCATGTGCTAACAAGGAAAGGGGGATGTCGGACGCGAGGTCGTTCACAGCCTTCTCTGACGCCGTTGCACTTCCCGCTACACGGACTGGGCTTGATGATTGAAAATGTAGGTTAAGGAGTTGACATGACACCCGTTTCTGCATGGGCCCCGCCGCAGCTATCTATGCGTTGGTGGCCGATTTTTTTACGTAACCTGCTGGTGTGGCGCAAGCTGGCGGTGCCTAGCCTGCTGGCGAATATTGCTGAACCATTGATATGGCTCGTGGCCTTCGGCTATGGGCTGGGCGCCTTGGTCGGAAAACTGGAAGTCAATGGTCAGGAGGTGCCCTACATCCTGTTCCTGGCCAGCGGTTCAATTTGCATGAGCGCCATGAACGCGGCGAGTTTTGAAGCGCTGTATTCAGCGTTCTCTCGCATGCACGTGCAAAAAACCTGGGACGGCATCTTGAATGCGCCAGTGCGACTTGACGATATTGTGCTGGCTGAAATGCTGTGGGCGGCTTTCAAAGCGCTTTTTTCCGTGACTGCGATCCTGTGCGTGATGCTGGCGCTCTCCATCAGTCACAGCCCCAAGCTCCTCATCGCCTGGCCCGTGCTGCTGGGAGTGGGCATCACCTTCAGCTGCATAGCACTGATTTTCAATGCCCTGGCCAAGGGCTACGATTTTTTCACCTACTACTTCACGCTCGGCCTCTCGCCAATGATGTTCCTCTCTGGCGTATTCTTCCCGCGCGAGCAGCTGCCCTGGTTCGTCCGCGCCATTGCCGACTGGCTCCCCCTTGCCGCCGCCATCGACCTCGTCCGCCCACTCTTCATGGATCAATGGCCCGAACACGGTTGGCGCAATGCAGCCGTATTGACCGTCTACACAGTAGCAGCCTTCTGGATCGCGCTGGCATTAACAAGACGGCGGTTCAGAGGCTGAGGCCGAGGCCCAAGGCCGAGCGAAGCAATGGCCCGAGTCAGGTCCCCCGCCCCTCTGGACGTGCCGAGGAACGGAGCGCGAGGGGAGGGAAAGGGCACTGCAAGATGCCCTTGCTTCGTGAACTGACTCACTGCGGTTGTTTGAACGTAGAGAACGCAGTGAACGAAGTGAGTTCCGGTGCGCCCGTGGTGGCGCTCATTCAGTACGGTGGAAGTCCGTACCGGGGTAAACCAGTTCCCCGTAGCCGAAGGCAACTGCGTCACCGCGAGGTGGGGTGGAGAGCAGCCGGAAGCGAACTGGCGGTCCGCAGGATGACGAACCCGTTTCGGCGGGGTAATGGTGGCGAGCCTGCCTGAACGTGGCGAAGCCTGAAACTCACTGCAAGCGCTGTGCTGGTGGCTAAAGCGACTTGTAGACCATCCCTGTGGTTGGGGGCGGAACGTCAGGAAGGAAGAGCGCAGGAAGCGGGGAGACCTGCGCGCCGTGGCGACGGAGCGCAGGAGTCAGAGCCTTCATGGTACCGAGGCGTGCAAACGCCACAAACCCGGGCAACACAAACCGGGAGCAGGGACGGGAGGCAGGAAGGTGAATGTGTGAAAGACAGATTGAGTGAAACACAAACAGAAGCCATAGTGCCGGAAACGGCTAGACCGGCTTCGTCGAACCCCGCCACTGCAGGCTGCGCGCCTGTGGGGGAGAGCCCAATGGGGAAATGGGTAGACCGCGAGATCTGGACGGATCGCATGTTGGCGGCGCTGGTAACGGCGTCAAGAGAAGGCAAGAGACTCAGGTGGCATAGCCTGATCGATAAGGTATGGCGGGAGCGCACGCTGCACAAGGCCTGGAAGCAGGTTCGAAGGCGTGGTGGTGCAGCTGGTATCGACGGAGTCAGCATTGCGCGATTTGAAGCCCAGGCCGAGCGGTATCTGAGCGAGCTGGCCGAGCAGCTTAAGACGGGTAGCTACCTTCCCGAGCCGGTACGCCGTGTGGAGATTCCGAAAGCTGATGGCTCACGCCGTCCGCTGGGAATTCCTGCGGTGAAGGATCGGGTGGTGCAGACGGCGCTCAAGAGCGTCATTGAACCTATCTTCGAGAGCGGTTTCGATGTCAGCAGCTACGGGTTCCGTCCGGGGCGAGGATGCAAGGACGCGCTGCGTGAAGTCAGCGCCCTGCTCAGGCAGGGAAACACCCACGTGGTGGATGTTGACTTTAAAAGCTTCTTTGACACCATTCCCCCTGACAAGCTTCTGGCGCGAGTGGCCGAACACATCAGCGACACCAAGGTGTTGGCACTGATCGACGGCTGGTTGCATCAGGACATCGTGAAGGAGCTGCAACGATGGACTCCCACAGGGGGAACCCCTCAGGGAGCAGTCATCAGTCCGCTGTTGGCCAATATCTACCTGAACCCGTTGGACGCGCTATTGCGCGAAAAGGGGTGGTCGATGGTCCGTTACGCAGATGACTTTGTGGTTCTGTGTCCGAGTGCGTCTGAAGCGCAGAAGGCACTGGCGGCAATCGAGCAGTGGGTCCACGACCACGGGTTGGAGCTGAACATGGACAAGACGACGATCGGCAACTGTCGAACGCGCCGAGGGGCTTTCGAGTTCCTTGGTTACCGGCTGACACAACGACGTCGGGAGGTCCGGCCCAAAAGCCTGGAAAAGCTCAAAGACGCGATTCGCGCGCGCACCATGCGCACGCGAAGTGGAACGCTGGCGATGATTATCGAGTCACTCAACCGAGTCTTGCGAGGCTGGTTCAACTACTTCCAGCACGCGAGCAAGGAGACGTTTGGCCGTCTCGATGCATTTGTGCGGCGACGCCTGCGGGCGGTGCTGCGCAGACGCACGAAAGGCCATGGTGCTGGTCAGTGCTGGGAGGATGGTTGGCGTTGGCCTCCTGCCTACTTTGCTCAACAGGGGTTGTTCGCCATGCATGCGGCCCGCGTTGCGGCAAGCCAATCCCGATGAGGAAACTACCAACTGGAGAGCCGTGTGCGGGAGAACCGCACGCACGGTTCGGAGGGAGGGGAGGCCGAAAGCCTTCCCTACCCCTATCAGTGCCTCCCCTCGCGTGAGTACCGCAGGTTGCCCGAAGCGAAGCGCAGGGACACGTCCAGTGGGGTCCGCCTTTTTTGGTTACTTTCTTTGGCGGAGCAAAAAAAGTAACTGCGCTGCCGGGCGCACATCCCGGCATACAGCCTAACTAAAAGAACAGAAGCCAATCAGAGCTCACGTGCAAGCGAGAATCCAGTGCAACCTTGCCAGCGCCCACTGGTTCCCCGCCTTCGCGGCGGCCGGCGAACCGTGGATGACGGGAATGACGGTGGTGACGTGACAGTACAAGGCTGGCGGAGGAGATGCCCTTCTCCACCAGCAAAGCCCACGTGTTCCACCCGAGACGCCCCAAGCAACAGATACCTAATAAGATGCTAGGTTATGCCGGTAAAGCGCCGGCTTTTCATCTTCCAAAGGAGAACACACTCATGAGCATTACCACCGTTGGCATCATCGGAGCCGGCACCATGGGCAACGGCATAGCCCAGGCATGTGCCGTTTCAGGCGTCAATGTCGTCATGGTTGACGTCGCCCAGGCAGCAGTCGACAAGGGCATCGCCACCATCAGCAAAAGCCTGGACCGCCTCCTGCAAAAGGAAAAGATTTCCGAGGCCGACAAAGATGCAGCGCTATCGCGCATCAAGGGCAGCACCAGCTACGACGACCTGAAAGGTGCCGAGTTGGTCATCGAAGCCGCCACGGAAAACCACGAGCTGAAGAACAAAATCCTGAAGCAACTGGACCAGTTGCTGGCGCCCGAAGTCATCATCGCGACCAACACCTCCTCGATTTCCATCACACAACTGGCAGGCGCCACCAGCCGCGCAGACAGATTCGTGGGCATGCATTTCTTCAACCCCGTGCCCATGATGGCACTGGTGGAAATCATCCGCGGCCTGCAGACATCGGATGCCACGCACGATACGGTCAAAGAACTGGCCGTGCGACTGGGCAAGACGCCCATCACCGTGAAAAATGCGCCCGGCTTCGTGGTGAACCGCATCTTGGTGCCTATGATCAACGAAGCCTTCTTCGTGCTGGCCGAGGGGCTGGCCACGCCCGAAGACATCGACGCAGGCATGCGCCTGGGCTGCAACCACCCCATCGGCCCGCTCGCCCTTGCCGATATGGTGGGTCTGGATGTTTGCCTGGCCGTGATGGAAGTCTACCTGGAGCAGTTTGGCGACAGCAAGTATCGCCCGTGCCCTCTGCTGCGCGAATATGTCGCAGCCGGCCGCCTGGGCCGCAAGACAGGTGAAGGCGTTTACAACTACGCCAAGTAAGAGTGAAAAGTGAAAAGTGCACCGGCAAAAGCCGTGGCACCATCCTGGCGCCCAGCGATCCATCGACACCTGGGTGCACCCAGGTGTCGGCTGTGTCTTAAAATAACAGCGACCGAAGGGGAGTAGCTTCCCACACGCCGGTGTGTATCGTGCGTGAGGTTCTCAGGTCGACAAACACGAAGTGCTTGGCACTTCCGGCCTGTCTGACAGGTGCTTGCAGCATGCAACGCGCCTGCCTAGCAAGACCTTCGATTCCGCCCGCTCCGGGCGACTGATCGAAGTTGGACTGGTTTTCAGGCCATTTTTTTGCGTTTTTTCCGCGCAAGGCTGTTTTCCACAGATTCAGCAGCCCCTTCAGCCGATCCGGACGTTTCCGTATCGCAGTTTTGCAGTGCTGAGGTTTTGCTGACATGGAGTTTCTTTCTGCCCCCTGGTGGTCCGCGTTGCTGGCCATCATCTTGATCGACCTGGTTCTGGCGGGCGACAACGCCATTGTCATCGCGCTTGCAGCGCGCGGCGTACCCAAGCACCTGCAGCGAAAGGCCATCGTCTGGGGAACCGTAGGTGCGATCTTGTTGCGCACGACAATGACGCTCGTCGTGGTATGGCTTCTCCGGATCCCGGGGCTCATGCTGGTGGGCGGAATGGGCCTGCTATGGATTGCCTACAAGCTCGTCGCCGACCAGCACGGAGACGATGGTGAGGGCGGCACCTCCGCCAACACCTTCTGGGCCGCCATAAAAACCATCGTCATCGCCGATGCACTCATGGGCATAGACAACGTTCTGGGCGTGGCCGGCGCGGCGCACGGTGCCATGGATCTGGTGGTGATCGGCCTGCTGATCAGCGTGCCAATCATGGTATTCGGCTCGACCATGGTGCTAAAACTGGTCGACCGCTTTCCCATCATCATCTACCTGGGAGCCGGTGTCCTGGCGTATACCGCCGGTTCCATGATCGTGGGCGAGTCGCTGCTCTCCCATTGGTTCGGCACGCGCGAGGCTCCGGTGCAGTGGCTACGGTGGCCCGTAATAGCCCTCTGCGTCGCAGGCGTTCTGGGGGCAGCCTGGCTGACGAACCGCAAACGCCCAGTCTCCCAGGATGCGCCGACAGCTTTATAACTGCGCTAGAGCGGCCTTCACGTCGCCGACACTTAACACCTCGCTCAGCACAATGGGCGCCTTGCCCGGCGCCTGAAGCACATAAACCGGCACCCCGCTGCGCCCCAGGCGTTGCAATTCAGCGGTAATCGTAGCGTCGCGGCGCGTCCAGTCGGCACGTAAGGTTTGCACATTGGCAGCATCAAGGGCCGCAAGCACTTCAGCGTTGGATAAGGTCGTATTCTTGTTGTATTGGCAAGTAATGCACCAGGCTGCGGTGAAATCCACGAACACGGGCTTGCCGTTCTGCAACGATTGAGTCACCTGCTCAGGTGACCAAGGCTGCCAGCGCAAGTCGGTCTGTGCAGCAACTGAAGATTTCGCCAACTCCGGGGTACTGATCACGGCCGGACCGACGGACTTGCCCAGGAACACCAGCGCAACCAGGGATAGAGCCGCCATGGCCACGCGTGCCCGCCCGGCCAGACCTAGTGCCCACAGCAGCAATGCCAGCAGCACCAGCATGGCCAGGAGCGCACCCGCACCATCAATTCCGCTTTGCTGGCCCAGCACCCACAGCAACCAGGCGACGGTGCCAAACATGGGGAACGCCAGGAACTGCTTGAACAGCACCATCCATGCGCCGGGCTTGGGCAACCAACGGGCTACCGCAGGCCACCAGCTCGCCGCCAGATAAGGCAGCGCCATGCCCAGGCCGATAGCCCCAAACACCAGCAACGCCTGAGCCACTGGCAAACCCAAGGCCAAACCCAGCGACGCCCCCATGAAAGGTGCCGTGCAGGGCGATGCCACCGCTACGGCGAGCATGCCGGTGAGAAAAGAATTGGTCGCAGGATGCTTGGCTTCAAGCGAAGCCACACGGCTGGGCAAGAAGCTGCCGAACTCGAAAAGACCCGCCAGATTCAGACCGATCACGGTGAACAGCACAGCCAGCGCAGCCACCACCGCCGGCGACTGCAACTGAAAACCCCAGCCCAGTTGCTGCCCGGCCGCCCTCAGGGCAAGCATCAGCCCCCCGAGCGCCAGGAAAGACAGCACCACGCCAGAGGTGTAGGCCAGGCCGCTGACGCGGTGCGCGCGCTTTTCCTGGGCGTGCTGTGCAAAGCCCAGCACCTTGATGGCAAGCACAGGAAAGACACAAGGCATCAAGTTCAGCACCATGCCGCCCACCAGCGCACCCAGCAACGCGAGCAGAAAAGTACCTATGGGCACATCAGTTGGACTTGATAGGAGAGGTGCCGCTTGGGCCGCCGCATTGGCTCTGAGCGCCTCCTCCAGCGCAGGCGACACAACTGCGGCTTGCGCAAGTGGCGGCCACTCGCCATGTACAGGCGCCTCGGCTCGCCAGCCCTGATCGCCGGCCACCAGCACCAAGGGCATCATGGCGGGGCTTTCGGCTCGACCGGGAGATACGGGCAGATTGGCGGTCCAGATGTCACCGTCCCAGCGCTGGGTCCAGGTGGTCGGGGTCGCGGGCTCTCCCGCGGGGGCGGGCTGGGCGGCCGTCAGGAGAACGTGCGGTGTTTCGGGAAAAAGCTCCAGCGCCTGCCCTTGCACAGCGGGCGGCAAGCCCGCCACGCGCACCGCCAGTCGCTTGCCGTCATCAGTCAGCTCAATGCGATGAGCGCCCTGCGCTGGCTGAGGCTGGCTCTTGAGGGCCGCTTCAAACAGCTTTCCATTCAGGGCTGTGGAGCTTCGCAGCGGGATCTTCAACTCAAACTCACCCTCCTGCGGAATGCATTCCTGCCGGCAAACCAGCCAAGTGGCCTTGAGCTTCACGTCTAGTGTGCTGGCCAGCACCTGCGGCTTGTACTCGGGTGTGATGACAAGCGGCACCGGCAGCAGAACGGTACCTTCATAACCATAGTTGGCCAGATGGCCGATGGGAATTTTCTTCGGCAGCGGCCAAGCGATGTCCCCGGTCATTACGCCTGGGGGCAAGGTCCATTGCAACTCAGTCGGCAGGCCGGAGTCGCCGGAGTTCTTCCAGTAAGTGTGCCAATCTGGGGCGTGCGTCAGCTGGAGGCCAACCCAAACCTGATCACTGGCAGTGACAGACCCTGGCCCGGCAGGCACGCCCTGCGGCGCATGAGCCAGCAACTCGGCGCGCACCTGTTCAGTGACCACACTTGATTTGACAGCAGGCTCCTGAGCGCTGGCCGGCTGAAAGAACAAGGTGCCAGCAATTGCGAAAGCAGCGGCCAAAGTACGGACAGGAATGGAAATCGTTCTTCTCATGACATTGGTAAGGAACCTGTCTGATGTGACAGACACCGCGGGCCTAAGGTTCCCTGGGAACGCGCTCAAAGTCTCGGCGCAAGGAGATCGCAAACACGCTACTTAGGGGGCAAGTTTGGGAGCATTGCGTTGCACACGTGGGACAGCGAATCATGACATATCGTGCAAAAGTCGCGCAAACGTGGTAATTTGACTCAAAGCTGTAAAAAGGGGCAATGAAGCTTACTATGCCGATAGTCTCTTAAGTAGCTGCCCGTCGAGGTAGCGTCTTTCTTCTCCTTCCCGATGTATAGGAGCCGCGAGACCGATGAGATTGACTCTTGATCCCACCAACGTCAACTCCGTACTGTCACCCTGGGCTGAACGCTTGCGTCGCCACCTGAACCTGCCCTTGATGGTGCAGTGGCAAGGCTGCCAGGGTTTTCGGCTGGGCGAGTTCGATACCCCACGCGTAGTTCTTGATGTGCGCGACATGACCGGTGCCGCAGCCCTCCTGGCGCCCTCACTCGACAGTCTCGGCCGTGCTTATGTCGAAGGCCATATTGATGTTACCGGCTCGGTTCAGGACATTATCGACATGGCGCATCGATTGTCAGACCACGGCGCCAAGGAGCAGGGCGAAGGCATGATGCGCCGGCTGATCCACCGCATTGCAGACGCCACCAGCCACACGCGGGAGCAAGACCGCAAGGCCATTCAGTACCACTACGACGTCTCAAACGAGTTCTACGCCGCGTGGCTGGATCCGGCCATGGTCTATTCTTGCGCGTACTTCGAGACCGGCACTGAAACGCTGGCACAGGCACAAGAGAAAAAGATCGATCACATTCTGACCAAGCTGAAGGTCGAACCTGGTCAGACCCTTCTGGATATCGGCTGTGGCTGGGGAGCGCTGGTGCTGCGCGCAGCCGAGAAATTTGGCGCGCGCTGCGTTGGCATTACGCTGTCGCAGAACCAACACGACCTGGCTACCGAACGAGTGCGCGCTGCCGGACTGCAAGACCAAATCGAGATCCGCCTGCAAGATTACCGCGACGTACGGGGCCCGTTCGACCGCATCACGAGCGTAGGCATGTTCGAGCATGTCGGCCTGAAAAACCTGGCCGGCTACTTCCGCATCATTCACGATCTGCTGGCGCCCGCTGGCTGGGCCTTGAACCACGGCATTACCAGCACCGACCCGCAAAACGGTGAAACCAGCCATGGCGGTGGCCGCTTCATAGACCGCTACGTATTCCCGGAGGGTGAGTTGCCGCACATCGGCACCGTGCTCACCACCATGCAGGAGGGGGGATTGGAGCCAACGGATGTCGAAAGCCTGCGCCGCCATTACGCGCGCACCCTGGACTGCTGGAGCGCTTCGTTCGAAGCCAAAGCAGAGCACTTGAAAACCCTCGTGAACGACAAGCACTGGCGCATCTGGCGCGTTTACCTGGTGGGCAGCCAGTGGGCGTTCGAGCATGACGAGGTCTCACTCTTCCAGGTGCTGTGCTGCCGTGCGGGGAAGAACGCGCAGAGCCTGCCATGGTCGCGCAGGTGGATGTACGAAAATTCGCTAAAGGGGGCTTGAGAACGTGCTATAAAAGCCTGTTCAAAGATGCGCTAATGCCCACGCCCTCTCGTTTCTGGCACGACCTAGCCACCACCGACTTCGCCGCGCTGACCATGGCGCGCACCATTGCCGTACTGCCCGTTGCCGCCACCGAACAACACGGCCCACACTTGCCGCTTTCGGTAGATGCTGATCTGGCGCACGGCATCGTCAACGCTGCACTACCGCACCTGCCCCCCGATTCGCCAGCCCTATTTCTACCGGTGCAAGCTATTGGCTACAGCCCGGAGCATGCGTCCTTCCCGGGCACCTTGACGTTCAAAGCGGAAACCGTAATCCGCCTATGGGCCGAGATCGCCGAAAGCGTGGCGGCGAGCGGCGTCAGGAAGCTGCTGATCTTCAACACGCACGGCGGCAACGTAGGGCTGCTGGATGTCGTGGCGCGAGATTTACGGACCAGGCTGGGGCTGCTGGCCTACACGGCCAGCTGGTTCAACCTGCCTCTGATCGGGCCTGATGGCGAAGATGTGAGTGCACGCTTTTCTGCTGGCGAGCATCGTTTTGGTGTGCATGCCGGACAGATCGAAACGGCGATGATGCGCGCCCTCAAGCCCGAGCGGGTTCGCATGGAGGCCGCACAAGACTTCCATTCGACCTCTCGTGACCGGGCGAAAGTTTTCCCGATCCTGGGCAACGGCAAGAGCGCCAAGCTCGCATGGGCCGCTCAGGATTACAACCCGGCGGGCGCGATGGGCAATGCAGCTGCCGCCACGGCCGAAGATGGGCGTGCGCTGCTGGAAGCCTCCGGCCGTGCCCTGGCACAGCTGATCGGTGAGATCGATCGATTGCCATGGCCTGCGTCATAGCCTCATTTATAGTCTGACTGTTAGCACTTTTTCGCACGTTCACAATTCAGGAGCCTGCCGGACTTGGAGCGCCGAACGCGAAAATGGGACCCAGCGAGGACGGTTTTTGCAGGATTCGCAGGCCCATAGCCCAACTATGGGTCAAGAAGACTGTGAAAAATGGACCGCTGCGGCCCATTTGCAGCCGGCGATTTCCAAGTTCGACAGGCTCCTAAAATTCAATCATTCGTTCCATCGGAGTTCTCGCATGATCGACCGCCGCACTTTTTCTACCAGCCTGCTGGCCACTGCCGCACTGGGGTTTGCAAGCAGCCCCACCTGGGCGGCGAACGATCAGCGTCCTATCCACATCCTGGTAGGTTTTCCAGCCGGCGGCGGCTCTGACGCCATTGCGCGCTTGCTGGCTGAGAAGCTGAAAGACCTGCTCGGCCGGAACGTGGTCGTGGACAACCGGCCCGGTGCTGGCGGCCAAGTCGCGGCGCAGCAGCTGAAGGCCGCCACGCCAGACGGCACCACGCTGTTTCTCTCGCATGACCACACCATCTCGATCCTGCCGCAGGTGGTCAAAAAGCCCGGGTTCGACCCTAAGGCCGATTTCACCAACGTAGGAGGTTTTGCCACGTTCGTCAACGGCCTGGCAGTGTCTCCTAACACGCCCGCCAAGACGGTGCCTGAATTTATCGATTGGGTAAAGACCCAGCAAGGCGGCAAAAGCGCGGTGGGTATCCCCGCTCCCGCCTCTACACCAGAGTTCCTGGTGCAGTTGCTGACCAAAAAATACGAAGTCGACCTGGTGGCCGCCCCCTACAAAGGCAGCGCCCCCATGATGGCGGACATGCTGGGCAACCAGATCCCGGCCGGTATTGGTTCCGTGCAGGACTTCATCGAATACCACCGCGCCGGCAAGCTGCGCATGGTGGGAGTGCTGGGCAGCCGACGCCAGGCCGCCATGCCCGACGTTCCCACCTTCAGCGAACTGGGCTTCAAAGGCCTTGAAGACGAGCCCTTCTATGGCATTTGGGCACCTAAAGGTACACCCGCGGCATTCATTGACACCTTCACGCGCGCACTCCAAAAAGTGGTGGCCATGCCCGACGTGAACAAGCAGCTGACCGATATGGGCCTGGCGGTGGGCTATATGTCACCACGCCAGTTGGCCACGCGCGAGCGCGCTTACACGCAAGTATGGTCGCGCATCATCAAGGAAAGCGGGTTCAATCCGCAGTAATTGCGGGGGCCTGTCGGCCTCGTAGGTCGATGAGAGGTCCTACCCCAGCCCCCTCGCGGGCAGGTCTACCAGGCTTGAGTTGGCCGCGATGCCCTGCGAGATTTCAGCTGCGGCTTGCTTAATCTCTGGCACCAGCGCCTTGAGCTCCTCCAGCCGAGGCGAGTCCATGGAAGTCGCCAGGCCAATGCTCCCCAGCACCTCGCCGTCCTTGTTGAACAGGGGTGCCGCGAGGCCGGCAGCTCCTGTGCCGCACTCACCCATGGACAAACACCAGCCTCGGGCGCGAATGTCAGCCAGCGTAACCCGCAGTTCGTCCCACTCCCGTCCCAAGCCGACCTCTGCAATACGCTCTTGATGCCTCTTGAAAACTCTGCTTAACTGGTGGCGTGGCAAGTATGCAAGGATGACGTTCGCAGTAGCCCCGGCGACCAGCGGGCGCTGCTGGCCCCCGAGTTCGACACGAAGCGCTGTAAGTGTTTGATTTCCTTAGAAACCGTTCTCATCTTGCCACTACAAGAGGCTTAACTGGGTGTCTGGGTTAGGGCTCCTGACGTTCAGAGCGGCCAGCACGCTGGCCTGGCCTCGGTGGATGGTGGAGATGCCTGCGATGGGCACGCCTTCGTTGATTGACACGCTTTGCCGCTGAATGCGCCGCAGTTGCGCCAGGGCCATCTCGGGTGACGCACTGTGACCGGCCGCTTTCAGCCGCTGGCGCATCACGCGGTACAGAATCAAGGCCATGAAACAGATGCTGGCGTGCGCACGGATGCGCTCGGGCAACCGGTGGTACACCGGCGCAATCTCGATCTCGGACTTCAGCACTCTGAAGCCGCGCTCGATGTCGGCCAGACTCTTGTAGCGCTGCACAATCTCGGCAGGACTGAGGTCAGCCACGTTGGTGACCAACAGCAGCTTGCCATCCATCATTTGCGCCCGGGCCAAGGCCTTGGCATCAATCTCGTAAGTGAAGAGCTCAGACTTCAGATCGACCTTGACGATCTTGGTCAGATGAGCCTCGGCCACTTCGTGAAAGAAGCGCGCCTTGGCCCCGGAGTCACTGAGCTTGCGCCCGCGGTGAACCTCCCCCGCATCCTGCCCGTCGAGCTTGCCAGCCAACTGCTCAGCCCGCGCCTGCAGCGCCGCAATGCGCGTCGCGCGAAGGGCAGTCTGCTCCTGCGCACGCACGGGGTCGTGCGCCACCACTAGGCGGTGGCCTTCCCACTTCGCTTGCGTGATCGTCTCGCTGCTGTGCGCCTGCGCCTGGGCATGTAAGGGTTCAAGCAGTTCGGCGAACTCGCCATACCGGCGACCCGGCACGGCCAGGATGAACTCCAGGGGCTGCCCACTGGGCAGGCTGATGCGGGTGAGCTCGGCCAGGTTATCCACCGACAGCAAGCCCCGGTCGGCCACCATCACCAGGCGGCGAATGTGCGGGTAGCGCGCCAGCACCTTGCGCACGGTGGGCAGCATCGTCGGCGCCTCGGCCGTATTGCCATCAAACACCTCGTGGTAGATCGGCATGCCGTCGGCAGTCTGCACCACGCCCAGCAGGAACTGCCGTGCAATGCCGCCCTCCTTGGACATTCCGAAGTGGCGCACATCGCCCTGCTGAACACTCAGGCCTTCGCTTCGGATGGTGGTCAAATCGTAGAACACCACCGAAAGCTCGTCATCGATCAGCGGTCGCAGCAGGTGGGCCACGCAATCATCGACCGCTCCCTGGTGATCGATCAGGGCATCCATGCTGCGCAGCAGGTGCTGATGAGTGATCTTGCTGGGCTCTACCCCGGGCATCGAGACGGTCTGCAACCAGCGCAGTGCACCCAGCTTGGAATCGGCATCGCACAGACGGTTGAAGACCATCACGCGGATGGCGTGCTCCACCGCAGTGGTGTAGCGAGCCCGGCGGAATACGCCAGCCAGGGCATCAAAACCCAGCTCACGCCAGAGCTGATCGAGCGCCCAGACATCACCCAGAGCCAAAGCCGATTCGAACTTGATCTGCGGGGTGGCCACATCCGCGCTGCGGCCCTTGGCCCGCAGCAGCGTGGCGAGCACCGCATCGACTTGGCCGCCGTCCTCATCCACACGCCCAAGCGTGGTGACGGTGCGCTGGCGCGGCGTGCCGCTGGCGTCCCGGAAGGACTCCATCAACTGAGCGTAAGTGTGGCCGCCCGAGCGGGTGAGCTTGACGAACATGGTGCTCCTCAGTGTAGGACAAATCAAAAATATTGCCAACACCAACACCATGAAAGATTGCCACTACAGAAAATTCAGAAATTTACGCGCAAGTCCTTGATTCTTAACACCCGGACCCCGGGAAAATGGTCTAAAAGAGGGGCAAAGTGTCGAACTCCGGTGGCCCCGGCCCGACAAGCCAGGCGGAGCGTCAGGAGTGAGCACCTGCCGCACACACATGACCGATTCGCTGTAGAGCACGGACAGCAGCGCGCTGAACCGGGTTTCCTGGGACAACGCGACCACCCTGGGGCTACCCACGGTGTAGATCGGATCGAAGGTTCGGGCCACGCGATCAAGAACCAGCACTCGGGGCCCCACCACGTACGACCCACTGCCTACGCGAGCCAGCAACCCCGCCTGATGAAGCGATTTGAGGTAACGGTAGCAGGATGAAACGGGCAACTCACAACGAGCCGCCAGTTCCTCTGCGGACCAAACAGGTGCGTCGACGCTGAACGCGTCGAGCAGGTAAAGCATTTTGTCTTGGCTCCTCATAGGCCGATATTCCTTTTCGAGGAGCGCGATTATGCCGAGCGAAGCCCTGTCAAATGCTTACGGCTGGGTAAGGCGGCAGGAGAGTGGCTCTAAATTTCCGCAGTACCCACGATGCAGCGCACACAATGGCCACCCACCCAGACTTGGCCGTTCGCATCGCGGTGCACGTGCACCCGCCCTTCCCGCCCCAGTACCGTGCCTTGGCTGGCCACATACGAAGTGGGCACTTCTCCTGCATCAATCAACCACTGCGCCAGGCTGGCGTTAAGGCTACCGGTCACCGGGTCTTCAGCCACTCCGATGGGCGCGGCAAAGGCGCGCACTTCAACCAGTGGCGTTTCGCCACGAACGGCGGCACCAACGAAGGCTCGAGCTTCCCGGCTGGACCGGGAGATCAAGGGCATAGCGGCTTCAGACGGATAGGTGCCCAGCACACCCACTTTGCAACCCAGGGCAGAGAGTTGGGCCTGATCCGGCTCCAGCACCAGCACCGTGTCGGCACTGTCCAGTTGCAAGCCCAGCCACACGGGCCCGTTGTCGAGCAATTGCGCACGCAGCACCTGGCCGGCCTCAATACCCAATGCCTTCACGACCGACGCGAGGGTAGCCGGTGACGGCTCGCTACGATGACTCGGCGGGGCCGCAAATGCCAGCCGCCCGCCATCGCGGCGTATGCGCACCAAGCCCTTGGCGCATTCCTGCACGACCTGCTCTGAGGATTTGGCTTGCCCGCCCGCCGCCAGCCATGCGAAGCAGGAGCCCAGCGTCGGATGGCCGGCAAAAGGAAGCTCACCGCCTGGTGTGAAGATGCGCAATGCATAGTCGGCCGCGGGATCGCTCGGAGGCAGCACGAAAGTGGTTTCCGAGAGGTTTGTCCAGCGTGCAAAGCGCTGCATGGCCGCCTCGTCAAGCCCGCTGCCGTCCAGCACCACAGCCACGGGATTGCCGTAGCCAGGCATCGAACTGAAGACGTCGATCTGGGCGAAGGGGCGGGACGGGATCATGGCGACGGACTCAGCGGGAAAGCGCTTCGCGAATCACTTGGGCCAGGGCTGCCATGCCACGATCGATCTGCTCAGGCGTTGAGGTCACGAACGAGAGGCGCAGCGTGCGCATGTCAGGGTCTCGCGCATAAAACGGCGCCCCAGGCACGAAGGCCATGCCGGCATCCACGGCGGCGGGCAAAAGGGCTTGCGCATTCAGCCCTTCAGGCAAACGCACCCAGATGAACATGCCGCCCTTGGGCTCGGTCCATGTGGCTCCCGTGGGGCCCAGCTCGCGCGTCAGTGCGCTCACCATGGCGTCGCGCTGGGCATGGTAGCGCGTGCGAATGGTGGGCACGTGCTGATCCAGAAAGCCGTCGCGAATAACCTCCGCCACCAGACGCTGGTTAAAACCGGGGGTATGCAGATCGGCCGCCTGCTTGGCTTGCAACAACTTTGGATACAGAGCAGACGGTGCAATCACATAGCCCAGACGCAAACCCGGTGCCAGAATCTTGCTGAAAGAGCCAAGATAGATGACGCCTTCCGGCCAGCGCGCCAGTAGAGGCCTTGGAGGTGCCTGATCAAACCACAGCTCGCCATAGGGGTTGTCTTCCACGACAGGAAGCCCGAACTCGCGGCAAACGGCCAGCACGGCTTCGCGCCGTGCTTCCGGCATGGTGCGACCGGTAGGATTCTGAAAATTGGGCAGCAAGTACATGAAGCGCGGCCGCTCGGGCATAGCTGCGAGCTGCTTGCGCAGCGCCTCCGGCAGAACACCTTCGCCGTCGCTGTCCACGCTTTCGATGTGGGGCTCCATGGGTGTAAAGGCCTGGAGCGCGCCGAGGTAGGTGGGAGTCTCAACCATGACGGGGGCACCTGCATCGATCAGCACCTTGGCGATCAGATCCAGTCCCTGCTGGCTGCCGGTGGTGATCAGCACCTGATCAGGCGAGACGGTCGCCCCCTGTTTGCCCATCTCAGTCGCGACCCATTCGCGCAACTCAGGCAAGCCTTCGCTCGCCGCGTACTGCAACGAAGGCTTGGCGATGCTGCTGCCTTCCCCCAGGATAGCGGCGCAGGCGGCATGCATGGCCGCCACCGGAAAAGTTTCAGGCGAAGGCAATCCGCCTGCGAAGTTAAGAATTCCCGGGCGCTCGGTCACTTTCAGTATCTCGCGGATCGCCGAGGGATTCATGGCCTCGGCCCTGCGAGCAAGTTGCCAGGGGCGAGGTTGATCGTTCAGGTTCATGGAAAGCTTTCTTGAGGTTCTCAGCCCGTATTAAAAATCAAATTCGGCTCGAATGGATTTCAGCTGCCTCGCGCGGGCAAGTGCCGGCTGGCAAACACCGTCGCCACCACTGCCAGCGCGAATCCGATCGACACGGCATCGGGCTGCTCACCCAGCAAGGGCCATGCGAAAAACATCGACAAAAACGGCTGCAATAGCTGAGTCTGGCTCACGCGCAAGGCGCCTCCCCAGTCGAGGCCTCGATACCAAGCGAAAAAACCTGCCCACATCGACACAGAACCCAGATACACAAACGCCAACCAACTTACGGGACGAATATGGCCTGAGTTCTCCGGCCAAAACCAAAACGCAACCGGCAGGGTGAACGGCAGTGCTGCGGCGCATACCCAACAGATAACTCGCTCCGCACCGAGCACAGGCGTGATTTTGGCACCATATACATATCCGACTGATGCGGCCACTATTGCGGCGATGAGCAGCAGATCGGCCGAAGCGAAGCCGAAGCCACCTTGCGTGTCGGCCCGTAGCCACGCAAACAAGACCACAAAAGCGCTGCCCACCAAGGCAAGTATCCAGAAAGCGGGCCGCGCGCGTTGGTGGAGCAACCAGGCCGCCACGACGGCTGTGGCCAAAGGAGACAACGCGGTGATGACCGCCGCGTGCGTTGCGGTGACGCTGCGCAGCGCCCAGGCCAGCAGTAGAGGGTAGGCGATCACATTGCCCGCAACCGCGGCAGCCAGCGCAGGCCAATGCGCGCGCTGCGGCAATGTTGAACGCGTTAGCAGCAGGAACAGCACCGACAACACACCTGCCAGCGCAGCGCGCCCCAAGGTCAGGAATACAGGGTCAAGCTGCGGCTGTTCCGCCGTGCCCGTGGCCAGCCGGGTGGCAGGCAAGGTGATGGCGAAGCAAGTGACTCCCAGGACGCCCAGCCAGAAACCAGCCAGCAGTCGGGCGTCGCCCTGAGGTTCCTTCATGCGGCTGTCCTGAAGATCACAAGAGGCTAACCGGCTTTGCCAGGCTTAGGCGGAATCAGGCACCACCGCGGTAACCTCAATCTCGACTTTGGCGCGCTCCTCCATCAGGGCCGCCACCTGCACGCAAGTCATGGCCGGGAAATGCTTGCCGACGACCTCGCGGTACACAATCCCCAGTTCCTTCAGCCGAGCGTTGTATTCGACACGGTCGATGACATACCAGGTCATGCGCACCATATGCTCGGGCCCCGCGCCACCTGCTCTCAGCACGTCCATGACATTGCGCAACGTCTGCTGGCACTGCTCGATGAAATCGTCGCTTTCGAATTCTTGCTGTGCGTTCCAGCCTACTTGGCCGCCAACGTATATCTGCGTGCCGCGTGCGGCTATGCCGTTGGCATAGCCCTTGGCGGGGGCCCAGCCAACGGGCTGGAGGACTTTATTCATGGCAATGCTCCAAATTCTGATTCGATCGATGCCTATGCACTCAAGCTAGCTTGACTGTCGCAGCTTGAAGCGCTGCAACTTGCCTGTCTCGGTACGCGGCAGTGCCGTGGTGAACTCGATTTCGCGAGGGTACTTGTAAGGCGCGATCTGGCCTTTCACATGCTCTTGCAGTGTTTTGACCATGGCGGCATCGCTCGCATGGCCGGCTTTCAGCACGACGAATGCCTTGATGACCATGCCCCGCTCCTCGTCGGGTTTTCCGATCACAGCGCATTCGGCCACCGCCGAATGGGTGAGCAGGCAATCTTCAACCTCCGGCCCGCCCACGTTGTAGCCGGCGGTAATGATCATGTCGTCGTCCCGCGCCTGGTAATGAAAATACCCCTCGTCGTCCTGCACAAACGCGTCGCCGGGAAGATTCCAGCCGTCTTGGACATACTTCGCCTGCCGCACATCATCCATGTAGCGGCATCCCGTGGGGCCCATAACGGCCAACTTTCCCACCATTCCGCGCGGCACTTCGCGCCCCTCATCGTCGACCACCCTGGCTCGGTAACCGGGCACGACCTTGCCAATGGCACCTCGGCGGACATCTTTGCCTGCGGATGAGATGAATATGTGGAACATTTCCGTGGCGCCAATACCATCCAGCATTTCGATGCCTGTGGCATCCTTCCAGAGTTGGCGCGTCGCGTCCGGTAAAGCCTCACCCGCGCTCACGCAAGTATGCAGCGTGGGGATGCCTATAGCCTTGGCGTGCGGCGCCATTTGCCGATAGAACGTGGGCGCGGTATAGCAGGTGGTAATGCGGTGCTCGCGCATCTGGCGCACCATGGTCTCGGGGTTATAGGGAACGTCGGGAAAGTAGATACTGGCCCCGGCCCACATCGGAAAGAGCAGCAATCCGCCGAGTCCAAAGGTAAAAGCGAGCGGGGTGACCCCGTCACCACGTCGTCCGCGGAGGGTTTGAGCACGTGCCGTGGCCAACTCTCGCATGCGGCCAACACATCGCGGTGAGTATGCACCACGGCCTTGGGTTGGCCCGTGGTGCCGCTGGTAAACGCCAGGAGCGCAATGTCGTCCGCCGCTGTCGGGCAAGCCTTGAACGAGGCGGGCTGCTGCGCTGCCAGCGCACCGAGATCCTGCGGATCACCAGCCGCCCCGAAACGCAGGATATGGCGCAAATTCCCTGGTTGCTGTGCGTGGGCTTGCTCCAGGTCCAGCAGCAATCTCGCGTCGCAGATGGCGGCGGCTGGTTGTGCTTTGTCAATCACCTTGCCGAGCTCGACCGCCCGGAACAGCGGCATGGTGGCCACCGCGATGAGACCTGCCTTGACGACAGCCAGCCACGACAACGCCATGCCAATGGAGTTGCCGCCGCGCAGCAGCACCCGGTTGCCTGGCTCCAGCTTCAACTCATGGATCAGATAGCCTGCGATGCGATCAACACGTTCGCGCGTTTCGGCGTAAGTCAAACTGATCTGGGGCGATCGCAACAGGATGCGTTGACCCCAACCCTTGCGCTCGATCGCATCGTCGAGCAGACGTGCGACGAGGTTGACTTGGTCCGGAAACTGAAGCTCCGGCAAGTCATAACGTAGCTCTGGCCATTGTTCGCGCGGGGGCAGGCGATCATGGACGAAGCGGTCAGTCTGGGCGCTAAGGGTACTCATGTCAGAACGGCCTTTCCGATGATGAGTTGCTGGACTTCAGTGGCACCTTCGTAGATGCGCAGGCTCCGAATGTCACGATAGAGCGACTCGACCCGCGAACCGACCATGACTCCGAGCCCGCCATGCATCTGGAGGGCCATGTCGATCACACGTTGGGCGTTTTCGGTGGCGGTCATCTTGGCCATGGCCGCCGCTACGCTGCGCTCCTTCATCGACCCCTGCTGCATGTCGCGCATCCAGGCGGCGCGGTAGGTGAGCACCGCGCCAGCGTCGATCAGTGCCGCCATTTCGCCGAGTTTGGCCTGGGTCAGTTGGAAGTCTGCCAGCGTGTGGCCGAACATTTTTCGCTGGCGGGCATGCGCGACCGCCTCCGCCAATGCGCGTCGCGCCATGCCCAACGCGGCCCCCGCCACGCTGGCACGGAAGATGTCGAGCGTCTGCATGGCGAGCTTGAAACCGCCGTTCACCTCGCCCAGAGGCTCATTGCCTGCCACCACGGCATTGGCGAGCTTCAGCGTGGCCAAGGGGTGCGGGGCCATGACCTGAATATGCGCGTTGTCGTCCAGGCCCGCCGCGCCCTTGTCGACGATGAAAGCCGTGATCCCGCGGCTGCCAGCTTGAGAGTCGGTCTTGGCGAACATGCAATAGAAGTCGGCCAGGCCTCCATTGCTGATCCAGGTCTTGGTGCCGTTCAAGCGCCACAGGCCGCCTTCGCAGTCTGCTTGCGTCTTCATGGCCGCCACATCAGAGCCGGCGTCCGCCTCGCTCAGCGCGAAGGCCGCAATTTTTTCGCCTCGCGCTACCGCAGGCAGGTATTCAGCCTGCTGCGCCGGAGTGCCTCCCAGCGATATGGCACCGCTGCCCAGCCCCTGCATCGCAAAGGAAAAATCTGCCAAGGGCGAGTAAAAAGCCAGCGTTTCGCGCAGCAGCACCAGCGCCCGGGAGTCCAACTGAGGCAAAGCCCCGCCATGGTCTCCTGCCACGCAATAACGCAGCCAACCGCCTTCCCCCAGAAGCTGCACCCAATTCCGGCATGCAGCGCGGTCGTCCGTCTCGTCCACGCCCTGCGCATTGGCCCAAGCCGGCAGGCGAGCTGCAATGTCCCTGTGCGCGGCCTCGAAGAAAGGTAACGCCAGGTGCTCCGCAGAAGGCACCAGAGCCGTCGGCCGCATCACACCGCCACTCATCAGTCTCCCCCAAACACAGGTTTTTGCTTGGCCGCGAAGGCCTCATACGCGCGTCGGAAATCCTGCGTCTGCATGCAGATCGCCTGCGCCTGCGCTTCGGCTTCGATGGCCTGCTCAATGGTCATGGCCCATTCCTGGCTCAGCATGTTCTTGGTCATGCCGTGGGCAAAGGTCGGGCCGGCCGCCAGCTCGCGCGCCATGGCATGCGCCTTGTCCAGCAACTCACCGCTATCGTGCAGCGCGTTGAAGAAACCCCAACTCAGGCCTTCCTGTGCTGTCATGGCTCGGCCGGTGAAAAGCAGCTCGCTGGCGCGCCCTTGGCCGATCACGCGCGGTAGCAACGCGCATGCGCCCATATCCGCCCCAGCCAAGCCCACGCGCGTGAACAAGAATGCCGTCTTGGTGAGGGGTGAGCCGTAGCGCAGGTCGCAAGCCAGCGCCATCATGGCGCCCGCACCCGCACAAATGCCGTCGATGGCGCCCACGACCGGTTGAGGGCAGGCGCGCATGGCCTTCACCAGGTCTCCGGTCATGCGCGTGAATTCGAGCAGCTCCGGCATGCTCATTTTGGTCAGAGGGCCGATGATGTCGTGCACATCGCCACCCGAGCAGAAGTTGCCCCCCTCGCCCGCCACCACCACCACCCTCACGTCGGTGGCGTAACGCAGCCCGTTGAAGAGATCGCGCAACTCCCCGTAAGAATCGAAAGTGAGCGGGTTCTTGCGCTCCGGGCGATTGAGCGTGACGGTGGCTACACCTGACTCATCGCACTGCCAGTTGAAGTGCTTCGCGACGTAGCTCGATTGCGCCCTGAACTGAGGACGCATGGGGTTGCCCTGACCGATGTAATGTTTCACGCTATCTCCTGAAGAAAATGCTGCTTCACTTTACCGAGCAGCTGATGAAGTGTGTGCAATTCGCCTGCGTTCAGGCCCGCGAAGGCCTCAACGATCCAGCCTTCATGGGCCGCCGCCATGGCCTTGAACTGACGCCGGCCTTGTGTCGTGAGCCGCACCCTGAAAGCGCGTCGATCACCTTCTACTTCCACACGCTCAACCAGGCCTTCACCTTCGAGCTGATCGGTGATGCCGGTCACGTTGCCCCCGGTGACCATCATGCGGCGCGAGAGCTCGTTCATGCGCAAGCCCTCGGGAGCGCGTTCGAGTTGTGCCATCAGATCAAATCGAGGCAAGGTAGAGCCCCACTGTTCGCGCAGGCCGGCTCGAATGTCCTTCTCCACCAATTGCGTGCAAGTGAGCATGCGCAGCCAAAGGCGCAGCTCGTCCGGGTGTTCGCTATGTACGCGTGCTTCCTGATCCAATGATCTCTCCTCAGCCTAGATCCGGCCGTTGGACGCGCCCGAGCAGGTCGTCATCGGGTGCGCTGGCAAGGCGCGAGGACGCGGCAGGCTCGTGCCTGCAAGGACGAGCAACGCCGCCAGCGCACCCGAGGGCGGCCTGATCGGGTGCGTAGCGCTCTCACCTAACGGGTGAGCGTTATCGGAGCATAGAAATTGAGTGTTCATGCGGCTTTCCTGAAGATTTCAAGCGGTCAACTGCCGGATCTAGGCTCAGGCAACTACGGCGCCGGATGCTCCCGCCATGCCGCCATCAGTTTGCATGGCTTTCTGCCGGGCGATCTCACGGTAGAGTTGGTCACGCCCGCTTTCATAGGGCTTGGGCCAGGTCACGGCGCGGCTTTGCAGCTTGGCAGCTTCGTGCAATGTCCAGGCCGGATCCGCCAGATGTGGCCGGGCTATTGCGCACAGATCAGCACGGCCGGCGGCGATGATGCTGTTGGCATGATCGGCCTCCGAGATGGCCCCGACGGCGATGGTGGCAATGCCAGCCTCGTTGCGAATGCGATCGGCAAACGGGGTCTGGTACATGCGGCCGTACACGGGTTTGGCGTCGCGCGTGGTCTGTCCGGAAGACACATCGATCATGTCGCAGCCAGCTGCCTTGAACATGCGCGCGATCTCGATCGCATCGTCCGGCGTGGTGCCACCGGGCACCCAGTCATGGGCTGAAATGCGCACGCTCATGGGCTTATCTTGTGGCCATGCAGCGCGCATGGCTGCGAAAACCTCCAGCGGGTAGCGACAGCGGTTCTCAAGTGAGCCACCATACTCATCGGTGCGCCGGTTGGTCAGCGGGCTGATAAAGGAGGCCAGCAGATAGCCGTGCGCGCAGTGCAGTTCGAGCCAGTCGAAACCCGCCCTCGCAGCCCGGCGCGTGGATTCCACGAACGCGAGTTTCAGCGCATTCATTTCCTGCGCACTCATGGCAGCGGGAACCTGGTTCTGCTCGCCATACGGCACAGCACTGGCCGCCTGAATCGGCCAGTTGCCCTGCGGCAGAGGTTCATCAATGGCTTCCCAGCCCAACTGGGTTGACCCCTTGGGTCCGCTGTGACCGAGCTGCAGGCCAATGGCCGCGTTGCTCTGGATGTGCACGAAGTCGACAATGCGCTTGAATGCAGCTTCCTGCGCATCGTTGTACAGACCAGGGCAGCCCGGAGTGATGCGCCCTTCGGGTGTGGGGCTGGTCATTTCCACCATGACCAGCGCAGCCCCTCCAAGGGCCCTCGCGCCCAGGTGAACCAGGTGATAGTCGCCCACCACGCCATCCTTTGCACTGTACTGCGCCATGGGTGAAACGACGATGCGGTTCTTCAGCGTCAGACCACGCATGCTGAAAGGCGTGAACATGGGTGGCACCGCCTGCCCTTTGGCGAACCAGGCTTCGTATCCTTCCAGCCAATTGGCGTCGCGCAGCCTCAGGTTCTCGTGGCTGATGCGCTGGCTGCGCGTCAGCAGTGAGTAGGCAAACTGCTCGATCTCCATGCCGGTGTACCGATCCACGTTCTCGAACCATTCGGTAGAGTTGCGGGCAGCGTTCTGTATTTTGAGCACCTCGACACTGCGGCGCGCTTCGTAGGCCTGTAGCACGGCATCAATATCTTCGCCCGTGGCGAATTCGTCCGCCAGGTCAATGGCGTCTTCGAGAGCCAGCTTCGTGCCGCTGCCTATGGAAAAATGGGCCGTGTGAGCCGCGTCCCCCATCAGCACGATAGGAGTGCGCTTTCCCTGAATGTCCAGATGGTGAACCCAGGTCTTGCAGATCACGCGCGGGAAACGGATCCAGATGGCTGAGCCGCGCAAGTGCTTGGCGTTGCTGATGAGCTCATGACCATCGAGATACTTGGCAAACAGCTTCTGGCAAAAGGCAACGCCCTCTTCCTGGCTCATCTGGTCCAAGCCATGTGCTTTCCACACCTCTTCGGGGGTTTCGACGATGAACGTGGAGGTGTCTTCGTCAAACTTGTATGCGTGCGCCTGAAACCAGCCGTGCTCGGTCTTCTCGAAAGCAAAGGTGAAGGCGTCGAATGTTTTGTGTGTGCCAAGCCAGACAAAGCGGCACTGCCGAAGGTCAATATCGGGCTGGAACACCTCTTCGTAGCGGGTGCGAATGCGGCTGTTCAATCCGTCGCTGGCGATGATCAGGTCGGCCTCGTACCTCGATGCAATGGCCTGCTCATCCGAGACATCAGTTTCGAACACCAGATCGACACCAAGCTGAAGACACCGTTCCTGCAGAATGTTGAGCAGGTGCTTGCGCCCAATGCCACAAAAGCCGTGGCCGCCGGATCGCACGCTGCGCCCCTTGAAGAACACCTCGATGTCGTCCCAGTGGTTGAACGCATCACCGATCAGGCGCGCGCTTTCGGCGTCCGCCACCTGGAGGTTACCGAGGGTCTGGTCGGAAAACACCACGCCCCAGCCAAAGGTATCGAAAGGACGGTTTCGCTCGACCACCGTGACCCGGCATTCGGGCCGCTGCTTTTTCATCAGCAGGCCGAAATACAACCCAGCCGGACCGCCACCGATGCATACGATGCTGGAAAGTTTGTTCATGGTTCAATTGTTTAACTCTAAACAATTGAAGTCAAATCGGTGTTTTCACCTAGAACTCGACTCCTGAACACGCCTGTGTGAACGGAGTTGGGCACAATGAACCTTGGAGCGCTAGAACGTTCTAGTAACGCGTTTACCAAGGAGACCCGCATGCTTTACAAATTCAAATCTCAAGCGGCCGCTGAAGTCATCATGCTGCCCCTCACCGGTGACGAGATCTTGAAAATCATTGGCAAGACGCCGGCACCGACGGGCATCGTCACGGTGGAGCAGATTCCGGGGGCCATTGCGGCGCTGCAGGCCGAGATCAAGCGCCGGGAAACACAACCGCAGCAAGAGGACGAGAACAGCGAAGAGGCCCCAAAAGAGGGCGACCCAATACCGCTGAGTCGGCGTGCAGTGCCTTTTATTGAGCTTTTGCGCGAAAGCGCGGATGCGGGGAAAGATGTGGTCTGGGGAGTGTGACCACGCTCTGGGCGCGCGCACTCGAGTGCGCACGCCCTCCCTGCGAAGGAAAGGGGGAAGGCACGTCAGTACCTAAAGCCGGGAATCAATCCGCGTACTGACCGGCCGCCTTGATCACGGCGCCCCACTTAGCCACCTCGGAAGCGACAAATTTCTTGTGCTCCTCAGGGTTCATGCGCCCGTCAGTCACCACCACAGCACCAAGCCCTTCTTCTTTCTTGATGAAGTCCGGATCTTTCAGGGCCACCTTCAACGCGTCGTTGAGGGTCTTCAGCACCGCCGGCGGAGTGCCCTTGGGAGCGTACAGGCCGTGCCAGATACTGACATCGAAGCCCTTCAGGCCAGCTTCATTGAGCGTAGGCAGATCTTTGTAGACGGCAGGAACAGAAATCCGCTTGGCGGTGCTCACAGCGAACGCCTTGATCTTCTTGCCTTCAACCTGACCTGTGGTGTTGGTGGTCTGGTCGCACATGATGTCGATCTGGCCGCCCATGAGATCCGTCATGGCGGGCGCCGTGCCCTTATAGGGAACGGTGGTCATTTCAGTCTTGAGCTGGTTTTGCAGCATCAGGCCGCAAAGGTGCGAGGCGCTACCCAGACCGGCGTTACCAAGGTTCACCTTGCCTTTGTTCTGACCAATCCAGGTATTGAGCTCGGCCCAGGTATTGGCGGGCATTGAAGGCTTGCTGACGACGACCATGGGCACCTCATTGACAAGGCCCAGATACTCGAACTCGTCGTACTTGAAACCAGGGTTGCGGTACAGCGTGGCCGTGGTGGCCAGCCCGACGTGCGCCACCAGCAGTGTGTAGCCATCCGGAGCGGCACGAAACGCCTTGGCCGTGCCGATGGTGCTGCCGGCACCTGCCGCATTGTCAACCAAGATCGTAGCGCCATTTAGAGGCTTGCGCAGGGCCTCAGCCAGGTCGCGAGCCACCTTGTCGGTGGGGCCACCTGCGGCGAAGGGCACGATCAGGGTAATGGTTTTGCCAGATGCCGGAAAAGTTTGTGCCTGGGCGCCAACGGCGCAGGTTAGCGCGGCTGCGGCAGCACACAGACGCAAGGCGGTGGGCAAGCTGGATTTCATGTAGACATATCCTTTGTATCGTTAATAGGGAGATCGCTACATATTAAGAAGCAACGATGACTTGGTGCATTGGGGTTTGCGCGAAGTTTTAATACCTTTTTATTCCTCTTAAATGTATTTTTCGCCAGAGGCGCCACCAATTCCGTCACGCTTCGCTGCCAATGTGTAACTGAATGATACGAAAGGCGCCCATTTGCAGCCAAGAGCCCCACTATTGGTAGCTGCGAGCGTCCTCTATAACCTTTCCGTCATTAGGCAGACTTCCGGGTGAAACCACCTTAACCTCGCCGCGCAACTTGGTCACATCACGGATCGCTTCGGCCACCCTGGTGCTCAGATCATCGACGCGCCCGCCGGGGGATTCAATGACCAGCGTCAAAAGATCATTGGCCATTTCACCACTCACCACCAGTCTTGCCCGGCCAATTTCCGGGAACCTCCGCACGATCTCCGCCACCTGGGAGGGATGCACAAACATGCCTCGCACCTTCGTGGTCTGATCCGCCCGGCCCAGCCAGCCCTTGATGCGGAGATTGGTGCGGCCGGTGGGGCAGAATCCCGGCAACACGGCAGAGAGATCGCCGGTGCCAAAGCGGATGAGCGGGTAGTCGGCGTTCAGCACGGTCACCACCACTTCGCCTACTTCACCCTCCTCCACCGGGTCTCCCGTGCCGGGACGCACGATCTCGACGATCACGCCTTCGTCGAGCACCAGCCCTTCCCGCGCTGAGGTTTCATAAGCAATCAGACCCACGTCGGCCGTAGCATAGCTCTGGTAAACGTGCATGCCTCGTTCGCCGAACCAGTCGCGCAGGCTGGGCGGAAAGGCTTCCCCGCTGACCAGGCCGCGCGTCATGCCGGAAATGTCTACGCCGCTTTCCTTTGCTTTTTCGACCAAGATGCGCAGAAAACTCGGCGTTCCCAGATACCCCCTGGGTTTGAGGTCAGCAATGACTTCCAGCTGCTGCTCGGTTTGCCCGGTGCCGGCGGGAAACACGGTGCACCCTAGGGCGAACGCTCCCGATTCCATGATGAAAGCGCCTGGGGTCATGTGGTAGCTGAAGGAGTTGTGCACCAGATCTCCCTTGCGGAAGCCTGCTGCAGACAAAGCTCGTCCGGTACGCCAATAGTCTCGTACGGTGCCCTCGGGTTCGTAGATGGGGCCGGGGCTGGCGTAGATGCGGGGCATTTGGGGGCCGGTGCGCACAGTGGCAAATCCACCAAAGGTGTCTCCGCCCGCAGAGCGGGTCGCCTTCTGGCGTGTCAGGAGCTCACTTTTGCGGGTCACCGGAAGTTTCGCCAGAGCTTCTCTTGACGTGACGCCTTGCGCGTCGACTCCGGCGAGGATCTCTGCCATGGCGGAGCCATGTGCCTGGGCATGGGCTATCTGGCCGGGCAGCGCGGCCATGAGGGCGGCTTCCCGCTCGGCGGGATCGCGCGTTTCCAAGGAGTCGAAGTACTCACTCATAACGTTCTCTTTTCAGTTTTCCTTGTCGGCTCTTGACACGACGCGAGCCACCTCGGATCCTTGCTTCGCTCGGCCTGGGCATATTTGCAAGCAAGCGACTCAGGGGGTGCATTAATTTTTTACGCCAGCCAGCGCTTGCGCCGCTTGTAGCTCTTCACGTCTTTGAAGCTCTTGCGTTCGCCTCCACCCACCCCGAGGTAGAACTCTTTCACGTCCTCGTTGCTGGCCAGGTCAGCAGCTTTACCATCCATGACCACTCGGCCGCTTTCCATGATGTAGCCATAGTCCGCATACCGCAGGGCCATGTTGGTGTTCTGCTCAGCGAGAAGGAAGGTGGTTTTTTCCTTCGCGTTCAGATCCTTGACGATATTGAAAACCTCTTCGACGATTTGCGGAGCGAGCCCCATGGAGGGTTCGTCGAGCAGCACCATGCTGGGGTTGGCCATGAGCGCGCGACCAATGGCGCACATCTGCTGTTCGCCGCCCGATGTGTAGGCCGCCTGGCTGGTGCGGCGCGTCTTCAGGCGCGGAAAATAGGTGTATACCTTCTCCAGGTTGCGGGCAATTTCGCCCTTGTCTGCGCGGGTGTAGCTGCCCGTCAGAAGGTTCTCCTCTATGGTCAGGTGCGCGAAGCAGTGACGACCTTCCATGACCTGCACCACTCCCCGCTTGACCAGGTCTGAAGGTGTCAGGTTCTCGATCCGCTCACCACGGTATTCAATGGTGCCCTTGGTCACCTCCCCGCGTTCACCCTTGAGCAGGTTGGAGACTGCGCGCAAGGTGGTTGTCTTGCCCGCTCCATTTCCACCCAGAATGGCAACGATCCCGCTCTGGGGAACCGTCAGAGACACGCCCTTGAGTACCAGGATGACGTGGTTGTAGATCACCTCAATGCCATTGACGGACAAGAGGATCGGAGAGGCCGGCGTGTCGCTCATCGAATTGCCTTGATGAATTTTCTTGAGACCAGTGGTTCAGAAAAATGCCTCCGCCATCATTCGCGCACCAGCGGGAATCCAGCGCGCCTGAAGAGGCCACACCGGATCTAGGCTCATGCCATGAATGACGGTCCATCGAAGGATCGAATACATCGACCCTTCGAAAGAGGCTCCTGGATCAGCTGCTGCAGTCGCTGGCTGGCCGCATCTCCATCTTCTTCTCGGCCAGATACTTGGCGGCTCCACTCTTGACCATGGGCTTGATCACAGCCTCGTCCGCCTGATACCAGTCATTGCCAATGTTCCACTTGGCGCCGTCCCAGACTTGCACGCGAGCCCAGGTTGAACCCATGTGATCAGCGCATGTGGTCTGCAACGGCCGCATCACGCCGCCAAAACCGAGGGCGTCCAGACGCTTCTGGTCGAGCGCGAGGTTCTCCATTCCCCAGCGAACCTGCTCACCCGTCATGACCTTACCCTTGCCGAAACGCTCCTGCGCCTTGCGCACAGCCTCGATGCTGAGCATCTGGATGATGACCCCACGCGTGTACAGAACCTGACCCACCTCGTCCTTGGGCCCCGTACCCTGACCCTTGTCGTGCACAAACTTGAGAATGTCCTGCATCACTTTGGGCTGCGTGCCGGAACCGTTGAGTGCCAGCGCGTGATAACCCTTGGCGCCCGCGCCGACGTCGCGCACATCAGGCTCCGCACCAGCCCACCAGACACCGTACATCTTGTCGCGCGGGTAACCCGTGGCCTGCGCCTCTTTCAGCGCGGTGGAGTTCATCACGCCCCACCCCCACAGCAGCACAAAATCAGGCCGCTGCTGGCGCACTTGCAGCCAGGTGGCTTTCTGTTCCACTCCTGGAGCAGTCACGGGCAGTAATTGCAGATCAAAGCCGTGCATCTTGGCACGCTCTTGCAAGAGCGGAATCGGCTCCTTGCCGAACGGGCTGTCGTGGTAGACCAGCGTGATCTTCTTGCCCTTGAGCTTGTCGAAACCGCCGTTCTGCTTGGCGATGTGCTGAATCAGAATATCGGCGCCCGTCCAGTAGCTGCCCATGAGAGGAAAGTTCCACTTGAAGGCCATGCCGTCTTGCGCGACTGAGAGCCCGTATCCAAGGGTCATCAGCGGTATCTTGTCAACAGGCGCCTTCTCCGTCAGGGCGAAGGTGATGCCCGTGGCCTGGGGGTCGAACACGGTCACCCCGGGACGGCTTTTCAGACGCTCATAGCATTCAACGCCACGGTCCGTGAGATAGCCGGTTTCGCATTCCTCGAAAGTCAGCTTGACGCCGTTCACACCGCCGTCGCGGGCGTTGATCATCTTGATGTAGTCCTGCTTGCCGTTGGCCCATGGGGTACCGTTCGGAGCATAGGGACCTGTTCGATAGGACAGCAGCGGAAAGAACTGCTCCTTGGCCTGCGCCAGCGCGCTGCCGGCCGTGAGCAGAGTACCGACGGCCACTGCGGCCGCAGCGATCAAGGTTCTGGTTGGTTTCATGTCTGTCTCCTTTATTGAAATGAACACGCGGGGAAACCTGTAACTTCAGCACTGCACCTCAGCCTGTAAACGACAGCTCCAGGCTTAGTGAGGGAAAGGCCAGAGCCGGAGTTTTTGCTTGCCTGTGGACCACAGCTTGGCCAACCCGTGGGGCTCAACCACCAGGAACCACACAATCAGCGCACCGAAAATCATCAGCTCGGCATGGGAGATGCCAGCGGTGGAAATGCCAAGGCCAAAGAGCCCCAGGAACCACGGCAGGAACTGGTTGAGAAAAATCGGCAGAACCACGATGAAGGCGGCGCCGAAGAAGGCCCCCATGATCGAGCCCAGCCCGCCGATGATCACCATGAACAGCAAGCGGAACGAAACTTCGACCGAGAACGCGGCGGGCTCCCATGTGCCCAGGTGCACAATGCCCCAGAGCGCCCCCGCCACGCCAATAATGAAACTGCTCACCGCAAAGGCACTCAGCTTGGCGTACATGGGCCGAATGCCAATCACCGATGCCGCCACATCCATGTCGCGTATGGCCATCCATTCGCGCCCTATGGCGCCACGCACCAGGTTCTTGGCCAGCAGGGCGATGACCACCAAGACAGCCATGCAGAACAAATACTTCGCCATGGCGCCTTCCAGAGGAAAGCCCAGCACGTGGGGGTTCGACACCGACACAGACCCAGAGGGTGAATCGTTGGTCAGCCATTTGATGCGCAGGAACATCCAGTCGCTGAAGAACTGCGCCGCCAGCGTGGCCACTGCCAGGTAAAGCCCTTTCACGCGCAAACTGGGCAAGCCGAACACGATGCCAAATATCGTCGCGCACAGCCCACCCAGAATCAACGCCGCGATCAGTGGCATGCCGTCAATGCGGGCGATGAAGTTGTAGGCACCGTATGCACCCACCGCCATGAAAGCACCTGAGCCAAGTGAAATCTGTCCGCAATAACCCACCAGAATGTTCACACCCAGCGCTGCAAGCGCCATGATGGAAAACGGAATCAGCACCGCACGGAAAAAATAGTCGCTGGCCAAGAGCGGCACCGCCACGAACGCCACTGCCAGCAGCAGCCCAATGGCCCAACGGTCCTGCAGAATGGGGAATATCTGCTGATCAGCCCGGTAGGACGTTTTGAACTGGCCGTTTTCGCGATAGAACATGTCTTATTCCAGTCCAACCTGGTCTCAAACTCGATCGATGATTTTTTCGCCGAACAGACCTTGTGGCCTGAACAGCAGGAACACCAGCGCCAGCACGTAGGCAAACCAGATCTCGATGCCGCCGCCCACGAAGGGACCCAGGTACACCTCGGAGAGCTTTTCGCCTACGCCAATAATCAATCCGCCAATAATGGCGCCGGGCACCGAAGTCAAGCCGCCCAGAATGATCACCGGCAGCGCGCGCAAGGCCACCGTGGTGAGCGAGAACTGCACGCCGAGCTTGCTGCCCCAGATCATTCCCGCGACCAGCGCCACCACGCCGGCCACACACCAGACAATCACCCAGATGCGCCCCAGCGGAATGCCAATCGATTGCGCGGCCTGATGGTCGTCGGCCACAGCTCGCAATGCTCGACCTGTCTTGGTTTTCTGGAAGAACACGGAGAGCGCGGCCACCAGCGCAGCGGCGATGACGGCGGCTATCACGTCCTCCTGATTGAGCAGCACACCGCCCTCAAACATCGATTCAAGAATGAACACCGGGTCTTTCGGCATGCCGATGTCGATCTTGTAGATGTCGCTGCCAAAAATGGTCTGGCCGAGGCCCTCAAGAAAATAGGTGATGCCCAGGGTCGCCATGAGCAAAGTGGCCACATCCTGGTTGACCAGGTGCCGCAACACCAAGCGCTCGATCAGCCAGGCCACCGCGAACATGAGCGCGCCGGCCAGTACGAAGGCCGCGACGTTGGCGAACCAGGCGTTTGCGATTCCCGTCCAGGCAGGAATCCATTCAGAAAACCTGGCCATGGCCAGGGCGGCGAACAACACCATCGCCCCCTGCGCAAAATTGAATACGCCACTGGCCTTGAAGATCAGCACAAATCCCAGTGCCACCAGCGCATACAGCATGCCGGTCATCAGGCCGCCAAGAAGGGTTTCTAGAAAGAATGCCATTTTTCCTGGTTCCGCATGTCTGGTTTCAGTGGCTGGTGCCGAGGTAGGCCCGGATCACGTCTTCGTTGTTGCGCACCTCCAGGGGCGTTCCGTCGCCGATCTTTTTGCCGTAGTCGAGCACGACCACGCGATCGGAGATGTCCATGACCACGCCCATGTCATGCTCGATCAGCACGATCGTGGTGCCGAACTCATCGTTGACGTCAAGGATGAAGCGGCACATGTCCTGCTTTTCCTCCACGTTCATGCCGGCCATGGGTTCATCCAACAGCAATATGCGTGGCTCCATGGCCAGTGCGCGACCTAAGTCGACCCGCTTTTGCAGGCCATAGGGCAATTGGCCGACAGGTGTCTTGCGATGCGCCTGAATCTCGAGGAAATCGATGATGCGCTCGACGAACTCGCGGTGTCGGATTTCCTCACGCTCAGCAGGGCCGATGCGCAATGCCTGCAGCAGCAGATTGCTTTTGATCTTGAGGTTGCGACCCGTCATGATGTTGTCGAGCACACTCATGCCCTTGAACAGCGCCAGATTCTGAAACGTGCGAGCGACGCCCATTTCAGCCACCTGCCGCGAATTCATGTGGGTGAAGGTCTTGCCCTGGAAGGTGATGCGGCCTTCGCTGGGCGCATAGACGCCGTTGATGCAATTAAGCATGGACGACTTGCCAGCGCCGTTGGGGCCGATGATGGCGCGTATCTCATGCTCGCGAACGTCAAAGCTGATGTCGGTGAGTGCCTTCACACCACCAAAACGCAGACTGATGTTCTTCACTTCCAGAATCACATCACCCACACGTCGGGCTTGATGCTCCGACACTGCTGGCGCTTCAACCGCCGAAACGGCAGGTGCAGCGTCGTTGATCGGCAGGCCACGCTCTGTCATGCTAGCTGCTACGGCGCTCATGCGGCCACCTTCAAGGCAGGAAAGGTTTTTGCGTCGAGAATCTTCAGGTTGGCGCTGACTTTTCCAGTGCGTCCATCCTCAAACTTGACGGCTGTTTCTATGAACTGCTCAGTCCGGTCAGAGTACAGCGCATCAATCAGCACGCCGTATTTTTCGGCGATGAAGCCACGTCGCACCTTGCGCGTGCGAGTGAGTTCGTCATCGTCCGGATCAAGCTCCTTGTGCAAGACAAGAAAGCGAGCAATCTGCGTATCAGCCATGCCCTCTTCGCTGGCCAGGTCCGCGTTCACCTTTTCCACGCATCCGACCATTAACTTCAAGACTTCCGGCTTGCCCGCCAGATCGACGTAGCCGGCATAAGGCAGGCCCTGGCGCTCTGCCCAGTTGCCCACGGCTTCAAAGTCGATGTTGAGGAATGCGCACACGGTATTGCGCGCGTCGCCAAAGCACACCGCTTCCTTGATCTGAGGGAAGAATTTGAGTTTGTTCTCGATGTAGTTGGGTGCAAACATGGCACCGCCCGCCATCTTGCCCACATCCTTGGCACGGTCGATGATGCGCAGGTGGCCATCGGAATCTATGACACCAGCGTCGCCGGTATGAAAGTAACCTTCGGCATCCATGACTTCGGCGGTGGCATCGGGGCGCTTGTAGTATTCCTTCAAGACGGACACGCCGCGCACCAGCACTTCGCCAGAATCTGCAATTTTCAGCTCAATGCCCGGCGCAGCCTCTCCCACCGTATGCAGCTTGACGCGGCCGTTCTTCTGAACGCAGACATAGGCACAAGTCTCGGTCTGGCCGTATAGCTGTTTCAGGTTAATGCCAATGGAGCGGAAAAACCTGAACAAATCAGGCCCGATCGCCGCGCCTGCCGTGTAAGCCACGCGAATACGCGACAGCCCCATGGCATTCTTGAGCGGCCCATACACCAGGAAATTTCCAAGCGCATAGAGGAGCCTGTCGGCAAGACCCACCGGCTTGCCGTCCAGAATGTCCGAACCCACGTGCCTGGCCACGCCCATGAATTTTTCATGCAGCCATTGCTTGGGCTTGGCGGCATCTTCCATGCGGATGGACACCGATGTCAGCATGCCTTCGAAGACGCGGGGTGGCGCGAAATAGTAGGATGGGCCGATCTCGCGCATATCAATGCTCACGGTTTCAGCCGACTCCGGGCAATTGATGGTAAAGCCAGCCACCAGCCATTGCGCCATGGAAAAAAGGAAATCACCCACCCAGGCTGGTGGCAGGTACGACAGGACGTTGTCCTCGGCATTCAACCCATCGGTTTGCACGCCGCCCTCGGCCGCGCCGATGAAGCTGGCATGCGTTTGGCACACCCCCTTGGGTTTGCCGGTGGTGCCGGATGTGTAGAGAATGACTGCCACATCCTCTGGCTGGCCTTCTGTCACAGCGGCGTCGAAAAACCTGGGGTGTTCGCTCTCATGCCTGCGCCCCAACTCAAACAGATCTTCAACGCTGAGCAAGCCACTCTGACGATAATTGCGAAGACCGCGGGGGTCGTCATAGATGATGTGCGTCAGCCCCGGAACGCTCTCGCGCAGCTCGAGCATTTTGTCGACCTGCTCCTGGTTTTCCGCGAACACGAAGCGCACTTCGGCATCCTGGAGCACAAAGGCCATCTCGGTTGCCACGGCATCCTGATACATCGGAACGGGAACGCCGCGCAGAGCCTGCACAGCCACGAAAGCCAGGTACAGGTGGGGTCGGTTGTCTCCAACAATCGCGAAGCTGTCGCCAGGCTTGAATCCCAGGGCGGCCAGACCGCCGGCGATCCAGCGGGCCTCGTCCAGAGCGCGTTGCCAGCTCCAGGTTTGCCATATCCCGAACTCTTTCTCGCGCAACGCTGGCGCCTCGGGACGCTCGGCTGCATGCTTTTGCAGCAGGCGGGGAAAAGTGTTAGCCATGAGCCTGTTTGTCTCTTGGTTTGTCTCTTGTGTGTGATCCCGGGATAAGCGGGGTCTTGTATGTTGCAGATAGTACGGCGATACTTTGACGCCATGTTGTCGTTTGGACGACAATTCAATGCCAACTCGCTAGGGTTTTTCCCTTATTAAGTGCACTCAAGCCGCCAATGCGCCCACCCAATTTGCACGATCGTCGCCGGCCTCTCACGCCCGAAGAACTCGCTGGTGTACCCTGGCTGCCGCACCTGACGCCTGACGAAGCCGAACGCGTGGCTTCAGAGTTGCGCATCACCGAGGCGCAACCTGGCGAGCTCATCTTTCGCATCGGCCGGCCAGCCACCTACTGGTTTGGCGTGGTCGACGGGCTTCTGAAAATGACGACCGACACCGCGCAGGGGCACACCATGACCTACTCCGGCCTCTCGCCTGGGGGCTGGTTCGGCGAAGGCACTGCCCTCAAACGCGAGTCCTACCGCTACAACGTGCAGGCGCTGCGGCCAAGTCTGGTAGCCGGCCTGCCGTTAGACACCTTTCACTGGCTGCTGGATCATTCCATTGGCTTCAACCGCTTCGTGATGAACCAGCTCAACGAAAGATTGGCGCAGTTCATCGGCGCGCGCGAGGCTGACCGTAGCCGCAGCCCGGAAACGCGGGTGGCGCTGAACCTGGCGGCGCTGGTCAATCCCGTGCTGTTCCCGGGTGTGGGCGATCTGCTGCGCATCACACAGCAGGAACTCGCGTATCTCGTGGGGCTGTCGCGTCAGCGCGTGAACGAAGCGCTGCGTGCCCTGAGCGCGAAGGGCGCGATCAGCGTGGAATACGGGGGGTTGCGCATTCTTGATCTCGCGGCGCTACGATGCTGGGATTCAGAATGAGGGCAGCTACTTAAAATAGATACCCAGTTGCCGTCACCAGTTCTGACGCCGCCTCATGAGAAACAAAACTTTGAAAGCCCAAAACGGCCTCCATCGTCTCTGTCTTTGTAGGAGCGGCTTCAGCCGCGAAGGGTCACCGTCATCAATGGCGTCTTGTGCTCCGATGGAAGCCAATCGCGGCTGAAGCCGCTCCTATAAGCAAACCCTCTTTGTTTCTCCCCGGAACGCCGGGCGCCGAAAGGCCCCTGGGAAGCTCTAAAGTAAATACTCAATGTCCGAATCACCCCGCTTCCGACGCGCTATCGCGCCTGCCGTGGCCGCATCTCCTGCGGCCACCACCTCACGGCTGAACAAGCGCATGTCCGAGCTCGGACTCGCCTCGCGGCGTGAAGCCGATGCATGGATCGAGCGCGGCTGGGTGCGCGTCAACGGCGAGGTCGCCCGCATGGGACAGCAGGTTTCGCCCGAGGACCGCATTACCGTGACCAAGCAGGCGGAGGGTGAGCAGGCTGAGCGTGTGACCATTCTGCTGAACAAGCCGATGGGCTACGTGAGTGGCCAGGCCGAAGACGGGCATGCCCCAGCCGCGAGCCTGATAAGCGCCCAAAGCCACTGGCGCGAAGACCGCTCCCGGATCCGTTTTGCGCCCCACCAGCTGCGCGGCCTCGCGCCGGCCGGCCGGCTCGACATTGACTCCATAGGCCTGCTGGTGTTCACGCAGGACGGACGCATTGCGCGCCACTTGATCGGGCAGGACTCCGAGATCGAGAAGGAATATCTGGTACGCGTCACCGTGCTTGATACGCCCCAGGCGCAGCCACAGAACACGCAGGCACTCGTGGCGCCCGAGAAACTGGAACTTCTTCGCCACGGCCTGCAGCTGGACAACCAGCCGCTCAAGCCCGCCAAGGTCAGCTGGCAAAACGAAGAGCAGCTTCGTATTGTGCTGCGCGAGGGCAAGAAGCGCCAGATTCGCCGCATGTGCGAGCTGGTTGGCCTGAAAGTGGTCGGACTCAAACGCGTACGCATCGGGCGCGTGACGCTGGGCCAGCTCCCATTGGGGCAATGGCGCTACCTGGCGCCAGGCGAACTGTTCTGACCCTGCTCCTCCTGCCCCCAGAAAAAAAGGGGGATGGGCCTATTCGATGCGGATGCACTCCTCCCTTGAAATGATCGCCCTTCGCCCCAAGCTTCGCAAGGCGCAGGTTGCGCATCCATACCTGTCATCGAGTTCTTAACCAACTCATCAATACGCGTTCTCACATGAGCAAGCAAAAACATTCCTTCCAGGCCGAGGTTGCACAACTGTTGCATCTGGTCACTCACTCGCTCTATTCGAACAAGGAGATCTTTCTCCGCGAACTGGTTTCCAACGCTTCCGACGCCTGCGACAAGCTCCGCTTCAACGCTCTGGAAGAGCCGGCACTCTATGGCGACCAACCGAACCTCGAAGTGCGCATTACCTTCGACAAGACGGCCAAGACGCTGACGGTGACAGACACCGGCATCGGCATGAGCCAGGAAGAGGCGGTTGATCACCTGGGTACCATCGCAAAAAGCGGCACCAAGGATTTTGTCTCGCGCCTGTCGGGTGACCAAAAGCAAGATTCACAGCTGATCGGCCAGTTCGGCGTGGGCTTTTATTCCGGCTTCATCGTGGCCGACAAGATCACTGTCGAGTCGCGGCGCGCTGGTTTGGCTGAAGATCAGGGCGTTCGCTGGATCAGCTCCGGCGCTGGCGACTTCGAGGTGGAAACCATCACACGTTCTGAACGCGGCACCAGCGTGATTCTCCATCTGCGTGACGACGCCCTGGAATACGCCGATGGCTGGAAGCTGAAGGAGCTGATCGGCAAATACTCTGACCACATCAGCCTGCCCATCAAGATGGAAGGCGAGAAGTGGGAAGAAGGCAAGGAAGAAGGCCAACCGGGCCAAATGGTCAAGACGGGCGAGTGGGAAACCATCAACCAGGCCACCGCCCTCTGGACCCGCAACAAGAAAGACATTACCGAAGAACAGTTCAAGGACTTCTACAAGCAGGTCGCGCACGACTGGGAAGATCCGCTGGCCTGGTCGCTCAACCGGGTGGAAGGCTCCACTGAGTACACCCAGCTGCTCTACATCCCATCCCATGCGCCACAAGACATCTGGGACCGCGACAAGAAAGCCGGCGTCAAGCTGTACGTCAAGCGCGTGTTCATCATGGACGACGCCGAGCAGCTCATGCCGCGCTACCTGCGCTTCATCAAGGGTGTGGTGGACTCGGCCGACCTCCCGCTGAACGTAAGCCGCGAGCTGCTGCAGGAAAGCCGCGACGTACGCTCCATCCGCGACGGCAACACGCGGCGTGTGCTCTCGATGCTGGAAGATCTGGCCAAGGCCGAGCAGGCTGAAGCCGCCACAGAAAAAGCCGTCGGAACCAGCACCAGTGCCAGCTCTGAAGGCAAAGTTGACGTAGGTTCTGGCGAATCCACCCCCGCACCAGAGCCCACCGAGCTCGCAGGCGATGGCGTGACCGATGTCGTCGACAAGAACGAAGCCCCCACCGCGGCCGATGATGCCGCCAAGTTTGCCGAAGACGCTGCCGCACGCGAGGGCAAGTACGCCACTTTCTGGCGCGAGTTCGGCGCCGTATTGAAGGAAGGCCTGGGCGAAGACTTCGCCAACCGCGAACGCATCGCCAAGCTGCTGCGCTATGCCTCCACCACAAGCGACGCCACCAACGTCTCCCTGGCCGACTACAAAGCCCGCATGAAGCCGGGACAAAAGGCCATTTACTACATCACCGCCGACACCCTGGCCGGCGCCCGCAACAGCCCGCAGCTTGAAGTGTTCAAGAAGAAGGGCATTGAGGTGCTCCTGATGACCGACCGGGTAGACGAGTGGTCGCTCTCATACATGCAGGAGTTCGACGGCACCCCGTTGCAGTCGGTAGCCAAGGGCGCTGTCGATCTCGGCGACCTGCAGGACGAAGCCGAGAAGAAGGCCGCCGAGGCCGCAGCCGAATCGGTCAAGCCCCTGCTTGATCGCCTGAAAGAGGTACTGAAAGACCAGGTCGAAGACGTGCGCGTGACTACCCGGCTGGTCGACTCACCAGCCTGCCTGGTGGTCAAGGACGCTGGCATGAGCATGCAGCTGGCGCGTATGCTCAAGCAAGCCGGCCAGAAGATGCCTGACACCAAACCCGTGCTGGAGATCAACCCCGAGCACGCGCTGGTCAAGAAACTCGAAAGCAGCCCGCATTTCGAGGACTTGGCCCACATCCTGCTCGATCAGGCTGTGCTCGCTGAAGGCGGCCTGCCTGATGATCCAGCCGCCTACGTGCGCCGGGTGAACGCGCTGCTGGTTTAACCTATGTTCACGATCTCCTGGGATCGCTGAGCTCCAGCTCGGCCTCTCCCGCCCTTCGCGGGCGCCAGCACTGCCAAGCTGGAGCTTGGCGATCCCAGGAAGAAGGCATATCCGCCCCGTCAGACGGCTGCTATGCAATGGCTCTAAGAAACCTCAGGCTCTCCCGGGTCGCTTGGTTCATCTGGAGGCGCCTTGCGCTGCGGCTCCAGGGGCTGATCCGGCTTGGGAGGGGCTTCCTCCGGAGTTGGGTTACGATGATGTATTGAAGTCATCACGACGTCACCTGCTCAGGTGCCACGCGCTCCAGTGCCTCGGCCAGCTGCGCCACGCTGCGATCCACGTCATGCCATTTGTCCAATCCAAACAGGCCAATGCGGAAGGTGCGGAAATCAGCCGGTTCGTCGCACATCAGGGGCACACCTGAAGCGGTCTGCAAGCCCTCGGCAAGGAATTTCTTCGAACTTTGGATGTCCGGATCCGTGGTGTAGCTCACCACTACACCCGGCGCCTTGAACCCCTCGGCCGCCACGCTCGGGAAGCCCCGGCTTTCGAACAGATCGCGCACCTTGCGGCCCAGATCAATCTGCTCCTGGCGCACTTTCTCAAACCCATACTCGCGCGTTTCCTTCATCACATCGCGCAAACGCAGCAGCGCCATGGTGGGCATCGTGGCGTGGTAGGCGTGGCTGCCTGTCTCATAGGACTGCATGATCTGATGCCATTTTTTCAGATCGCACGCGAAGCTGGAGCTGGCAGTGCGCTCCATCGCTCCAAGCGCACGCTCAGAGAAGCACACCATGGCACATGAGGGTGGAGCGCTCCAGCCCTTCTGTGGCGCGCTGACCAGCACATCCACACCTACCGATCGCATGTCGACCCACACCGCGCCTGAAGCGATGCAGTCGAGCACGAACAGGCCACCCGCTGCATGCGTAGCTTCGGCCACCTGCTTCAGGTACTCCTGCGGCAACAAGATACCGCTGGCGGTTTCAACATGAGGAGCAAATACCACGGCCGGCTTCAAGCGAGCGATCGTCGCCACCACTTCCTCAACGGGCGCCGGCACCCATGGCGCCTGCGCGCCTTCACCCACACGCCGGGCTTTCAGGACTGTGATGTTTTCGGGCGCCGTGATCTTGCCCACTTCAAGGATCTGGGACCAGCGATAGCTGAAGAACCCATTGCGCAAGATCACAACTTTTTCGTCATTGGCGAACTGCCGGGCCACAGCCTCCATCCCAAAGGTGCCGCTACCAGGAACCAGAGCAGTGGCGTCTGCGCCATAAACCTCTTTCAGGATGGCAGAGATGTCTTTCATCACGCCCTGGAACCGCTTGGACATGTGATTGAGGGCACGGTCAGTGTAAACAACTGAGAATTCGAGCAGACCATCTGGGTCTACGTCTGGAAGCAGAGCTGGCATAAAAGTCTCCGAAAACGAAAAACGCCGAGGCATCGCGGCAACAATATCAAATCAGCTTAGCATGCTAGGGATGTCCTGCATAACCCTCGCGAGTCGGTGGTAGTACGGATCGGGATGAGGCGCAAGGCGTCTTTTTGCAGCCAATAGCCCAGCTATTGGCAAGAAAAGCAACGCAGCGGATCGCCCGAGACCGTGCTGCCACAGACCGCAGGGAGTTATGCAGGGCATCCCTAGGCATCAGTGCGCAGGCTTTAAGGATGGTCTGCACAACTCCCTGCGGTCGCGAGGGTTACGCTGACCATCCTTAAGGCATCGAAAATCCCCACCGCGGCATCAAGTCGGCCATCAAATACAGCCCTGAAACTGAATACATTAGTGGTATGGATATTTCGTTACTCGCCCTGGCATTTGGCAAAAGCTTTCTTTTCGCGCTAGCCGCCATTTTGCCCATTGTGAACCCGCCCGCTTCGGCGCCGGTGTTCGTCAACCTGACTCAAACACACGACCGCGCCACTCGCGCCATGCTTGCCAAGCGGGTGGGGCTCAACGTGGCCCTCGTACTCACAGGCGCCATGCTGACCGGCACCTACGTGCTCGAATTTTTTGGTGTTTCGCTTCCCATCGTGCGGGTAGCCGGTGGCCTTATCGTGGCTCACGCTGCCTGGAACATGCTGCACGCGCCCCAGATCGCGAACGACCACAAGGCCGAAATGGCGCAATCCCTGACCAACGAAAGCGTGCGCATCCAGGCGTTCTACCCCATGGCTTTTCCCTTGACCTGCGGTCCGGGAGCCATTTCTGCGTCGATCACTGTCGGTGCCAGCATGTACAGCCAGCAATGGTCCACCACGTTGGCCAACTTTACCGGGGGACTGACTGCCATCCTGGTCACGGGCTTTCTGGTGGCCGTGACCTTCCGCTACGCAGGCCGCTTGCTGCGCCCGTTGGGCGAGGTCGGGCTGGTGGTTTTCCTGCGTCTGTCAGCTTTCATCCTGCTGTGCATCGGGGTTCAGATTCTCTGGACCGGCATCACAGAGCTGATCCAGGGAATGGCATAGCCCCAACTCGGGGCATCCGCCGCGCATCGCCCACGAATCAGCCACGATGCCGCATCAGGGTGCTTTTGCCGAAAAGGCTCTCCACCAGATCGACCGCCAGCTCGGCCGTCTGGTTGCGTACATCGAGCGCGGGGTTGATCTCCACAATATCGAGCGAGCCCAGCGCGCCCGTATCGGCCACCATCTCCATGCAAAGTTGCGCCTCGCGATAGGTGGGACCGCCTCGCACGGTGGTGCCGACACCAGGGGCAATGTCTGGATCGAGAAAATCCACATCCAGGCTCACGTGCACATGCGTATGCGGGGCCATCCCGGCCAGTGCCAGTTCCATGGCGTGGCGCATGCCCATTTCGTCGATAAAGCGCATGTCGAACACTTCAATGCCGGCGTCGTGCACAAGGCGCTTTTCCCCCTCGTCCACGCTCCGGATGCCGATCTGGCGCAGCTCCCTGGGCTGCAGAGCGGGCAGCTCCGGACTGAAGCCGCCGAGGCTGACCAACCCTTGCGGACCCTGACCAGTCAGGCAGGCGACCGGCATGCCGTGCATATTGCCGCTGGGAGTCAGTGCGGCGGTGTTGAAATCGGCGTGCGCATCGAACCAGAGCACTCGTAGCTTGCGGCCTAGGGCCCGACAATGCCGCGCAACGGCGCTGATGGAGCCCACCGCAAGACAATGGTCTCCACCCATCAAAACGGGCACTCTGCCTAGCTTCAGCTCGCGATGTGCCGCCTCATGCACCGCCTCGTTCCAGGCAACGACCTCCTGCAGATGCCGAAACCCGTCCTTCGGCGGCAAGCGAGGATTGGGCGGGCCCGAGAGATTGCCAGTATCGACCACTTTCCAACCTTGGCGCCACAGCGCCTCGGCCAAACCAGCCACACGCAGCGCCTCAGGCCCCATGCGAGCGCCGAGGACGCCAGCGCCGATATCAGTAGGCGCGCCAATGAGGCTGACAGTGCGTGGCTGTTTGGGCGGCATGACGTACTTATGTCTTGTTTCTAGCGCCAAAAATGGCCGTCCCCACACGCACCATGGTGCTGCCTGCGGCAATAGCGGCCTCAAGATCGGCGCTCATGCCGATCGACAAGGTATCCAGCGGCAAACCGGCATGGCGAATCTCATCGAACACTCCGCGCACCTTCTGGTGCACAGAGAGGGCGCTTTCGAAATCAGATGCAGGCTCGGGGATGCTCATGACCCCGCGCAAGCGCACCCGCGGCAACTGCGCCACCTCGCGGGCCAAAGCGAGCGCGTCGGCCGGCGCCACGCCGGATTTTGCCGTCCCGCCATCCACATTGACCTGAATGCATACATTGAGGGGCGCCTTGTCTGGAGGACGCTGTGCAGACAATCTTTCGGCAATTTTCAATCGGTCAATCGTGTGCACCCAGTCAAAATTCTCGGCAACCAGACGCGTCTTGTTGCTCTGAATGGGTCCAATGCAATGCCATTGAAGCGCTAAATCTCTGAGCGCGGCGATCTTTTCGACCCCTTCTTGTACATAATTTTCACCAAAAGCACATTGTCCGGCCGCATGGGCTTGCCGCACAGCGTCGGGGGAGCACGTCTTGGATACCGCCAGCAAGGCAATATCAGCCACGTTCCGCCCTGCGCGCGCGCTCGCCTGAGCAATCCGTTCATGGACTTGCTGGAGCTTGTCTGCAATCGTAGTCATAATCTCCACAGCGTATCAAACTGAAACCATACCCGTTGAGGATTCTCGTGGACATCACGCAACTGCTTGCCTTCAGCGTCAAGAACAAAGCCTCCGACCTGCACCTGTCCGCCGGCCTCCCGCCCATGATCCGCGTCCACGGAGACGTTCGACGGCTCAACGTGGAGCCGCTCGATCACAAGCAGGTGTTCGCCATGATCTACGACATCATGAACGATACTCAGCGCAAGATCTACGAAGAATTCCTGGAAATCGACTTTTCCTTTGAGATCGAAGGCCTGGCCCGTTTTCGTGTGAACGCCTTCAACCAGGCACGCGGGGCAGCCGCCGTGATGCGCACCATCCCCAGCAAGATCCTGACACTGGAGCAACTGGCAACCCCAAAGATATTCGGCGAGTTGTCCCTGAAGCCCCGCGGCCTGGTGCTGGTGACCGGCCCTACCGGCTCCGGCAAATCGACCACGCTGGCGGCCATGGTCAACCACCTGAACGAACACAGCTATGGCCACGTTCTCACGGTGGAGGATCCCATCGAATTCGTACATGAGTCAAAAAAGTGCCTGATCAACCAGCGCGAAGTGGGCGCAATGACCAAGAGCTTTGCCTCAGCACTGAGATCAGCCCTGCGTGAAGACCCCGACGCCATTCTGGTGGGTGAATTGCGCGATCTTGAAACCATCCGGCTGGCCATGACCGCCGCTGAAACTGGCCACCTGGTGTTCGGCACGCTGCACACCTCATCGGCCGCCAAGACGATCGACCGTATTGTTGACGTGTTTCCTGCCGCGGAAAAGGAAATGATGCGCACCATGCTCTCCGAATCGCTGCAGGCGGTCATCTCGCAGACGCTGTGCCGCACCAAGGACGGCCAAGGCCGCGTGGCCGCCCACGAGATCATGCTGGGCACCAGCGCCATTCGCAACCTGATCCGGGAAGCGAAGGTCGCTCAGATGTACTCAGTCATCCAGACCGGCGGCAACCTGGGCATGCAGACGCTCGACCAAAACCTCTCGGATCTGGTCAAGCGCAATATCATTACCGTCGCAGAGGCGCGCGGCAAGGCCAAGACCCCCGAGAATTTTCCGGGGTAAGCGCCGCCCCTTCGAGGAGAAACCATGGAACGCGATCAGGCCAGTCAGTTCATCAACGATTTGCTCAAGTTGATGCTCGCCCGCAAGGGCAGCGATTTGTTCATCACCGCGGATTTCCCGCCTGCGATCAAGGTCGACGGCAAGGTCACCAAGCTTTCCGCGCAGCCACTGACGCCTTCTCATACCCTGGCCTTGGTGCGCGCGGTCATGAGCGACAAGCAAGCGGCCGAGTTCGAAAAAACCAAGGAATGCAATTTTGCCGTTGCACCTTCGGGCATTGGACGTTTTCGCTGCAATGCCTTCGTGCAGATGGGAAAAATCGGCTTGGTCATGCGTGTGATCCCTTCGGAACTGCCGACCATCGACAAACTGGGCATGCCGCAGATTCTGAAGGACGTTGCCATGTCCAAGCGAGGCTTGGCCATTCTGGTCGGGGCCACCAGTTCGGGCAAATCGACCACGCTGGCGGCCATGGTGGACTGGCGCAACATGAACTCGCAGGGCCACATTGTCACGGTGGAAGACCCCGTGGAGTTTGTGCACCCTCACAAGAACTGCATCGTGACGCAGCGCGAAGTGGGTTTGGACACCGACGACTGGGAAACGGCCCTGAAAAACTCCTTGCGGCAGGCGCCAGATGTCATCCTGATGGGAGAAATCCGCGACCGCGAAACCATGGAACATGCCGTGGCTTTTGCCGAAACCGGGCACTTATGCCTGGCCACGCTGCATGCCAACTCCGCCAACCAGGCGCTTGACCGCATGATCAACTTCTTCCCGGAAGAGCGGCGCTCGCAGCTCCTGATGGATCTCTCACTCAATCTGCGCGGACTGGTTTCGCAACGCCTGATTGGCCGCCAGGATGGCAAGGGGCGCACGGCGGTGTTTGAGGTCATGCTCAACTCGCCATTGATTTCCGATCTGATCTTCAAGGGAGAAGTCACCGAGATCAAGGAAATCATGAAGAAGAGCCGCGAACTCGGCATGCAGACGTTCGACCAGGGTCTTTTCGACGCCTTCGAAAACAATCTCATCACCTACGAAGATGCTTTGCGCAATGCTGATTCCGCCAATGACCTGCGCCTGCAGATCAAGCTGACCAGCAAGCGTGCCAAATCGCAGGACCTGGCGGCGGGCACCGAGCACCTGCAGATCGTCTGATGAAACGCGCCTCAGAGAGAATGGCACTTACTTAAGAAAAATTGAGGATCATCGTGGGATTTTTGTAGGAGCGGCTTTAGCCGCGATGGTCCCAAAGCTCGCGATGCCCTTCTGGAAACGCACAACGAGCTTATGAACATGCAGATCAACCCAAAGACCTACGACACCACCTCCCCACGCCAAGTTGCCTTCCTGGGCCTCGGCGTGATGGGCTACCCAATGGCTGGGCACCTGGCGCTGGCCGGGCACGGCGTCACCGTATACAACCGCACCCCCGCAAAATCACAGGCGTTCTGCGAGCAACTGGCGGGCACCGGCCGGGTGAAGCATGCAAACACACCCGCGCGGGCCGCCGAAGGCGCAGACATCGTCTTCTGCTGCGTAGGCAACGATGACGATTTGCGCTCGGTAGTGCTGGGTGAGAACGGGGCCTTTGCCGGCATGAAACCCGGTGCGGTCTTTGTGGACCACACGACGGCCTCCGCCACCGTGGCACGCGAGCTCGAAGCGGCCGCGCGAGCCCAGAACCTGCATTTCATCGACGCCCCTGTCTCGGGCGGACAGGCAGGCGCACAGAACGGCCAGCTCACCGTCATGTGCGGCGGTGAAGCAGCGGTGTTCGACCAGATCAAACCCGTGGCCATGGCCTTTTCGCGCGCTGTGACGCTCATGGGCCCCAGCGGCGCCGGCCAGCTCACCAAGATGGTCAACCAGATCTGCATCGCCGGCCTGGTGCAAGGGCTCTCCGAAGCCGTCGCCTTTGGGCAGCGAGCGGGCCTGGACATGGAACAAGTCCTGCAAGTCATCGGCAAGGGGGCAGCGCAAAGCTGGCAGCTGGACAATCGCGGCCCCACCATGGTGCAAGGCAAATTCGACTTCGGCTTCGCGGTGGACTGGATGCGCAAAGATCTCGGCCTTGTGCTCAACGAAGCCAATCGAAACGGTGCCCGCCTCCCCGTGACGGCGCTGGTGGATCAGTTCTATGCAGACGTACAGCAGATGGGCGGTGGCCGCTGGGACACCTCCAGCCTGATCACGCGCTTGAAATAAGCCCCCCTGAGGCGCTTACGCGCCATCCCCCCGGGGGGACGCACCCAGCGGCCTGGCAGAGCCAGCTCCGCGGGTGCCTTTGATTGACCTGCTCCGCGGCCTTCTGATATCAAAGAACCCTCCAAAGGCGAATGCACTGGTTTCAGCAGCCTCCGCTACCCTAAGAGCTTCCCAGGCACCTTTCGGCGTCCGGCGTTCCGGAAAGAAACAAAGAGGGTTTGCTTGTAGGAGCGGCTTCAGCCGCGATTGGTTTCCTTCGGAGCACAAGACGCCCTTGATGACGGTGACCCTTCGCGGCTGAATCCGCTCCTACAAAAGCAGGAATATTGGACGCTGTTTGGGACTTTCAAAGTTTTGTTTCTCATGAGCCTGTTCAAACGATGCACTGAGAAAAGCAGCGTCAGCTTATTTGATCGGAGGCAGCGTCTGCACCTGGATCGGCTGCGGCGCCTGCTGAATGACGGGTTGCGTGACCGGGCTGGTCACCACACCTGGGGCCGGCTGACCGGTGGTGACTGGCACCACGGGTTCCGCAGTGGTCGCGGACGCGGCGACGGGCGCAGTGCCCCCCGGCTCCGCGATTAAATCGATCACCCGCACGACCCGCTGCACACCGTTCGTTTGCCGAGCCACCTGGGTCACAATTTCCGCCTCGTGCGCGGTCAGGCGGCCCATCAGGTAGGTGGTGCCTCGCTCTGTCACCACCCGCACTGAATTGGCGGGGGCGCCGTTGGCATCAATCAGGCGGGCCTTCACCAAGCCACTGAGATACGTGTCGTTGGAGCGTTGACCGGGTCCTGAGTTGGGCATGACGGCCAACTCGTTGACCACCCCCTGCACACCGGGCGTACGTGCAACGATGGACTGAACCAGTTGACGGTCCTGCTCCGTAGGCACTTCGCCAGTGAGCAACGCCTTGCGGTAATAGCTGGTAATGTTGACATGCCCACGCCCGGCCAACGCATTGACCACGCTTTGCCGGCCTTCCTCTTCAATGGTACGGTCGGCAACCTGGGTTTCGCTGCTGCGCCGCTCGGCTGCCAGCATTAGCGTGCCAGCCCCTGCCGCACCGCCCACGATAGCCAGCGGCACACATGCCGACAAACCGGCGCCAGCCAGCGCTGCCACCAGGCACGCACCCGCCACCCTTTTCAGCGAAATCATCCGTTGCTCTCCTGTTCGCCCAGAAGTTGAAGATCCAGGCCGTCGCATAGGCAGTGCAGCACCAGCTGATGCGCCTCGTGAACCCTGGGTGCGCGCTCGTGCGGTACACACACGTGCACGTCTGTGTCTCGCAGCATCATTCCCAGATCGCCCCCGGCGGCACCGGTAAGCGCGATCACGCTCATCTCGCGCTCATGCGCCGCCTGAGCAGCGCGCACGAGGTTACTGGCGCGGCCATTGGAAGAAAGGACAACCAGCACATCGCCGGCGTTACCCAGCGCCCGAACCTGTGCCGCAAAGACGTCGGCAAATTCACCACGCCGCGCCACGGCAGTTAGCGTAGCGGCGTCGGTTCCCAGTGCCATGGCCGGCAACTCGGGCCGCGGGCGCTCCATACCGCCTACCAGCAAGGCGGCCAGATACTGAGCGAGCGCGCCAGAGGCGCCATTGCCACATATGAGAACTTTGCCGCCGCTGGTCACGCAGACCAGCATGGCCTGAATGGCCTCGGCAATAGGAGCAGACAGCGTCTCGGCCCATTGATACTGGAGATCGGCGCTATCAATGAATTGTTGTTGAATGCGTTGAGCTGGCATCGAACCCTATCATAACGCCGGTTGATCCGGGCAGTGCAAATTTGGTAGCAGAATTTGAAACATCGCTCATCACCCCGCATCAAACGCCCCCCTGAACCACTCGATCTTTCCCCCTTCAATAGCCACCACATCAAACCGGCAAGGCGGAGGCGCCCGAAACCGCCGCAAGTAATGCTGCGCCGCAAAAATAATGCGTCTTTGTTTGGTATGGCTCACGCTGGCCGCCGCGCCTCCGTGTCCGGCGTGTGCCCTCGCCCGCACCTCCACAAAAACCAGCGTACCGCCTTCACCACGCATCACAAGATCAATCTCGCCCCCGCCACGTCCGGGCGTCCGATAATTGCGATCTATAAGACGAAGCCCGGCTCCCTCCAAGTGCGCCAAGGCTGCATCTTCGGCTGATTCGCCGCGCTCACGGGTATTGGCCTCACCGGGCCGCTTCAATGTCCACAACGCCATCCGTGCCGTCTCCACTTCTCAGTACTAAAAACATGTCCGTGCCAGCCCCTGAATCCATGCCCATCGGCAAGTCATCGTTCCAGCATGCGCTGGAGACGGCACGCGCGGCCGCCGGGGCGCAGCATTATCCAGCCGGCGCCCTGTACGTCGTCGCCACGCCCATCGGCAACCTGGCCGACGTCACACTGAGGGCACTCCACGTGCTGGCGACCGTGGACGCCATCGCTTGCGAAGACACGCGCCACACCCAGCAACTGCTGCGCGCCGTGGGCATCGATCGGGCGGGTAACGAGCTGATGGCGCTGCATGAGCACAATGAAGCCGAAGCCGCTCAGGCAGTGATCACCCGGCTCCAGGCAGGCCAGCGGGTAGCTTATGTGAGCGATGCCGGCACACCTGCCGTGAGCGACCCTGGTGCTCGCCTCGTGGCGGCTGTCCGTGCGCAAGGGCTGCGCACCATACCCCTGCCCGGCGCCAGCAGCGTGACCTGTGCCTTGAGCGCGGCGGGCGTGACAGGCGATGGGGGTTTCGTTTTCACGGGCTTCCTGCCCAACAAGTCCGGGGAGCGCGGCGCAGCCGTTCAGTCCTTAGCCAAGGAATCCCGAGCGGTCGTGCTACTGGAGGCACCGCACCGCATCACCGCGCTGGCAGAAGCCCTGAGTGCGCTAGGCGTGAGGCCCGTGACAGTGGCACGTGAACTGACAAAGCAGTTCGAACAAATAGCCACTCTGCCCTGCAATCAGCTGCCTGCGTGGCTTGCGGCCGATCCCCAGCGCCAGCGCGGTGAGTTTGCGCTGGTGCTACACCCAGCCGATCAAGAAACCGGAGCAGACACGGATGACCGGGTGCTGCGCCTTTTGTTGGCGGAGCTGCCCTTGAAAACTGCCGTCAAACTGGCCGCCGAAATCACCGGCCAGCCCCGAAACAACTTGTACCAGCACGCGTTGCAGTTGCGCGACGACGCCAAGGGCTGAAGGCCCTCTTTCATCAGGCGGGCAAAAAATACGCAAGCCAAACCGCATGACCTTCGTCACTTCACCTGAAGGCTCATAAGTTCTACCATGTGCGAATGACGCCTTTCGCAGAAGCTTCAGACCGCGGTCGCCCACTCCTCCTGATCGTGGACGACCATGAGCTTGTGCGTCTCGGCCTGAGCACCCTGATCGCCTCCCAGGCGGCCGACAAGGGAAAGCCAGTCACCATGGAGGCTGGCACGGTGGCTGAAGCGCTGACACTGTATGCGCTTCACCGCGAGAGTATCGCGCTGATACTGCTGGATCTACACCTGCCGGATGCTCACGGACTCTCGGCTCTGCGTCAGTTCCTGACGCGGTTCCCCGCTGCGCCTGTTGCGGTGCTTTCTGGCGATAACGACCCCTCCCTGAAGCAACAGGCTCTGGCCGCAGGAGCCCGCGCTTACCTGCCAAAGGCTGGTCAGCTGGCGGATGTCATTTCGTATCTGAACGCGCAGGGGCTACTCGGCGTGGCAACCAACGTACCCACTGACTCAGGGCTCGCTTCTGATGCGCACGGTGCGCAAGATCCGCAGCGATTAGTGCGCACGGTGCATACCCAGGACGGCGAACGAGTGCGACTGACGCAGCGTCAGTCAGAAATGCTGGACTGGGTGTTGGCAGGTCAATCCAACCGGGAAATTGCCGAACGATCACATCTTTCCGAAGGCACCGTCAAGAATCACGTTTCATCGCTACTTCTGATGTTCGGAGTGCGCTCGCGCGCCCAACTCATCAGTCGATTGCGCTAGGAGGCATTCCTCCTTGGAGCCCACCGCCCCATATCGTGTACTGGCCGAAAAGGTTGACGCACAGGCACAGACGGACCGGGATGCGCGCTGGCTGGAGACCACCGTCAACGCGCTCGTGGCATTTTTTTCTATTGGCAGGGTGGCTCCGTGCTGGTACTCCTGTGGGTTGCCTTGCGCTTACCCGTGCACCTGGCGGGCCAATGGGTTTCGCTGCGATACATGGCCGATCAGGAAAGAGCCCAGCGCCCTCAGCACTGGTCTCGCCTTTTCACACTGTCGACCAGTCTGGATAGCACGCTGTGGGGGCTCGCCGGCTGGCTCTTGCCCCACGCCAGTGACCCAATACCCTACGGCCTGCTGGTCATCCTGGTCTGCGTCGCCAGTAGCGCAGCAGTCTACGGCACCCAGCTATGGTCGGTGGTGCTGGGATGGGTGCTGCCGATGAACATCGGATTGTTGAGCGCCCTGCTTTGGCAGGGTGAGCCTGTGTTCCTGTTTATGGCAGCTTGCATGGCGATCAATCTCGGGATCGTGCTGCATTTTGGTCGCCTGCAACAGCAACTCATGACGCGCACATTGACAACCCGCGTCGAAAAGGAGGACCTTGCCGAGCAACTGGCTGAGCAGGTGAAGATTGCGAAGCAGGCCAATGAAGACAAGACGCGCTTTCTGGCTGCCGCCAGCCATGACCTCCGTCAACCCATGCATGCCATCACCCTGTTCGGGGCTGTGCTTGAGAAGGAATTGAAAGGCCATCCGCAGCACCCCAATGCCCAACGTCTGATGCATGCGGCCGACGCACTGAGCGGGTCGCTGGGAAGTATGCTGGACATTTCACGTCTCGACGCAAGCGCTGTAGCTCCGACCATCTCGAATGTCCCGCTGAATGAAATCTTCAGATCGCTCAGCCAGACATTCATACCAGACGCGGAGCAGCGGGGCTTGCAACTGCATCTGAGAGCGACTCCGCTGTGGGTGCGCACAGACCCGGAGTTGCTGCAACGGCTATTGGGAAATCTGGTGGAGAACGCGCTCAAGTACACCCATCATGGCGGAGTGCTGGTGGTGGCACGCGCACGCACCGACCAGGTCTGGGTGGAGGTCTACGACACTGGCATCGGTATTGCATCTGCGCACCAGAACGCCGTATTCCGCGAGTTCTACCAGATCAACAACCCCGGACGCGACCGAGCGCGCGGACTGGGTATGGGCTTGTCAATCGTGCAGCGCTTGGCTCGGTTGCTCGGATACAAGGTAGAACTGACCTCGCGACCTGGCAAAGGTACGCGCTTTCGGGTGACTGTGCCGTTTGCTCGGGCACCAGACGTCGACTCTGGGAAGAGCGTCAGGCACACGCTCGCGACAGCCTCACCCGAACTCCAGCCACTACCTCAGTGGCAGGCATTACCGCGCCATGTGATGCTGATCGACGACGAAGACGATATCGCGGACGCCATGCAAGCTGCGATGAATGCTCACGGAGTCCTGCTGACCCGCGTGACCCGTGCTGACAAGGCCGCACCCGAATTTGCTGCGGCGCGCGCCGGAGGCCTTCCGATCGACGCCCTGATCTGCGATCTGCGGCTGGAAGAGGGCGCCGACGGACTATCCCTCGCACTGGCCCTGCAAAAAGAACACGCTCCACCCGATGGTCAACTTAAGACTCTGATCATTACGGGCGAAACTGCCCCCGAGCCACTGCAGCGTATTCACGACAGCGGCTTTGCCGTGCTGTTCAAGCCGGTGGCCCTTCCGTCACTCCTGGAAGCCCTGACACGGTAGAACGTGACTTTCGGCACTGGTGGCGGCCATCGCCGCGACGTATCTTCCGATCTGAGAACCTGTTCAAGGTCTCTGATAAACGACCATGCTTGCTTGAGGAGTCCCTATGCACCCTCCCTTTCCCTCGTGGCGCTGGCGCTCTTAGCCAGCATGACAGCGGCGCCAGCGCTGGCTGCGACACGGAACTACCCGAGTGCGGCGCCGTGTGACACCACGCTCCAGGCATGCATCGACGCAGCGGCACCCGGAGATACCATTGAACTGCACTTCGACGGCAGCAACGCTGAGACCCTGGATATCAAAAAGTCGATTGCTCTTCTGCCGGCGTCCGGAAGGACACCTTCGCTTGGCTTGGTGATTGTCTTCGCAGAAACACAAACCGTCGATGTGACGCTGCAATCACTGACGTTTGACGGTCGCTTGATCGGCGTTCTGGGGCCTGGAGGCGGAAACCTGAAAATGCAGATCCTGGGCAACACATTTGCCACGGCAAGCAATACGGCCATTGAGCTACGCACCTCCATCAACGACGGAACCTACGGCAGCCTGATGGCCACCGTCGAGGGAAACCGTCTCGGCGTGACGGGGGGTGACAGTTGCTCGGACGGCATTTCAGTCGCGCAGTACAAACCCAGCGAGGGAACATCGGAGATCGTGCTGCGCGGCAACGAGGTGACGGTCAACAACCTGAACCAGTGCGGCGGCATTACGGTCTACCAGTCCGACGGCCGGATGAATCTGACCGTGAATCACAACCAGGTGCACGGCAGCAACTTCAACAACGGCATTTTGGTCCGCGCCATGGGCGGCGAGATGCAAGCCGGAATCTACAACAACCTCGTGTACGGTCAAGCAGGCAACGTGGGAGCCTCCGGCGCCCTCGTCGTATATGCCGACGGCCCCGGTAACGTGACAGCCCACCTGGTCAACAACACCGTGGCGAACAACGCCACAGGCATGTGGGTCGGCGCACGGACAGACCTCGGCGCGCAGATACGCGGCACCATGCGCAACAACATTGCCGCCTTCAATGCGCGCTACGGCATGAACTACCAGCTTGACCTGGCGCCAGGCTTCGTTGAGTCCCACAACCTGCTCTACGGCAATGGCGAGCCCGAGGAAGCAATGCCCACCGAACCCTACCGTCGCACGGGCAACCCCACCTTCGTCAATGCCGCTGCGGGCAACTACCAACTGACGGCATCCTCGGACGCCGTTAACCGGGGCCTCAGCAGCGCCCTTCCGCCAGCCTTCAATCAGGATTTAGGCGGAGCCGCGCGCATCGTTGGCAGCGCCATCGACATCGGCGCCTATGAGTATCCACTTGTCGTGCCTGCGGCACCCAACCGATCTGGCACCACGGCCATCCCCACCCTGGGTCAATGGGGGCTGATTCTGCTGTGCTCCCTGATCGGCCTGACCGGGACCAGACGCAGGCGTTAAGGATGCATAACTCACCACCAACTTCAAATGCGAGGTCATCATGAAAAAAATGTCGACGCGCCGAATGACGTACGTACTTCCGCTGCTGCTCGCGCTGGCGGCCTGCGGTGGGGGTGACGATTCGCCAAGCTCGCCCACACCAAGCCCGGCCCCCGCGCCCGCGCCCGCGCCTGCGCCCGGCCCAGCGCCCGCACCGAGCGGGCCGCCGCCCCTTGTCACTCCGATTGGCGCGACTCAAGGCACCGCGAGCACTACCAGTCTGAGCAGTGCAGGGGAACTCTGACCAGCGCCGACGGCAAGCTCAAACTGACTGTGCCCGAGGGAGCGTTGAATACACCCACAACGCTCAGCATTCAGCCTATTGGCAACGGCGCACCGGGCCGTGTCGGAACGGGGTACCGATTGCAGCCTGAAGGCATCACGTTCGCCAAGCCAGTGCAGCTCAGCTTTACCTATGCTGACGGTGACTTGGCGGGCAGCAGCGCAGCCGCTCTGGGGGTCGCGACACAGAAGTCGGACGGCACTTGGCGGTGGCTTGACGGCACACCGGATCTCACCGCACGTACCGTGACCGCCACGACCACGCATTTCAGCGATTGGTCGCTCGTCAAGGGCTTTCAGTTGCGTCCCCCCAGCGCGACGATCAAGACGGGGGGCTCCGTTACGCTGAAGCTAACCTACTGCTTTGCCCCACCAGAAAGCGGCGACGACCTCACGCCAATTGGATACAACTGCGACGACGAGAATGCCCCGGCGCCATTGAACTGGGCCGTGAACTGGTCTGTCAATGGCACACCCGGCGGCAACGGCACGGTGGGCACCGTCTCAGGGAACGGCGCCGTCGCGACCTACACGGCACCAGCACAAAAGCCAGCATCGAATCCGGTCGCGGTCTCAGCGGAGGTACAGGGCTCGAAGGGTAAGGTCCTCGTGACTTCGAACATTACCGTGAATGACGACACCGCAGCGTACACGGGCACCGTCTCAGGAACTGCATCATGGTCTTCCGGTCTCCAACACCGCTTTGAGGTCAGCAATGTTCGCTTTACTCCGATTGAAGTCTTGCCTGGTGATCTGGTGAAGTATGCTGCCCAAGGATCAGTGACGCTCACCACGAGCATTCCAGGCATGAACTCCATCACGGAAGTTGTTCCTTTGCTGGAAGGCTCTACGATGATCGTGTTTGACCCGGCGCGCGACGACGGGCGTTTCGCAAGCCGCTACTGGTTTGCGTTGGCTGCGACCGGATCGGTGGCCCCAGGAACACTGACCAACGTCTGCCCCGAGCAGGCTAGCGTTGGCGGAGATGCCATGCCCGCCTACACTGACATAGCCACCCTTTCAGGTTCGCGCGACATCACCTGCGATGTAGGCGGCGGCATGACCATGAGCCACAGTCTGCAATGGTCGTTAAAGGCCGGTCAATGATAGATTTCACAACTGGCTGACGCTAGCAAAGCCTGTCAAGAGTCATGTCCGGGATCCCGGATTAAGGGGCGATGTTGGGCTTCCTGCGTCAGCCCAACCTACCAAGTCAGTCCGGTGACCTGGCGTGGAGGCCGTGACTTATTGGCAGGCTCTGCCCCTCACTTGAAGAACGCGTAGGCCACGCCTATTGCGGCCACCATGCCTGCGAGGTCGGCAAACAGCGCGCACGGCAAGGCGTGCCGCGTGTTCTTGACTCCGACGCTGCCAAAGTACACCGCCAGTACATAGAAGGTGGTTTCGGTGGAACCCTGGATGATGGCGGCCAGTTTGCCGGCAAACGAATCGACCCCGTAGGTCTGCATCACATCGACCATGACGCCGCGCGCGCCGGAACCGGAAAGAATTTTCATGAGGCCCACTGGCAGAGCGGGCAGAAAATCTGTCGGTAAGCCGAGCGCGGATACGCCGGTGGCAATGGCGCCCATCAGCATCTCCATCAGGCCTGAGGCCCGAAACACCGCAATCGCCACCAGCATGGCCACCAGGTACGGAATGATCTGCACCGCCACGCCGAAGCCTTCCTTCGCGCCGTCTACAAAGGCTTCGTACACATTCACGCGCCGGATTGCACCGCCCAGCAGAAAGAGAGCCACCACCGCCAAAATGAAACCTGCGCCGATCACGCCCATCCATTGCGACGCCTGGTCCGGCGGAAATTGACCTAACCAGACCACCAGCGCCACGACCGGAACCGTGAAAGCCGCCAGGGGCAAGAGCAGGCCAGCGCGCCACAAAGGCAGGCGCTGGACGACCGCCACGGCGATCAGCGCGGAGAGCAATGAAAGTGCGGTCGCCAGCAGGGTGGGCAAAAATATATCTGCCGCGTTGAAGCCCACCAGCCCCTGTTTCACCGCCATCGTCTGCCGAATCGCAATGACCGAAGTCGGAATCAGGGTCAGCCCGGCGGTGTTGAGCACCAGGAACATGATCTGGGCGTTGGTGGCGGTATCCGGCTTGGGATTGAGAGACTGCAGCTCCTGCATTGCCTTCAAACCCAGCGGCGTGGCGGCGTTGTCCAGGCCCAGCAGGTTGGCGCTCATGTTCATGGTCATGGCGCCCTGCGCCGGATGACCGGAGGGCACGCCGGGGAACAGGTGCCGGAAAACCGGATTCACACCGCGCGCGAAAGCATCAATCATGCCGGCGCGCTCTCCGATCTTCATGAACCCTAGCCAGAGCGCCATGACGCCTACGAGGCCGAGAGAAATCTCGAACCCCGTCTTGGCCGAATCAAACATCGCCGTTAGCAGCTTGGGCAGCACAGTGAGGTCACCCTGCAAGAGCTGGATCACTGCAGCAACGAACGCGCTCAGAAAAAATCCGAGCCAGACAAGATTCAAAACCAATTCAACCTCCTGCAGTGCCTCGTGATCGGACGAGGCCACCCCTCATGGTCTGCCGGCTCCAGGAGCGTGTTCAATGTCTCGAACCAGGCGTGACACAGATTCAGGCACCGCAACATTTCTTGTATTTTTTCCCACTGCCACAAGGGCACGGGTCATTTCTGCCCACCTTGGCATCGTTGCGCACCGGATCAACCCTTGGGCCCAGGCTTTTTGCAATGGCATAGAGGTCATACACCGCCCACAAGGCCTCGCCAAACTGCTCCATGCGCTCCTCGCTCACGCTGGGCGCCCCGCTCTCGTCGTAAAGATTCAGGGTAGGAGTGGCCAGGTCGTCCTCGCACAGCGCTTCGATGCACTCCAGAGAGTCGGCCATATTGGCTGCAATTTCTTTGTCCCGCGGCGGCGCCCACTCCTCTTCCCACAGCTCGACCACGGCCATGAAGCCTTCCGCCCAGGCGTTGCCAAAGGCCGGCAAGGTGTCGGCTTCTTCGGCCTCATCAGTCTCTGAGGCGTCTTTCTCGGACCGCTCAGATGGAGGAAGGCCGCGCAAATCAATGACCGCTGGGTTAAGCGCTTCCGGCTCGTCCAGCGATTGCACAGGAGCCTCTAGCGCGTTGCGGATCTGCGCCTCCCGCGCGAGCCAGTTCATCAGAAAGCGCGTGCGCTGCGCCTCGCTCGCAAAGCCGGTGGCAGCATTCAGATCTTCGAGATCCAGTCCCAACAGCCGCTGCAGCCACTCGGCTTCCGGCACTTTGCGGCGAGTGCACAACAAAGCGGTCATGGCGCCTTCGAGGTATTCCCACATGGGAATGGTTTCGTGGTGGTCGCTCAATTCGTCCAGCACGTCGTCGAGCGCCTCCAGCGTGGCAAGGGCCGCCTCGTCATGATCGAGCGCGTCGTCAGTGTCGGGGGCAGTATCAGGGGTGGGCAATGTGGTCATAACCTGAATCGTACAGCCCAACCGCGACGATGTGAACTCAGCGTCTGCGCATACCCAGCCACATGACCGCGCCCACGACGACCAGTGCACCCAGAATCTGCACCGGCGCAATCGCCTGCCCCAGGATCACCCAGGCCAATATCAGCGAAAACACCGGCTCGACGTTCATGATGGCGGAGTTGCCGACTACGCCCAGGCGCGGCAACACCGTAAAAAGAATGGTAATGCCACTGCCGTAGAGCAGCGTCAGCAGTACCAGGCCCCACCAGCCCGCAGACGCCGCGGGCCATGACGGACCGCCCTGCCAGAGCACCCCGCCCAGGGCCAACACAAACACCATGGCCATGGTCACAAAGGTACGAAGCCGTCCATCAAGCCCTCCCACCTCATGCTGGGTGAGAACCAGCGCAAGCCCAAAGGTCGCCGCGGCCGCCAGAGCAAATGCCACACCGGCCCCGATTTCCGCCCATTGTCCTGCGGCTCCCAGTCCGGAAGCGGCACCAAATACATCCAGCGCGAGCACCAGCCCGATCAAGATCACAGGCATCGCCAGCAACAGCGCGCGTTCGGGCCGATGCCGATACAGCACCAGGGCCCAGAATGCCGTCCACAAAGGGTAGCTGTTGAAGGCCAGCAGCGCCAGCGCCACTGGCAAGCGGGCCACGGCAGAGTACAAAAACAGGCTCTGTACGCTGATCAGTAAACCAATGAGAGGCAGCGCCTTGCGTTGGCGCGGCGAAAACGAGGCCGGCACGCGCTGCATCACCAACAGCAGCCCGACGACGAGCGCCGTGAAGAAACTGCGAAATGTCACGGCGGTGACGACGTCCACCCCATGATCGAATGCCAGCCTGGCTGCCACGTGATTGCCTGCCATCAGCAGGGCAATGAGCAGCAAGGTGGCGAAGGCAGCGCTACTGAGCGCGCGAACAGAGGCGTTCATTCAGACGAAGTGCAGATCAATCCGGATACAGCCCGTGCACGCGGGCATGCAGGCGAGCCAGCCCCAGCAAGGCGTCAGTGAAAGGCGTCGGCACCTTTGTGAGTTGCCCCAATTCGCGCACAGCCGAGACCAGTGCGTCGATCTCGACCGCCTTGCCTGCCCGCACGTCTTGCAGCATGGAGGGCGTAAAAGCCCCCAGCTTGCGCGTAACCACGTGGCGGTCTTCAGGCTGCTGCGCGATCGGGATGCCAATGCGCTCGCCGATCTCCCGAGCTTCCAGCATGACGGTGCTAATGAAACTGCGAACAAGGTCGTCGTCCATAATGCGGTCGGCGGTGGCTCCGGTGATGGCACTGACGGGATTCACCGTCATGTTGCCCCAGAGCTTGTACCAGACGTCTTTCTGGATCTGCGTGGACACGGTGGCTTCAAAGCCTGCACCTTTCAGCAGTGTCGCCAGCGCCAGCACGCGCTCGCTTTCTCCGCCAGCCGGCTCACCGATGATCAGCCCGGCGCCAAAATGGTGACGAATCACACCCGGGGCATCCACCGAGCAACTCGCATGCACCACGCAGCCGACCACGTGCGACGGTGCAATGGCCTGTGCGATGGCGCCGCCCGGATCGACCGATTGCAGCACATGTCCCTCGACCGATCCGCCGAAGCCTTGCAGAAACCACCAGGGCACCCCGTTCATGGCCGTGAGCACCACCGTTTTCGGACCGAGCAGCGGAGCAATCCGACTGGCCACATCGGCCATGCCTGGCGCCTTGACGGCCACGATCACCAGATCCTGCTCGCCCAGTTCAGCCGGTTCGGCACTGGCGCGCACGGAGCAAACGGCTTCATGGTCCACGCCATCGGCATCTTTATGGCGCAGTCGCAATCCGTTCTGACGCAAAGCCTCCAGCGTGGAGCCCCGCGCCACCACGCTGAGTTCTGCCCCCTTTGCGCCAAACCAACGCCCAGCCAGCCGCCGATAGCTCCCGCGCCATAAACCGCGATCTTCTTGAAAGTCATGCCTTCGATCCCTTGCTACCAATCAATTCAATGTCATTTCACTGCCAGTCGTCGCATCTGCCTGGAGCGAATGGCAATTTAGGCAAACAAAATTCAATGACTCCTTCAGTTGTAGGAGCGGCTTTAGCCGCGAATCGCTTGCGCCACAAACATCGCCAATTACCGCGCCGAGGCCCATCGCGGCTAAAGCCGCTCCTACAAGGAAGACCCGTCTTACCATGGCCTTCAGTGAGTGCCATTCGGTTCACGGCATGCTCACAGGCTCCTACATCATCTCTTGTAACTTTCGTCGAGGCGGTCGAGTTGCCGGACCAGTGAATCCCACACGTCCTGCCCTGCACCGTGCCTGGGATCGAACTGAAGTGAATCCCTTGTGCACTTGGCGGCGACGTCTTCAGGCACCGGAATCACCGCCTGCGCCCCGCCCATGCTGAAGGCCGCCATCTGAATTTCGCAGGCTCGCTGCAAGGTCCACAAGATGGCGAAGGTCTGCGGCAAGGTCTGCCCCCAGGCCAGCAGGCCGTGGTTGCGCAGGATCACTGCGGGCCGGTTGCCGATGCTCGCAAGCACGCGTGGCCCCTCTTCTGCATGAATGGTAATGCCCTCAAAGTCATGGTAGGCCAACATGCCATGCAACTGCGCGCTGTAGAAGTTGGTCTGCTGCAGCCCCTCCTTCATGCATGCCACCGCCACGCCGGCAGTGGTATGCGTGTGCATGACACAGTGGGCCTCTTCGATGCCGCCGTGAATGGTGCTGTGGAGCGTGTAACCCGCGGGGTTGATGGGGTGCGCAGAACCGTCCAGCACTTCCCCCGCCAGGTTGATTTTCACCAGATTGCTGGCGGTGACCTCGGTGTAATGAAGGCCGAACGGGTTGATCAGAAACTGCTTCTCGCCATTGGCGCTATCAGGCAGACGCAGCGTGATGTGGTTGTAGATCATCTCCGTCCAGCCGAGCATGGCGAAGACGCGATAGCAGGCAGCAAGCTGCAGGCGGGCCGACCATTCCTGTTCGTTCATCATGTACCCTAAGGTGCTGGCTTGTTGGATGCGAAGGCCGACACCAGGCGACTGGTCTCACGCGCCAGAGTCACTGTGTCGAGTCCGACCGCCACGAACGTGGCACCCCACTCCAGGTAGCGGCGTGCCGTGGCCTCGTCGGGCGTCAGGTTGCCGGCAGCCTTGCCAGCTCGCACGATGCGGCGCGTCGCATCTTCCATGAGCGCCTGCATCTCGGGATGCCCCGGGTTGCCGCGGTGCCCCATGGAAGCCGACAGATCCGCCGGGCCGATGAATATGCCGTCCACGCCATCCACCTCGGCAATAGCCTCCAGGTTCTCGATCGCGGTTCGGGTTTCGGCCTGCACAAGAATGCACAGGCGGTCATTGGCGTCATGCACGTAGCGCGGGTATCTGCCCCAGCGCGCCGCGCGCCCGCCGGCCATTCCCCGAATACCTCCCAGCCCGTCGGGACCTGGGTAGCGTGCGGCACGTACGATGGCCTGCGCCTGTTCGGGCGTGTCCACCATGGGCACCAGCAGGGTCTGCACCCCCATGTCCAAGTATTGCTTGATCAGCATCTCGCCCACATGGCCGTGTCCCATAGGCAAACGCGCCACGGCGTGCGTACCAGGATAAGCGGCAATGGTCTGCAATTGATGCAGGATGGTTTGAAGGCTGTGCGTGGTGTGCTCGCCATCAATCAGCAACCAGTCGAAGCCTGCGCTCGCGCACACTTCGGCCGTGGTGGTGTTGGGCACGTTGAGCCAATAGCCAATTTGCTGGCGCTTTTCCAGCAAAGCCTGCTTGAACGGGTTCAGAGGTGTTTCCATGGTCTTAGACAAACTTGAATGACATCTTGCCGAGAGGACCGTAGTCGGCCTCGAAAAAATCACCAACCTGTGCTGCCACGGGACGGGTGAACGAGCCAGCCAGCACGATCTGGCCTGGCTGCAGCGATTCGCCCCAGGGGGCGAGCTTGTTGGCCAGCCAGGCAATGCCCACCGCCGGGTGGCCCTGCACGCCTGCGGCCAGCCCCGTTTCCTCCACCACGCCATTGAGACGCAAAATGGCCCCCACCCATGGCAAATCAATGGTGCGCGGCTCGGCGCGGCCGGCGCCCACGACAATGCCGGCGTTGGCGGCGTTGTCGCTGATGGTGTCATACACCTTGCGCATCACCTTGGTGTGGCGGTCAAACTGCTCGATGCGTGAATCAATGATCTCGATCGCGGGTGTGACATATTCGGTAGCGGCCAGCACCTGCTCCACGTCTATGTTCGGGCCTTCCAAGGCCGACTTCAACACGAACGCCAGCTCCACCTCCACGCGCGGCGCAATGAAGCGACTCGTCGGAATCTCCAGCACCTGGCCGGGCGATGCGGTGAGGAGCATGTTGTCAAGCAGCGTGCCGTAGTCCGGCTCATCGATCTGGCTGCTGATCTGCATGGCGCGTGAGGTCAGGCCGATCTTGTGACCAATCACCTGCCGCCCCTCGGCCAACTGCATCGCCACCCAGGCACGGCTGATGCGGTAGCCGTCTTCAATGGTCATTCCCGGGAAGCGCTTGGAAAAATGCTCCACCTGCACACGGGTCTTCTCGGACTCGTTCAGCTCGCGGGCAAGCTGGTTGATCTGTTCGGCGTTCAGCATGCTTGTAATTGTCAGGGGTCAGGGCTTCTTGAACAGCGGGTGAATGGTGCTGTGCTTGGCGTCGAACACCTCGGCGCCTTCGTCGACGTTCACGGTCAGCCCAATGTGGTGGTTCTTCATGAGCGGATCGATTCGCTCTTTCGCGGCCGCAAGAACCGCCTCGCCCGCCCGCTGCTGTGTGGCCTGGCTGCGTCCGCGCGCCATGCGCAGGTTGAGGTACATGAAGGCATAGTCGCCATCGCCCCCTGCGGCCTTGCCGGCCGCTCCGCCGTCAGCCACCGCGTAATACGGCGCGGGATAAGCCAGCACCCTCGTGCCGCCAGTAGGAAACACCTGGGCACCGGCTTCGTCTTTCACCGTCAGCATGGCGTCGGCCAGGCTGCGGCAAAGCGTGTTCATGTCGGTGAGTTTGTCCAGGTTGCCGGTATAAATAACAACAAGATGAGGCATGAAAATTCTGTGAATATCAAAGTCTGGGGAAGGCGCGGTAGCTGCCGGCACGCGAGGCCTCAGGTGGGGGCACGGCATGCCCGTCTTGCGGCGTGACCGGAAATATGGCGTTGATCTGCCCCGTTCCAGATGCGCCGAAATACGGCGTGACCACCTCCGCCTTGCCATCATAGGCCGACCAACCCAACGCACCCAACAACATGGCCGTGTCGTGCATGAAGCCTTCACCGTGCCCCTTGGAAGCGTATTCCGGCAACATGGCGCAGAAGTCGCTCCATTCAGCGGCCTCCCACATACGGACGACCTCCGCGTCCATCTTCTCGAGCAACGGGCTCCAGATCTTGAACGCGAACTCCGGCGCCAACCCGTTCTGCGCGAAGCGGTGCGACAAGGATCCGCTGGCCAGGAACGCCACCTTCCCGTCGTAGTGCTTTTCCACCGCTTCTCGCATGGCCCAGCCAAGCCGGGCGCTGTCGTTAAGGTAGTGGCTGGTACACAGCGCCGAGACCGAGACCACTTTGAAGTGTTCGTCTGCGTTCATGTAGCGCATGGGCACCAGCGTTCCATATTCGGGCGCCAGCGTGGTGGCATCATGCGACAGCGTTTCCACACCGTGCTCGTTGCAGACCTTGGCCAGCAGGCGCCCCAGCTCGGGATTACCCGGAAAGCCGTAGGGCATGTTGCTGATGAAATGCGGCAGCTCGTTGCTGGTGTAAGTGCCCGACCAATGCGGCGCGCAGTTGAGGTGGTAGTTGGCATTCACCAGCCAGTGCGTATCGAACACAACCAGGGTGTCCACGCCCAGTGCGCGACATCGACGGTCGATCTCCTTGTGACCATCGATGGCGTCCTGACGCGTACCCTGGCGTTCGCCCGGTAGCTCGCTCAGGTACATGCTGGGCACGTGCGTAATCTTGGCGGCGAGGGCAAGTTGTCCCATGATCTGTCTCCAGTTGTAATGTACCCAGGCAGTCCCTTGGCTGGTCGCTTGGTTGATCGCTTAACCGGCCGTGATGTCTGCTTTCCTGATCACTTCGGCGTAGCGCACAATTTCGCTGTCAATGTATTCCGCGAACTGTGCGGATGTTCCCGTCTTGGCCGCGATGCCTCCCTTCTGGAAGGCTTCCACCAGCGCTGGCGCCTTCATGGCTGCGGCCACTGCCGTGTTCATGCGCTGAATGATTTCGTCAGGTACACCCGCAGGCGCCAGCAAGCCGTTCCATGAGTTGGATTCCACTGCCAGCTTCTGCTCAGTCAGAGTGGGAATATCCGGCGCATAGATCGAACGTTTGGCGGTGGCCATGCCCACGGCCACCAGCTTGCCGGACTGCACATGGTTGCGGAATTCTGGCCAGTTGCCGAACATGATCGACACTTGACCGCCCAGAAGATCAGCCAGCGCAGGTGCCTGCCCTTTGTAAGGTACGTGCACGATGTCGATGCCAAGCTGCGTCTTGAGCATCTCGCCCGCGAGATGCGCTGAAGTGCCGTTGCCGAACGAAGCATAGCTGAGCTTCTTTCCTGCCTTGGCCTGCGCCGCGATGTCGGCCACCGTCTTGATGCCGCTTTCAGGATGCGTAGACAGGACATGCTCTGACAAACCCATCAGCGCCACGGGACGCAGATCTTTACGCGTGTCGTAGGGAAGCTTCTTGATCAGCGTCGCGTTCACGCAGAAGCTGTTGGCCACCGTCACGAAGGTGTAGCCGTCCGGAGCCGACTTGGCCACGTGATCGACACCGATCACGGTGCCGGCACCCGGCTTGTTCTCCACCACGATCGTCTGCCCGAGCGACTTGGAGACTTCGGTGGCCACCAGGCGCGTGACGAAATCGGTGGTTCCACCCGGCGTGAACGGCACGACGATGCGCATGCTCTTGGCAGGCCAGGCAGCTTGGGCGCGCACAGCCAGAGGCAGGGCGACAGTTGCGGTGGTGGCCGCGGTGGCCAGCAAAAGTTGACGACGCTTCACGAATCAAACTCCCCAATGCGGTATGTGATGCGAACCCAGGGACACCGCCACGTTCTTGGGTTCCAGGAAAACTTCATAGCTCCAGGTGCCGCCCTCGCGCCCCGTACCCGAGGCCTTGGTGCCCCCGAAAGGCTGGCGCAGATCGCGCACGTTCTGGCTGTTGACGAAGCACATGCCTGCTTCAATCGCGGCAGCAACACGGTGAGCGCGACCGATGTTCTCGCTCCAGACATAGCTGGAAAGGCCGTACTCGATGTCGTTCGCCTTCTCAATCGCGTCTGCCTCGTCGGCGAAGGGAATCAGGCAGGCCACCGGGCCAAAAATTTCTTCCTGGGCGATCTTCATCCGGTTGTCCACGTCTGCGAACACCGTTGGCCAGACGTAGTTACCTTGGGCAACGCGACCGGGCAACTCAGGTGCATAACTCGGCCGATCCAGGCCACCGCACAGGAGCGTGGCACCTTCCTTCGGCCCCATCTCAATATAGCTGCGCACCTTGGCCAGATGGTTCTTGGAAATCATGGGACCAATGATGGTTTTCTCATCCTGCGGGTCGCCCACCATGATCTTCTTGGCTCGCTCGGCAAACTTGCTCGCGAAGTCTGCATAGATGCTTTTCTGCACCAGAATGCGGCTACCGGCTGTGCAACGCTCCCCGTTGTTGCTGAAGATCATGAAAATCGCAGCATCCAGAGCTCGAGCCAGATCGGCATCTTCAAAAATGACGAACGGGCTCTTGCCCCCCAGCTCCATGCTGAATTTTTTCAGGCCGGCCGAGCGCACGATGCGGTTGCCGGTCGCGGTAGAGCCTGTGAACGAGACCGCCCGCACATCAGGGTGGGCCACCAGCGGCTCCCCCGCCTCCTTGCCATAGCCGTGCACCACGTTCAATACCCCGGCAGGAATGCCAGCTTCCATGGCCAGCTCGCCCAGGCGAGCGGCCGTGAGGGGCGAAAGTTCACTCATCTTGAGCACTGCGGTGTTGCCAAAAGCCAGGCATGGAGCCACCTTCCAGGTGGAGGTCATGAAAGGCACGTTCCATGGACTGATGAGCGCGCAGACACCGACGGGGTGAAAAAGCGTGTAGTTCAGATGCGTAGGCGTGGGGTAGGTGTGGCCATCCACACGCGTGCACATCTCTGCAAAATAGTAGAAATTGTCTGCCGCGCGCGGCACCAGTTGTTTGCCGGTCTGGGCGATCACCTGGCCGGTGTCGTCAGTCTCGGTGCTGGCGATCTCAGGCACGTGCCTGGCGATCAGATCACCCAGGGCACGGATCTTCTTGGCGCGGTCAGCTGCAGGCAGGCCCGCCCACTTGGGAAACGCAGCCTTGGCGGCGGCCACCGCGGCATTTACCTCAGCCTCCCCGCCGGAGGCAACCTCGGCCAGCGTTTCCTGAGTGGCCGGGTTCACGGTTTCGAAGTAATCGGTGCCGGCAACCGGCTTGCCATTGATTAAGTGATCAATTTTCATGATGCTGCTCCCGCAAGATTCACGGCAAAGGGGCGCCGTTTGGATGAATCACATTGTTTTCCAGGGCGCCAATGCCCTCGATCTCGCACACAACTCGGCTACCCGCCGGGCAGTCGACCACGCCGTCGGGGGTGCCAGTCAGAATGACATCGCCGGGGTAGAGCGTCATGAAGCTAGTGAAGTACTCGATAAGCGTCGGCACATCGAACACCATGTCGGCTGTGGTGCCCTGCTGGGTCTGCTGGCCGTTCACCGTGGTTCGCAGCCGCAGCTTCATCGGATCAGGCACGTCGGCGGCGTCCACCAGCCAGGGGCCGATGGGCGTGCAGGTGTCGCGGCTTTTCACTCGCAGGTTGGGGCGGTACCAGTTCTCGAGGTAATCGCGAATGGCATAGTCATTGGCCACGGTATAGCCGCGCACGAAGTCATAGGCATCTGCCTTCTTCACGCGCCGTGCCTCACGTCCGATCACCACCGCCAGTTCACACTCGTAGTGCATGTTCGTGGCGTCGGTGGGCCGCACTGTGTAGCCGCGGTGTCCGATGAACGATGCCGCACCCTTGGGAAAGGCCAAAGGCTCCTCGGGTGGCTTGAAGGCGAGTTCCCGAGCGTGATCCGCGTAATTGATGGCCAATGCGAGCACCGAGCGCGGCCGGCCCAACGGCGTGGGATCAAGCGGCGGCAACCATACGACTTCGTCGAAGCTCAGACGTTTGCCCTTGAACGCGGGGGTCTGGAGTTCCAGTTGACCATCTCGCTCAATCGCGGCGTGCACGGCGCCGGCCCAGGCGATGCGTGCGTGTTTCATGCTTCCTCCGCGATCAGGGTGTGGTTAAGCGGTGCGAACCCAGGCGCCGTGATCTCGATTCGATCGCCCGCCCTGGCGCGTGGCCGCGCGCCGTCTTCCAGGCAGTCCGTGCCCAGCGTCAGCACATCTCCCGGCTGCAGCGTCATAAACTCATTCACATCTGCCAACAGCGTGCGGGCGCTACGCACCAGCGTGGAAATCTCAACCCGCTGCACCAATACATCGTTGATCCGCACCTCGAGCGCCAGCGCAGCCAGATCGCCCACCTCGGAGATGGGTCGTGTAGCTGGACCGCAGACGAGAAAACCGTCGCGATTGCGAAAACGCAGTGGCGGCCGGTAGTAACTGGCATGCGGCAGACTGAGATCATTTAGTAGTGCAACCGATAGCTGACCTTGACTTAAATCGTCCCCGATCACAAGCCCAAGCGTGGCACCCACCTCGACCTCGCCAGGCACGGCCACTGCCGCACCGGAGGGCGCAAAGGTGTTTGCAGTCTTGATATAGAGCACAGGGGCCTTGGGCGGCGCCTTGTAAGGAGCATCGCTCATTTTTGGTGCCCATAAATCGAACTCCCGGCGGAAGTTGAGCAGGGCGCCATACACCGTGCCTTGCGGCAGCCACAAAACGGCTGGATTCATAGAACACTCACCGCGCTCATGCCACGTCCCTCTTCATGGTATTTCCTTTGTCTTGATCCATTTTTTGCAGGTCGATCAGCTCATCGAGCAAGTCATAGATCTGGTTCAATTTGGGTCGGCCAATTCTTGCTTCCAGCTCGTCGTACTGCGACTCGATAACAACCGAAAGTGAGGCGGCCAGCTTCAGTCCAACCTCGGTGACACGCACCACGCTGCGGCGCGCATCCTCTTCGCTGCGATGGCGCAGCACCACGCCGTCCCGCTCCATGCGTGACAGCACACCCGTCAGGCTCGGGCCGAGCAAATGCGCCTCCCGGGCCAGCCGGCCAGTCTCCACCCCAAACGTGTTCGCCGGATCAGACAACACGCGCAACACCCGCCACTGCTGATCAGAAAGGCCGTGCTCGCGCAAAGCCGGGCGCCGGTTCTCCATGAGTGCCTCCCGCGCCTTGAGCAGGAGCAGGGGCAGGTTGCGGCGCTTAAGTCTGGCTTTTGCTGACATTTATTTAATATATTAAATATTTAGGAGAATTGCAAGGAATGCCCTGCATAACCCTCGCGAGTCGGTGGTAGTGCGCTTCGGGATGAGGCGCAAGGCGTCTTTTTGCAGCCAATAGCCCAGCTATTGGCAAGAAAAGCAACGCAGCGGATCGCCCGAGGCCGTGCTGCCACAGACCGCAGGGAGTTATGCAGGGCATCCCAAGAGGTGTCTCTCGCTCGCTGTCAGAATGTGGCTTCAGGAATGTGGCTTTAGAAAAGGGCGGTTGAACATGAACAACTTGTGCGCACGACTCGGCATTTCGTTTCCCCTCATCCAGGCTCCGATGGCTGGCGCGCAAGGCAGCGCCCTGGCATTGGCGGTTAGCGGCGCGGGCGCGCTCGGTTCTTTGCCGTGCGCCATGCTGGCCGCGGAGCCCATGCGTGCAGAACTCGAGAAACTGCGTCAGAGCGGCCTGCCGTACAACATCAACTTCTTTGCCCACACAACGCCCGTGCCCGACGCCGCGCGCGATGCTGGGTGGCGCCAGGCGCTCGTGCCCTATTACGCGGAATACGGGCTTGACATCAACAACGTTCCCGGCGGGCCGGGAAGGCTGCCCTTCAGCACCGAAACCGCAGACATACTTGCTGACTTCAAGCCCCCCATCGTCAGCTTTCACTTTGGTCTGCCGGCGCCCCAACTGCTGGCCCGCGTCAAATCCTGGGGAGCCTTTGTGCTGTCGTCGGCCACCACGGTCCGTGAAGCCATCTGGCTTCAGGAGCATGGAGCTGATGCAATCATTGCGCAGGGACTGGAAGCAGGCGGGCATCGCGGCCACTTCCTGAGCATGGACCTGACCGAGCAAGTCGGCACTTTCGCCTTGTTGCCACAGATCGTCGCGGCAGTGCGGCTGCCGGTCATCGCTGCTGGCGGCATTGCAGATGCAGCCGGTGTGCGCGCCGCCATGACCCTGGGCGCGTCCGGAGTACAGGCAGGCACTGCCTATTTGTGCGCCGACGAAGCCAGCACTTCGGCGAAACACCGAGCGGCGCTGCAAAGCGAAGCGGCCCGGCACACGGCCATGACCAACCTTTTTACGGGTCGGCCGGCAAGGGGAATCCTCAACCGAGTAATGCGCGAGCTGGGGCCCATCAGCAGCGTGGCGCCCGAGTTTCCACTGGCCACCAATGCCATGGGACTATTGCGAGCGGCAGCCGAAAAGGCTGGAAGCACCGACTTCACGCCGCTGTGGAGTGGCCAGAATGCTAGCGGATGCGAATCGGCATCAGCCGCTGACATCTCCATGAAGCTAGCGAAAGGTTTCAGACCAGCTTGAGATGACGCAAATGCCTCATGAGAAACAAAACTTTGAAAGCCCAAAACGGCCTCCATCATCCCTACCTTTGTAGGAGCGGCTTCAGCCGCGAAGGGTCACCGTCATCAATGGCGTCTCGTGCTCGGAAGGAAACCAATCGCGGCTGAAGCCGCTCCTACAAGCGATTCCTCTTGCTTCTTCCCGGAACGCCGGAAGGCCCCCGGGAAGCCCTATAGGGCTACCTATTTAGCCAGCGCACGCAGCGCCAATCGGATCCCGTCGCTCACCCCCACCCCAGCCGGCAACGCCTTCATGCTGGCTGCAGCTTCACGATCGTTGTAACCCAGGGCCAGCAAAGCTTGCAGAATATCTGCAGCCTCTTCGCTCTGGGGCGCAGCAGCCGTGGTGCCCACATCTGCGCCCAGTTTGCCCTTGAGCTCTAGCAACAAGCGCTCGGCGGTTTTTTTGCCGATACCTGGCACCTTCACCAACCGGCCAGCTTCCTGCAAGGTGACCGCCTGCCCAAGCTCAATCACACTCATTCCGGACAGCACGGCCAGGGCTGTGCGGGGCCCCACTCCGCTGATGCGAATCAGCTGACGAAACGCCTCGCGCTCAGGCGCGGTTCCAAACCCATAAAGAATCTGGGCGTCCTCGCGCACCACAAAGTGCGTCAGCAGCGTCACCTTCTCGCCGACGGCGGGTAAGGAATAGAACGTGCTCATAGGCACATCCACCTCGTAACCCACACCGTGGCAGTCGATCAAGAGTTGCGGTGGATTTTTTTCGGCCAATAGGCCAGCAAGGCGTCCGATCACGGGAGCTTTCGAAAAAACATGGATCTGCGGAGCATACCCCGCGTGCGTTGGCTGCCTGTCGTAATTCTCTTCGCTAAAAAGGCCTGCGCATCGAATACAAATGGAACGGCGCAAGCAGATTACCGTCGCCTGCCGGCTCATCTGGCTTGGGGAGAAGGCCAAACAGCTCCAGCGTCTTGGTTTTGGGCGTGGCCGTGAACGCGACTTAGGTGATGCCCAAATCATTCGCGCGGGTCGCCATCTGGGCGGCCATCAGGTCTTCTGTGCCCACCTCGCCGCCGTCGGCCAGGTCTTTGAGTTCTTCAGTGCTCAGTAACTGCTTGAGCTTGGCAGCTGCCTCGCCGGTCTGGCGGTCGGCGACAGACCATATGAAGCCAGAGAGGGTTTGTTGGTTCATTAGGGGCGCGAAACTGACGAACAATGGTCAACTGGCAGTATGCCAGCGTCAGGTGTTCGTCAGATCTGCGGAGGGCTCACGCAAGCGGCTCATTCACTCCACGCCACCATCGTCCCGGTGAAGCCCAGCTCCTACCTGGCGAGCATTTTCTCGACACCTAGCGCCAATGCCAGCAACTCATGGTCCCGTCCTCCGGCTGCGGCCAGCATCAGACCGACAGGCGCTTCTCCCTGATGGTGACAAGGAAGCGAGATGGCACAGCCATCCATGAAGTTGATGAAGGTCGGATTCCGGAGTATCAGCGCGTTGGCGGCGAAGTACGCTTCGTCACTCTTCTCCAATGCGTCGATCCGTGGAGCGACGATCGGGACAGTGGGCATAAGCAGCGCATCGTATGGTGCAATGCGTTGTTCCACTGATTCAATCCATTTTCTTCGCGCAGTCAGCAGATCAATGTAGTCAGCAGCTCCAATCTGACGGGCATTCATGATGCGGGTGGCTACCCGGGGGTCGTAGCTGCCCTGCTGCGTCTCAAGCAGGGAACGATGCCACGCCCAGGCTTCTGCGCCGACAATGGATCCCTTGGTCTGCAGGCCGGCCAACTGGCCAAATTCGGGCAGCGCTGCGCGGGTGATGAACGCGCCAGCTGCAGCGAGTTTTGAACAAGCACGCTCAAACGCACTGGCGACCGCATCGTCCAGGTGGTCGAGAGCGACGGTAGTGGGCACGAGCAGGCGCATGCCGGTCAACGCGCGCGCCTCCAGGTCAGGACACGGCTCACCACTCAAAATAGCGTCGGTAATTGCACAGCAACTCACGCTGGCTGCGATTGGACCAACCGAGTCGAGAGAGCTTGAAAGGGGTAACGCCCCATCATTCGGCACGCGCCTTTGTGTCGGCTTGAAGCCGGTGAGCCCACAAAGTGCTGATGGAATACGCACCGACCCGCCCGTGTCCGAGCCTATACCCACCACGGCCATGCCATCAGTCACGGACACCGCTGCGCCGCTCGAAGAGCCACCGGGGATGCGTCCGCCCTCCTCCCGGTTCCAGGGGTTCCTCGGGGTGCCGTAATGGGGGTTCAACCCTAACCCCGAGAAAGCAAACTCCGTCATGTTCGTTCGCCCGACAATGACGGCGCCTGCAGCAATCAGCCGGTCGACGACGACGGCATTGCGCTGAGCCTCTGCAGCTTCGCGAAGAACGACAGAACCCGCCGTCGTAGTTTGACCGGTCACATCGAACAGGTCCTTGATGGAGATCGGAATGCCTTCCAACGGCGACCGGACGATGCCAGCGCCCCGCAAGGTATCGCTGGCCTTGGCAGCAGCACGTGCACGCTCGGCATCCAGGCGTGTGAAGGCCCGCGAGCCCTCACCCATAGGATCTTGCGCTCGCACCAAAGCAGCTTCAGTTAGTTCAACCGAGCTGGTGCGGCCATGAGACAAGTCCGCTGAAAGGGCATTGATAGTTGGATACACGTCCACTCGCATTCAAGAAACTGCTTTTTTGCAGATTAATCCGATTTCACAAAATGAAATCCCAGCGGGGCCCTGCCCCGCTGGGACCTGGCAAGCTCAATCAAGCCGGGTCGTAGTAGTGAATCTCGAGTAGAACGCAGCCGTTCTCCGACTTGAAGGGACCATGATAAGCCCCCGGCGGACGGCAAGCGTAGGTCGTTCCGACGAAAGGTGTGCCACCATTTCCTGACTCATCATTGCCGACCGTGAGGTCACCAGAAACCAGGAACACCTCTTCCCAGTAGTCATGCACAAAGGGCGTTGTCGTGAAGACGCCGGGCGCAAAGCGCAGGAGCCTGGTGCGTGAGCCTTTCTTTGCCTGC